>NZ_FNFO01000003.1:300000-600000 GCF_900100765.1 Catalinimonas alkaloidigena | reverse complement strand
AGAATAACAACCTGTTGGAAGCGCGTGTTTCCCAACGCACGGAAGAACTAAGCACCGCCAACCAGCGCCTCAAAGAGATTTTGGCGCAACAGGAGCATACGCAGGAGCAGTTGCGAATGCGCCAGTTCGAGTTGCAGGAAGCGTATCGCGCCATTGAGGCCGAAAACGAGCGCAAAAGCAAAGAGCTGAACGAAGCACGTACACTACAGATGTCGATGCTGCCGATGGAGCTTCCCCCGTTCACCTGCATCGAGCTCGACATGCACATGGAAACGGCCACCGAAGTGGGCGGTGACTATTACGACTACAGCTACGAAGAAGAGACCGAGTCGGTCACACTGGCGGTTGGCGATGCGACCGGTCATGGTCTCAAGGCAGGCATCATCGTGGCCACTGCCAAGAGCTACTTCCAGACCCTCGCGCACCATTACTCACCCGCCAGCATTTTGCGGCGCATCTCGGTCGGCATCCGCAATCTGGGCCTGCGAGCCATGTACATGGGTGTGACGGTGGTGCGCTACCAGCACCACAAACTGTCCATCGCTTCGTCGGGGATGCCACCTCTGTTCTTGCATCGGAAGCAGCAAAACACGACCGAGACCATTCTGCTGAAAGGGCTCTTCCTGGGCTCGGACCTGAAGCATTCGTTCAACGAGTTTGAGAGCGAGGTAGCACCCGGCGATTTGCTGCTCATCATCACCGATGGCCTGGCCGAACTAGCCAACGCTGACGGGGAAATGCTGGGATATGAGCGCATCCGGCAATGCTTTCATGAACTGGCGGCGTCGCGAGGGCCGGCCGACATCACCGACCAACTTCGCACGCTGGGCAAAACCTGGTTGCAGCGCAACGACATTCACGACGACGTAACCGTGGTGGTGGTGCGGTTCCGGTAACTTGGACGGAAGGGAGGTTTATTGTTAAAATTCAATAAAGTCGAATTTCTGTGAAGGTATTGATAGGATAAGTGCAAGGCGCCTAGGAACCATCTTTACTCAACTGAGGTTAGAAGGACGCTCGCAAATCGATCACTCAAACGAACAGCATGATTACGCGCTTCTTCAACCCGATTCTGCTTCTGATCCTTTCCAGCCTCGCTCTTTTTTCTTCGCCTGCCCGGGCGACCGACACGGACCTGAACGACAAACGCCAGTACGAGTTTGAATACCGGGTCCAACAGGTTTACACGACGTTCGGGTTGGAAGGCAAACTCAACTATACCGCCTTCCGGCAAGCGTACATTGGGTACCTCAACCTCGCGAAGGAGGGGGCCCTTCGTCCCGGAGCTCCGCTCACCGTAATCGACTTTAGTCTCCCTTCCTCTCAAAAGCGCCTTTACGTCATCGACATGGTGCAACGCCGCCTGGTGCTGCACACCTACACCTCGCACGGCCAGGGAAGTGGCGCTGATCTGGCAAAAAAATTCTCGAATACGCCCGACTCCCATATGAGCAGCATCGGATTTTACGTTACTGCAGAAACTTACCAAGGTAAGCACGGTTACTCTTTGCGCTTGGACGGTATGGATAAGGGATACAACGACAACGCGCGCCGTCGGGCCGTGGTAATGCACGGTGCCGACTACGTCAGCGAAGCGTTCATCCAAAAAGTGGGACGCCTGGGGCGTAGTTACGGATGTCCGGCCATGAGTTGGGAAGTGTATCAGCAGGTGATCGATAAAATAAAAGGAGGAAGTTGCCTGTTTATTTACTACAACGACGCGAATTACCTGAGCCAGTCGCGTTACCTGCAACTAGAGCGCATTTTGGCAACAGACAGCGAAACTCTGGCTATAACCCGTCCATAAAAAATTGGTAATGAAGTGGTTATTGTCGAAAGGCATAGGTTTGGATTTCAGGAATGACTGCTAATATTGTGGCTTGATTTTAAATTTTCGGGAGGAAAAATCGGCCACCTTTTTATAGTTAGACCGACGGCCACGGAGCTGCCGCCCACCGAACTGTGGGTAGCAAGTAACAAATAGCCTAAAGTCTCGTATTAACTTTTAATTTACACATCTCAAGTTATGCTGAAATCTTTACGCAGTACCTTATCCAAGGTAGCGCTATGGCGTACGCTAGGAGCTAGCGTTTGTATAGCGTTTGGGTTTGCTCAAAGTGCTATTGCGCAGACCACGATCTCGCTGGAAGCAGAATGTACGCAGGTGGGCGAAGCCTGGCAGTACGTGACTGACGCCAATGCCTCGGGCCAAAAATCCCTGATTGTTATTGGTAAGTATGGGTATTTGCCGAGTAGCAAAGTCACTGATCGGATCCGGTTTACATTTTCTCTTTCACAGGCTGAAAACATTTACGCCTTTGCCCGGATTCTGGCCATAGACACTACGCGCAACTCATTCTACGTTCGTGTTGACAATGGCGCGTGGCGGTTGTGGAGCACGCCGGTTGCCAGTGGGTATGCGTGGGCTCCAATGTTGGATTCGGCCTTCAGTTTAAGTGCCGGCCCCCATACGATCGACTTTACGTTCCGCGAAGGCGATACCCGCCTCGACAAACTCATCATCAGTTCTTCGGCCACAGCTCCTGCCGACATGGGCGCTCCGGCCGTTAGCTGCACTTCGCCTTCGGCCGCTGCCGTGGCCAAGATCCAGGCCGTAACGCAGGTAGTAGACGCCGATGGCAACGGGATGGAAGCGGTTATGCTGGATGCCAGCACGTCGATACCCGCCGCCGGAAGCAGCATCATCGATTACCTCTGGGACATCGAAGGGCAACCCCGCGCCACGGGCGTTTCTCCGACGGTTAACTTACCGCTGGGAACGCATCCCATCACGCTGACTGTGATCAATGCCAACGGCGCTACGGCCGCACGTAAAACATACGTTACCGTATCGGCCGCGCAAGACGCCAACATTTGGCTGGAAGCCGAGCACGCCCAAGTGGGAGGTCGCTGGCTGATTACGGAAGACATTCTAGCTTCGGGAGCACGTTATGCGGGCGCACAAGTCAGCGCACTTCAGGCCGCCGATGATACCATCAGTAGTTTTGTTCGCTTCGAAACTACGATCGAAACACCTGGGGCTTATCTGTTGTACGCACGCGTACGTGCCACAACGGCCGCCTCGAACTCATTCTGGGTACGCCTGAACGGTGGCGACTGGAAACTCTTTGACGTAAACCAATCGCCTAATTTTCAGTGGAGCAAAGGTAAACTTGCCGATGGGACGTTCAGTTTCACCGAAGGTCTGAACACGATTGATTTTGCCTGCCGCGAGAGTGGGACGCAACTGGACAAGATCATGATTGCTACCGACGTCGCTACGCTCGATCCTGCCGCATCGGTGCTGGGGCCGCTGGCCTCGAACATCGACGACACTACTACGTTTACGACCTATTGGCTGGAGGCCGAGTGTGCTCAAGTGGGCTCCAAGTGGAAGCAGAACAATACCGAGGCCGACCCATCGGGTGGGGTATCGCTCATCGCACAAAACGTGTTTGAGCCCAATCCCGACTCGCTTACCAACATTGACATTGTTCGTTTCAACTTCCACATCAGCACCACGGGGGCGTACTACATTTACGCGCGAGCCCTGGCACCGGCTACCAACAAAAATGCCTGCTGGGTGCGCATTAACGGTGGTGCATGGTTCCTGTGGAACGGCCTGAAAACGGCCTCTACGTTCCAATGGAACTGGATGCGCGACCGCTCGTTCATCTTAACCAGCGGTTACAACTCGATCGAAATTGCGTACCGGGACCCTGGCTTTTACCTGGATCGCCTCTACGTGAACAACGAAAACGTAGCGCCGTCGGGCAAAGGTCCGCAGGAAGGCGGTTGCGGTGTGGTGAGCGCCGTATACGATTCCAATCTGGTGCGCTCCAATCCTTTCATTCTCTATCCGAACCCCAGCTCAGGTCAGTTTGCCCTGCGCTTCGATCCGACTACCCGGTCGCCGCGCTACACCTACGTGAAGGCTTACACCGTACGGGGGCAGCAGATTGGCGAGTGGAAATTCGATAACCTGAAGTCGCCGGAAGTGATGTTCGATTTGAGCAACCGCTCAGCAGGCGTATACTTCCTGCGCGTTGAAGTGGACACTCCCGACCAGGTTTACTTCCTGAAAGTGACGAAACAATAAAATAGCACGTTTATGTGCGAGAAAAGCGTCGGCAGTAGTCGGCGCTTTTTTTATAGGCTTAGTGGTAGGATGCGGACCGCCGCTCCGTCGAGGCACCGGTGCTGTCCTCTCGCGTTACGATAGCATCAACCGATCGTAAACGCTCCGCTAAATCGGCTGAGACGCTTCGTCAAAGGCCGAAAAAATCCGAACTTTACCTTTCATACATCCTTACGCTTTACCCCAATCCGATGACAAGCATTACTGAATCTTCTTCGCGCTATAACCAACTGGAACAAATGTCGGTACGCGATCTGTTGAACCACATCAACGAAGAGGATCGTACCGTGCCGGAAGCCGTCGCCAAGGCCATTCCGCAGCTTGAAAAACTGGTGGAAGCTACGGTGGCGAAGATGGAAGCCGGTGGGCGACTTTTTTACATCGGAGCCGGGACCAGTGGCCGCCTCGGCATTGTGGACGCTTCGGAGTGCCCCCCGACGTATGGCGTACCACACGGGTTGGTCATCGGGTTGATTGCCGGAGGCGATAGCGCTATTCGTAAAGCTGTCGAGTTTGCGGAGGACGATGAGCAGCAGGCCTGGAAAGATCTGCAGGCGTATGACATCACCGCCGCCGACGTGGTGGTGGGCATTGCCGCTTCGGGGCGCACGCCCTACGTGATCGGAGGTTTGCGCAATGCGCGTCAGCACGGCATCACGACGGGGTGTATTGTGTGCAATCCGGGGAGTGGGGTGGCCGCACAGGCGGATTTTCCCGTAGAGGTGATCGTGGGGCCGGAGTTTGTGACCGGCAGCACACGCATGAAGGCCGGCACGGCCCAAAAATTGGTGCTCAACATGCTGACCACTACTACGATGATCCGGTTGGGACGCGTAGAAGGGAACCGCATGGTGCACATGCAGTTGAGCAATCAGAAACTGGTGGAGCGGGGCACTCGCATGGTGATGGAAGCGTTACACATACCGGAAGCGGAAGCCCGTGCGCTCTTGGAAAAATGGGGAAGCGTGAAGCAAGCAGTGGAAAACTATGCAGGAAATTGAGCCTTATTACAATTGGGAAAAGTACTACTCGTCGGTAGACGACGAGCGCTCGCCTTTCTACGGGCGGACTTACAACATGCTGGCCTACGAAAATGATATCTACGGGTACTACATTCACCCGCTGTGGGATTTCATTGGGTCAGAAACCCTCTACATAAAAATACTTTTTGCGGATTACAATCACCGGTTCGCCATCATCGAGATGTTCGGGGAGTGGAACGACTGCCTGCACAACGACATCATGCACCTGAAGCGAAACGTGATCGACTACATGGTTCGGCGGGGCATTAACCAGTACATTCTGATCGGAGAGAACATCCTCAACTTCCATGGTGGCGACGAGGACTACTACGAAGAGTGGTTCGACGATGTGGAAGACGGTTGGATTGCCGCCGTCAACTTCCGCGATTTTGTCCAGACCGAATGGAAGAAGTACCACCTCGACTATTACGTCAACTTTGGTGGTACGCTCGAAATCGACAACTGGCGTACCATGAAGCCACTCCACTTCTACCAACTGGTGCAAAAACTCATGGTGCGTCGGTTGGGGTACTGAGGGGCGTTACCCACGTGTCGCCATGGATCGAGTACCGCTGGCCCGAGCCCGCCTCTTTGCACACAAACCGGGTCCGTTTTTGTTGTTCGTGCTGAAAACGCCGCGTGCCCAGTAAGAACCAGTCGCCGGGTGCCGTGCGCGAAACGGGCAGCATGAGCGGTGCGGGTTGTTGCTGATCGAGACGCGCGACCCGGGCAAGACCGCTGATCACGTAGTTGCGTTTTTTGTGCACATCCTGCACCAGAATGCGCGTCCGGCGGCGTTCGAGCCACCGAAACTCCCGCTTACGAAATGTAAAAAAGCTACCGGGCGGCAGGCTTTCGAGCAATACCTCGTTGGGTGCAACGTTGGCATCATACGCCTGTAGCGCTTTGTAAAGCGCTCGGTCTGTGCACGACGAAGCACGCGGTTTGCGCAGGCTTGTTACCACGACGTCGCGTAGGTCCGACGGGAAAATATCCAATTCCAGGAGGGGCTGCATGAGTTGCGCAAAACAGTGCTGCCATTCGCGGCCGTGGGGCGCTACCGGTCGGTGGGTGTGGCGATTTTGCACATGAAAGTGGGCAATTTCATGGATGTAAGTTATTAGGAACTGATACGGATTTAAATTCCCGTTTACGGAGATAAAGTGTTGATTTTTAGCGGGATCATACCGATAATCACCCAGTTTAGAGCGGCGCGATCGGGCAATTCGCAAGGCAAAAGCGCCCTCGTTCCACAAAGCGCGACAGTAAGGCACCGCCGCGGCGGGAATGTAAGGTTCGGCAACAAAAAGAGGCATCTTCCTAATCTTTTCAGATTTTTCTAAACTTATTCGTCTCAACTCAGTACAACAAAAATAGGAGCCCTTGCAAATACCCTCATTACCTCGTTACTTACGGCGGCACAGTTCACCCAGAATACTACGATTATGTACGTTTCCCGAACCAAATCAATCACTGCTTCCCAATTGAAGGAAAGGCTGGAGCGCCGGGAAGCAATGCAAATTATCGATGTGCGCGAGCCTTTCGAATGGGAAATTTGCCATCTTGAAGAAGCGGAACTTATCCCGATGCGCCGCATTCCTGTAAACCTGGAACGGGTAGCCACCGACAAACCCGTCGTACTCTATTGCCATCAGGGATTGCGCAGCGCCAACATCATCCGCTTTATGGAAGATGCCCTCGGGGTGGACAATCTCTACACGCTGGTGGGGGGCATCGACGCCTGGGCCAAGCAGGTCGATCACAGCATGGCTACGTATTAGGGAGCGCACCTCCTGCCCTCCGCGCGGCGGCCATCCTAGGTCGTGCCGCCGACACTTGCTCTTTTTCCGGGAACCTTCCGAGTCGCATTTCACTTTTCAGGTAACACATACAACCGAAAAGAAGATGACGAAATGGGCTTTGCTGACGTTACTCGCGGGCTTTCTGGCCAGCTGCCTGGGTAAGGTCGACTCCAAACCGCTATACGAAGAAAACGAACCTCTGAGTGCTCAGGTCGATACCGCCACCTTTGGGTCGGGGTGTTTCTGGTGTACCGAGGCCGTCTTTCAGGACCTCAACGGGGTCGAAAAAGTAGTATCAGGATATTCGGGCGGGCATGTGCCCAATCCTACCTATAAACAGGTGTGCACCGGTACTACGGGCCACGCTGAGGTTACGCAGATCTATTACGATCCTTCGAAAATCACGTACGACGAACTGTTGGAAGTCTTCTTCAAAACCCACGATCCAACAACGCTGAACCGCCAGGGGAACGACGTAGGACCACAGTATCGCTCCGCAATTTTTTACCATACCGCCCGGCAGCAAGAGCTGGCAGAGCATTACAAGAAAGAGTTGGACAACGTAGGCGCGTTCGATCAACCCATCGTGACGGAGATAGTGCCGTTCAAAGAATTTTACGAAGCCGAAGATTATCACCAGAATTACTTCAACCTGAATGGATCGCAACCTTATTGCCAGTTTGTGATCAAACCGAAGGTGGAAAAATTTCGGAAGGTGTTTAAGGATAAGTTGAAAAAAGAGGTGCAATAGCCGACGAAGGACTTCTAAAAAAAAGCCTGGCTCTTTTCAGAACCAGGCTTTTTTTATCTCGCGCCCATCTCTTTCAGCTTTTGCTGGTGCAACCCTATCTGGTCGCTTAGTAAGTTGGCTTCGGTCATAAAGAATTCGTCTTCTGTGTAATTTTCACCGAGCGAGTTATATTCTTCTACCAGTTCGTTAATCTTCTCTTTGATCTCCTTCACTTCCTGGCTATCAGAATCATCGATTCGCTCTTTATTTAAATTCAGAGGTCTTGCGTACATAAGCTTGTTCGTTTTACTTTCTTGTTCATACGGAAATACCTGTCGAAACGATACCGGCTTTGGGCCACAACGACCCTTGAGGCAGATCAGAAACTTATATTCTATGCGGATTTCCTGGCTTTTTCGAATGGCCTGGCGCGACAGCCGAAAAAATCGCGGGCGGTTGGCTTTGTTTATGGCGGCGATTGTGTTGGGCATTGCGGCCCTGGTCGCCATCAACTCGTTCGGGTACAACTTGCGCCGCGATATCGACCGACAGGCCCGCGAATTGCTGGGTGCCGACCTGATGCTGGACCGCAACCTGGCGCCAGATTCTGCCCTTCAACATGTGGTCGACTCCATCGTCGCGCTGGCTCCGGAACAAAAGGTGGCCCAAGAAGTCAGCTTTGCTTCGATGGTCTACTTCCCGAAAACCGAAGGTACCCGGCTGGTGCAGGTGCGAGCGCTCTCGGGCGAGTATCCGTTCTACGGCGATTTTGAAACCCTGCCCCAAATCGACTTTGCGGCCCAGCGAGGTGCCCTGGTCGATCAGACCGTTATGTCGCAGTTTGGCGTGGCGGTGGGCGATAGCGTGCGCGTCGGTACCGTGACGTTGCCCATCGTGGCACGTTTGCAGAAAGCGCCCGATCAGTCGGGAATTACTGCCACCGTAGCGCCCGTGGTTTACATTCCCGGCGCAGAACTAGAGGAAGCGGGGCTAGTGCAGCGGGGCAGCCGCGTGAAATACCGCTATTTTTTCAAACTCAATGCGACGCAGCTCGACATTCCCGTATTGGCCGATTCGCTGGAAGCGCAGTTGAAAGTGGCGCGCGTCGACGTTGAAACCGTTGACGACCGAAAAGCCAGCCTGGGGCGTGGGTTTCGTGATCTGACGCGTTTCCTGAATCTGGTCGCGTTCGTGGCGTTGCTGCTGGGATGTGTAGGCGTGGGGAGCGCTGTGTTTGTGTACGTGCGCGAAAAATTGCCTTCCGTAGCGGTGATGCGCTGCCTGGGCACGCCTGGTAACCAAGCCTTTCTGATCTACCTGATTCAGATCGCCGGGATTGGCTTACTCGGAGCGGTGGTCGGCAGTGCGATCGGTAGTAGTGTGCAAAGCCTATTGCCCAAATTACTGCAGGATTTTTTGATGTTCGAGGTCACGAGCGACGTTTCGGGTCGTGCCTTTGCAGAAGGTGTCTTGACCGGATTGCTGGTGTCGGTGCTGTTTGCGTTGCCTCCTCTCCTCTCCATCCGGCGCGTTTCGCCACTCCTGGCCCTGCGTGCTTCCTACGAACCTGCTCAAAACGGGCGCGACCCCTGGCTCTATGGCGTTTATGTGCTGATCGGGCTCTTTATCTTTGGCTTCACGTGGTGGCAGTTGCGCTCCTGGCAGGAAGCACTTAGCTTTTCAGGAGCAATTTTGCTGGCTTTTCTACTGTTGGCGGGCGTGGCGTACGCTACCATCTGGCTAACACGTCGGTTCTTTCCGGTCGGGTGGAGTTTTGTCTGGCGGCAGGGGCTCGCCAGTTTGTTTCGCCCAAATAACCAGACCATGACGTTGCTGATTGCGGTAGGATTGGGAACTGCCCTGATCACCACACTCTACTTCACACAGCAACTGCTGCTGAGCCAGGTGGCCTTTACGGGGAAAGCCGGACGGCCTAATATGGTCTTGTTCGACATCCAACCGACGCAGCGAGAGGCCGTTGCCGCACTGACGCGCGCCAATGGACTGCCCGTATTGCAAGAAGTGCCCATCGTGACCATGCGGCTGGCGGAAATTAACGGGCGTTCGCGGGAAGCGCTTCTGGCCGATACCACCGCCGACGTTTCGGAAGGTTCGCTCAATCGCGAATACCGGGTTACCTACCGCGATTCGTTGATCAGTTCGGAAACCCTGACGGATGGCGTTTGGCAAGGAACTGCCCCGGCGGGCGTGCTGCCGGCCATTTCGATCGAAGAAGGATTTGCCCGACGGATGGGTGTCGAACTGGGCGATACCGTGACGTTCGACGTACAGGGCCGACGGGTCGAGACGCAGGTAGGAAGCTTCCGCGAGATCGACTGGAATCGGGTGCAAACTAATTTTCTGGTGGTCTTTCCGACGGGCGTGTTGGAAGCCGCTCCGCAGTTTTTTGTGCTGTTGACCCGCCTGCCGCAGGCTGGGAATTCGCCCGCAGCGGCCGTGGCAGCACCAGCGGTAGAGAAGGCCGCTGCGTTTCAACGAGCCCTGGTGCAACAGTTTCCGAACGTTTCGGTCGTAGACCTGACGCTAATTTTGGATACGCTCAGCGATGTACTTGACAAAATAGCGTTTGTGATCCGCTTTATGGCAGGGTTCAGCATCCTGACCGGCCTGATTGTGTTGACCGGCTCGGTGTTGGTCAGCCGGTTTCAGCGACTGGGCGAAAGTGTTTTGTTGCGCACCCTCGGGGCTAATCGTCGGCAAATCCTCCGCATTACGGTTGTCGAATACCTGATGCTGGGGTTGCTGGCTTCGCTGTCGGGCGTTGGCCTTTCGCTGCTGGCCAGTTGGGGCCTTGCGTATTTTGTTTTCGAAGTGCCGTTCGTGCCTGATTTCTGGCCAGTGCTGGCGACCAGTGCGGTCATCACCTTGCTCACCATCGCAATCGGGCTGAGTGGCAACCGGGGAATCTTGCGACGGCCTCCGCTGGAAGTGCTTCGGGTTCAGTAAGCTTTGCTATCTTTGACCAGGATGAATTTCGAAGAATTTCAGCATTCCTTGCAGTCGCCTACTCCCCCTACAGGACTAACGGCCGCCCTTCGAGCCCTGTGGTACGAAGGAAAAGACGATTGGGAAAAGGCGCATCAGATCGCCCAGGATGACGAAAGTGCGGCGGGTTCGTGGGTGCATGCCTACCTTCACCGCAAAGAAGGCGACCTGGGTAACGCTGCCTACTGGTATCGCCGTGCTGCACAGCCCACCGCCTCGGGTCCGTTGCGCACCGAGTGGGAATTGATGGTCCGAGATCTGCTGATGAAATCAAACTAGCGTAGTCGTACGTCTTTTTGTTGTTATAAACAGCCGTCCATTTTCCGGTATTCATCGAATGATGAGCACAAATCCTCCCGAAACGCCTACTTTTGTTTTATTGAATAATTTCAAATAAAAATTTAACTATAATTGGTTATGGCGCTTCCCGGTTTTGTAGTATCGGCTGGACGCAAGGTGAAACGTGGTTGGGAACAAGTTCGCTATCGCTTTATTGACCGACCCAAAATACATCGTCATATTCAGCACCTCAGTGGCCCTCTCCAACTTCAGGCAACACCTACCGATGCGATTGTCATCGGGCTGATGCGCGACAGCGAAGAGCACATTCCTTCTTTCTTGGAGCACCATTTCCGGTTGGGCGTGCGTCACATCGTGTTGCTGGATAACGGCTCTGTCGACCGTACGGTCGAGCTGGCCTCCGCGCATCCACAGGTAACGCTTTTGCAGACCAAAATGTCGTACAAAGACTATAAGTACGCATTTCGTCAGTATCTGATCGATCGTTTTTGCCAGAAGGGCTGGTGTCTGGTGCTGGACATCGACGAGCGATTCGACTTTCCCGGTTCCGACCAGATCAGCCTTTCGCAATTTTTAGCGTATCTCAACCAGCATCAGTATACAGCGGTCGTGAGCCACATGCTCGACATGTTTCCGGAGGGCGACCCGGATACGTGGCCGAAAGATGGATCTGAATTTGCGCGCAAGAGCAATTGGTATAACAATACGGACCTGACGCAAGAGCCCTACGTTCCGTATTTTAACTGTACGCCTTCGAACGAAGCCATCAGGTACCATTGGGGTGGGGTACGCGAGACCATTTTTGGCGTGCATCCCAACCTGACTAAGCATCCGCTGATTTATCCTGCCAAGGGCGTGTCGCCGGTGCTTTACTCTTCCCACTTCTGTGCCAATGCACGTGTCGCCGATGTCAGCACGGTGTTGCTGCACTACAAGTTCGATCGGAAGTTTCACGAAAAATGCCTTCGTGCGGTAGAGCGGGGAAACTATGCGGGTGGTTCGACCGAGTACAAAGCGTACTTACAGGCTTTGGAGAGTGGCGAAGCGCGTGACCTGAAGCGGCCCGGCTCCCGGCAACTGGAAAAGATCGATCAGCTGGTGGAAGAAAGATTCCTGGAAGAAACCAACACGTACAGGCAGTTTGTTACGCAGCAGGCGCGTGCGCAATCGGCCGCTAGCGTTTCTAACTAGTCGTCGCGCCCTTATATAAAGTTGACTTCGGGGGTCAGGGCGATGCCAAACCGTTCCTGGACCGATTGCTGGATCTGTTCGGCTAAGGCTTTGACCTCCGAACCTTTCGCCCCACCCAGGTTGACCAGTACCAGCGCTTGTTTGTCGTGAACGCCTACGTTACCGAGACGGCGTCCCTTCCAACCGCACTGATCGATGAGCCACCCGGCCGGCACTTTTACGCGCCCGGGTGTGGTGGGGTAGTGCGGCACTTGGGGATATTGCTGCTGCAAACGCAAAAAATCTGCTTCGTCAATTTCCGGGTTTTTGAAGAAACTGCCCGCATTCCCGATCTGAACCGGGTCGGGAAGTTTACTCTGACGAATCTGGATGACGGCCTCAGAAACAGCGCGTACCGATAAGGCATCGACTCCCATTTCGGAGAGCGTATCTTTGATAGCGCCGTACGACACATTGTAAACGGGCTGTCGATTCAAGCGCATGGTCACCGAGGTGATGATGTACTGACCCTTCGCCTCGTTTTTAAAGATGCTTTCCCGGTACCCAAAACGACAAGCTTCTGCATCGAACTGATGCAGGCTACCGTCGGCAATGCGTACCGCTTCCAGGCTTTCGAATACTTCTTTGATTTCCACTCCATACGCCCCGATGTTTTGCATGGGCGCCGCCCCCACCGTACCGGGGATTAGGGATAGATTTTCGATGCCCGATAGCCCTAGTTCGATGGTGCGCATCACCACTTCGTGCCACCGTTCTCCGGCACCGGCTTTCAGCCAGACGTGCTCTTCGTCCTGTTTTACTTCCGTAATGCCCCCAATCTCCATTTTAAGGACCAGCCCCTCGAACACTTCCTGGGTAAAGAGAAGGTTGCTGCCGCCTCCTAAAATCAGTAGAGGCAGGTTGCGTAACGTTTCATCGCGCAGCAATTCTTGCAACGTCGGCACGTCGCGCACCACCGCGAAATAGGCAGCGTAGGCTTCGATCCCGAAGGTATTCAGTGCTTTGAGCGGGTAATGTTTATGGAGTTGCATGGGAGGAGTAGAGACCATCAATATTCAGACAAAGGTAATGGCAAAAGCGTGGACCCGTCAGGCACTAAGGCCCAAACGCTCTCTTTTCTTCTTGCTTAGTTTGCTGAGTGTCAGGTCGTACGCTTGGTCGATCCAGGGAGATAGGGGTAATTCCTCGACGGCTTCCATCAAAAACGTGTTCCAGTGTTCTTTGTTGATGTGGTAGCCGGGTTTGACGCACGCGTGCGTGTTGCGTAGATCGATGGCCTGCTGTGGATCACACTTCAGCGTGAGGCGGTATTCCTCTCCTTTGTCGGCAATGGCAAAAACCATATCACCAAGCTTGTAATAAAACGAGTCGTTGCCCAACGGCTGCTCTTCGTGTGCTCCCGGTTTGTCCAGGCAATACGCGCGAAACTTTTCGAACTGCATGAAGAAATTGGATGGTTAATCAATTGAAAAACGAAACTACTCGAAGTGCTGCACTTGCCGTTCGCAGCCCATGCGCCGATCTTTCCCACGTACCTATTTCACAGAGAAAGCAGCAAACGCTTGGGGTGTACGCAAGAGGTGCTTTATTTTAGCCTCTCACAACGAGAACAACCTGATAATGAGCATTTACCTCGGCATCGACATCGGTGGCACCAACGTTAAAATGGGGTTGATCGACCCCCAGGGAAACATAAAACACCGCCTGACTTACACCACCCTCACTTGGCGTACGGATGGTCCTTTTGAAGCACGATTAGCCGAAGCCATTGCCGCTTACCTACAGCAGGTCCCACCGGTAGCCGGAGTGGGCATCGGTATTCCGGGAACGTTGACAAAAGACCGGCGGACAGGACTGGAGTTTCCTAACATTCCGGAGCTGAATGGCGTGGCACTTGCCGCTTACCTGGAGCAGCAATTCCCGACCCTTTCGTTCTGGCTGGAAAACGATGCCAATGCGGCGGCCTTGGGAGAGTATTATTTCTCGGGAGAAGCGATGCCTGAAGATTACCTGTTCGTCACGTTAGGCACCGGTGTGGGCGGTGCGGCCATCATCGACCGCAAGATCTTTATCGGTGGCGATGGCAACAGTATGGAGATTGGGCATGTGGTATCGCGTTTCGAGCGGCGCCTGGAAAGCAACATTGGGAAGCGCGGCATTGTCAACATGGCCGAGGCCATGCTTAACGATTACTGGGGAAAAACCCGGATTGTGGCCCACAAAGACGAACCCATTACGGGACGCAAACTGATCACGGCGGCCGAGCAAGGCGATGTATTGGCGCTGCATGTGTTGCAGGAGGTCGGCGAGATTTTGGGCGAAGGGTTGGTCAGTGCCATCCGGCTCCTGGATATCAAGACCATCTTAGTTGGCGGTGGGTTGTCGGCTACGTTCGAGTTTATCCTGCCGGGCATCATGAAAATCATGCGCCACTATTTGACGCCCTACTACCTGGAACCTTTGGTCATTCGGCGGGCGCGCCTCGGGAACGATGCGGGGTTGCTAGGAGCCGCCGCGCTCTGTTTCTAATTCTACCTCTTTCTACCTCTCCTGGCCTGCCTGAGGCTATGCGGACTCGTGCCCTCAACTTTTTCTCCCAAGGGGGCAACCTTTTCCTTCGTTCTTACGTCATGTGTGTAATGTTAATAATAATTTTTATTGAAATAATTATTATTAATGCGAATCTCTTTAGCTTTGGTTCGTAGAAATAAGGGCATTGTGTGGCTATAGAGCGATAACATGTAAAAAAGCTTCATCTACGCCGTAAACCTTAGCTGGTAACAAATAACAAACTTTTCAATATTTTTCTTGTATTTATTGTTACGAGAATCTATCTTTACATCACAAAACTTTTTCACGTATAAATGAAAATGCCATGAGAGAGCACGTATACATGACCGCACAGCCTACAGCCATCATCAATATCGTGACGAGCTTGGATTTCAAGCACTACCTGATGGACGATATCGTAACCCTGGGGTATGCTTCCGTGGGTGCCGACGTAATCAATGGAATTTTCGGCTTAAAGAAGGGTGCACTAACCATGAGTGATCTCGACTTTATTCAACGTCGTTTCCGGCGCTGGTGCGAGTACCACGGGTTCCGCGTCCACTTGAAAACTGACAGCAAAACCGGGAAAGTGACCAGCTACGACCTGACACTTCTCGAACCGATGGCCATCGGAGCCTGATCCTGATATTCTCTGCCAAAAGCTTCGGGCGATCGCGTATCTTTGCTTTCGTTCGAGGCTTTTGGCAGTTATGATTTCTCCCGCGATTATTGAACAGGTTCGGCAAACTGCCGACGTGCTGGAAGTTGTTTCCGACTTCGTTTCGCTTAAGAAACGCGGCAGCAACTGGATTGCCTGCTGTCCTTTCCATCAGGAGAAGACGCCCTCGTTCGCAGTTTCGCCCGCCAAAGGCATCTACAAGTGCTTCGGATGCGGCAAAGCCGGCGACCCCATCAGCTTCGTGATGGAAATCGAGAGCCTCACCTACCCCGAGGCCATTCGCTTTCTGGCGAAGAAGTACCACATCGACATTCCCGAAGAAGAAGAGCAGACCGACGAGGCGCGTCAGGCCCAAAACGAACGCGAGAGCCTGATGATCGTGCTGGGATTCGCTGCGCGCTATTACCAGGAAACACTGAAAAACCACGAGGAAGGGCGGTCCATCGGGCTGAGTTATTTCCGGGAGCGTGGTTTTACCGAAGCGACCCTGGAAGCATTCGACCTCGGCTACAGTCTGGAGGCCTGGAGCGCGTTTACAGATGCGGCCCTGAAGAAAGGTTACCAGCTAGAATTGCTCGAAAAGGCTGGCCTGACCATCCGCAAAGATGAAAACAAGCGTTACGACCGTTTTCGCGGGCGGGTCATCTTCCCGATCCATAACGTCTCGGGCAAAGTCATTGCCTTCGGCGCGCGCATTCTCCGTACCGATCCTTCTAAACCTGGCGGCGCACAGCCCAAGTACCTGAACTCGCCGGAAACCGAGGTTTACAACAAAAGCAAAGTGCTGTACGGGCTCTACCAGGCCAAGCAGGCCATCCGGCAGCACGACGTTTGCTATCTGGTGGAAGGCTATACCGACGTCATTTCCATGCACCAGGCGGGCGTATCCAATGCGGTAGCCTCGTCGGGAACGTCGCTGACCGAAGAGCAAATCCGCCTGATTTCCCGCTACACGCAGAATATCACGGTGTTGTACGACGGCGATCCGGCCGGGATCAAAGCTTCGCTGCGCGGGATCGACATGATTCTGGAAGCGGGTCTGAACGTGCGGGTGGTCAACTTCCCCAATGGCGACGACCCCGACAGTTACCTGCGCCGCGTGGGAAATGCGGCGTTCAAGGAGTACCTTCAGAAGAGTACCGTCGACTTCATCACCTTCAAAGCCTCCTTGCTGGCGGCCGACACGCATGACCCGTTCCGGAAGGCGGAGGTGATCCGGGAAATGGTAGAAAGCATTACGCGTATCCACGATCCGATCAAACGTTCGGTATTGTTCCGGCAGGTCAGCAACATGCTGGAGGTGGAAGAAGACGCCCTGTTGGCCGAAAGCAACCGCATTCGTTTGCAGCAGGCACGGAAGGAATCGGACCGTGCCGAAAGTCAGCCTGAATTTACTTCGGCAGAAGGTGGCCTGCCCGAGTCGTTTCTGCCCACGGAAACGCGCGAGGCATCCACGCCGCACAACACCCTGCAATACGAAGTCGAGAGTGGCGAGCGCGAGCTGTTGCGGTTGTTGATGGGGTGGGGCAACGTGCTTTTCGAAGACGGCTACCCGGCGGGCGATCACCTACTCGAAATGCTGGCCGATGCCGATTTTACCCATCCGGTGCACCAGAAAATCCGGCAGGAATACGCCGAGTTGCGTAACCAGACGCAAGTGCCCGACGCTGCTTTCTACACGCAGCACAGCGACGGCGAGATTCAGAAACTGGCCATTCATCTGTTGGTGCGGAAAGAAGAACTCAGCGACGGCTGGTGGGAACGCTTCAAAATTGCGATTCCGTCCGAGACAGAACCCAAAACGCTGCTGCACCTGATGGAAACGAGCGTGTTGCGTTACAAAACGTCGGTGATTCGGTTTATGACCCACGACGTCAACGAAAAAATCCTGGAAGCTCAGAAAAGTGGTGATGTAGACACGGAGCTCCAACTGATGAGCATGCACATCGAACTTAAAAAAGTAGAACGCGCGCTGGCGACTTCACGTGGAAACGTGGTGATCCGCTAAGCAGACGGGGCCTCGGTCGTGGAGTAATCCAATCGGGAGATTGTCTGAAAATGAGTAGGTTTGTCAGTAAATCACCGCGAAATCCACCCGATACGATGGCAAAAAGCGATAAAAAGTATAAAAAGAAAATCAGCAAAGACCTCTCGGCGAAAATCGGGCAGCTGGTGGACGAAACCCATCTCATTCCTGACAAGAAAGTGAAGAAACGCAGTCAATCCATGATTAGTAAGCTGGCCGACAAGCTGGCGGGCCTTTTTACGAAAAAAGAGAAAAACGAAAAAAAGGCGGAAGAAGCAACTCCTAAGTCTAAAAAGCAGAAGCCGCGGCACGAGGTGAGCGCTTCGGGTACCGATAGTGCGGAGGCACCGCGCCCCAAAAAGAAACGACGGAAGCGCCCTAACCCTAATAAGAACGTAGAGGCGACCGCCGCAACCGGCGACGACAAAGGACCTTCGACCAAACCTCGTAAACCACGCCGCAAGAAAAAGCCGAACCCCAACGCCGGCGCTACGACGGCACCGACACAAGGCACTACCGATACCGATACCCCCGGCGAAAGCAAGCCCAAGTCGAATTCGCGTCGCCGTCGTCGACCCAAGAAAACGCACGATACTGCGGAACCTGCCGTACGGAGCAAACCCGAAACGCAGGCTAAAACCGTTCAGGAAAACCTGGAAGACAAACCGGCCAACCCGGCGGCTCAGGCTGCCCCCGGTGCCGATGCGGACGCAGCTCCCAAACCCAAGCCCCGGCGGCGGCGCAAACCGGCCAACCGCAACAAGCCTGCGGGCGAGGGCAATGCGGCTGCCCCTGAGCAAAGCGACGTAAGTAGTGCAGAGAAAAAAGCTACTGACGCTCCGAAGCCGAGTGTGGGCGAAGATGCCAATCCAAAACCTGCGCCCGCTCCCAAACAGCCTGATAACAAGGAGACAAAAGAGGCACCCGCCCCGCCCAAAAGCGAGACTCCTCCCCCGCCAGCGCCCCCCGCTCCGGCCGAATAAACCTGCCTGGAAGCGGTTGCGAAAAAAGCCCAAAAAAACCTGTTTTTTATGCGAAAGAACGGCACTAGAAGCCGTTTTTTCCTGTTGAATACCTGTCAGCTTTTTCGTAATTTTAAACAAAAATCAAAGCTTACAGCATGGCAAATGATCCTGAAAAAATGAAGGCTCTCCAACTCACCATGGAGAGAATAGACAAGATTTACGGGAAGGGTACCATCATGAAACTCAGCGACGAGCGCGTCGTCGATGTGCCCGCTATTTCGACTGGTTCGCTGGGGTTGGATATCGCACTGGGCATTGGTGGTATTCCCCGCGGCAGGATCACCGAAATTTATGGCCCGGAATCGTCGGGTAAAACCACTTTGACAATGCACTGCATTGCCGAAGCTCAAAAGAAAGGCGGCATCGCGGCATTTGTCGACGCCGAACATGCTTTTGACAAAACCTATGCCCGCAAACTGGGAATCGATACCGAAAACCTGTTGATCTCGCAACCCGACAACGGTGAACAGGCGCTGGAAATCACGGAACACCTGATCCGTTCCGGTGCGATCGACATCGTGGTCGTTGACTCCGTAGCGGCACTGGTGCCAAAAGGTGAACTGGAAGGCGAGATGGGCGAAAGCAAAATGGGTTTGCAGGCCCGTCTGATGTCGCAGGCGCTGCGGAAGCTGACCGGTGCGATCAACAAAACGGGTTGTTCTTGTGTGTTCATCAACCAGCTGCGTGAAAAGATCGGCGTGATGTTTGGCAATCCGGAAACAACGACCGGTGGTAACGCCCTTAAATTCTACGCTTCTGTCCGTCTGGACATCCGTCGCATCGGTGCGATCAAAGAAAGCGCCGACAACATTACGGGAAACCGGACGCGCGTGAAGGTGGTGAAAAACAAAGTAGCACCTCCTTTCAAAGTGGTTGAGTTCGACATCATGTATGGTGAAGGCATCTCGAAAGTCGGGGAAATCATTGACCTGGGCGTAGAGATGGAAATCATCAAAAAGTCCGGCTCCTGGTTCTCGTATGGCGACAGCAAACTGGCGCAAGGACGTGATGCGGCCAAACGCACGTTGCTCGACAATCCGGAACTGATGGAAGAAATCGAAACGAAAATTCGTAACAAAGTGAGCGAGTTGACGGGCGATGGCTTCTTGGAGCCTGAAGACGATGTACTGGCTTCGATCAACGACGTAGAGGAGGAGTAAGCCTCTTCTTCATAACACAATAAAAAGAGCCCACGGATTTCCGTGGGCTCTTTTGGTTTTACATCCCTCCTGTTGTATCCGGGGTGGTGTCGGCGGGGGTCACGTTGATGCCCGCGTTCGGCCCGGTGACGTCACCACTGTCTACATCCACCTCTACCGTGGCCGGATCGGGGCCGGTCATGCGGTCATCGGTCTGATCGCCTACAATCTGATCGGGGTTTTCGCCGGCGGGGACATTACCGCCCTGGGTCTTTTCGGGGTTGCAACTGCACACCACAAGGGCCAGTGCTCCTGCCGCTATAAAGTGTTTAAACATGGGTTCCTGTTTATATGGCTCATTGGTTTGTCTCCACTATAAACGGGAAGGAGCTGTCAGCGGGTTACATCGTCGCGGACGTAAGCAACCGGAGCATCCATCTCCGAAAAATGTTTCTCATTGCGATAAAGATTCTCGATGGTCCAGGGAATGTCTACCGTTTGGGGATGTTTCCTGACGGCGCAGTTTTTTACGTGACAGTAAGGGCAGCATTGGTAGACACAAGGATCGGAATGGACAAAAACTTCCACGCGGTGGGAAGAGGCCCCAATCAATACTTCCTCAAACCGTTTCCCTTCGTCGTGGGCCGTTTTTAAATCGAGGTAATACGGCAGTGTCAGGTGGCAGTCGATGTGCAAATCAGCACCGTATTTCTGAACGCGCATGTTATGAACATCAATCCAGGTCGAACGTCGTGCGGCCTGTAAGGCGTCTCGTAGTTGTTGCAGCGTAGTATCGTCGGCCTCGTCCATCAGCCCGGCGACCGATTCGCGCACCAGGCGGTAACCGTTGTAGAAAATTACACCCAACAACAGAAAAGTAAAGACCTGATCGAGCCAGTACCAGCCTGTCCACAGAATGGCGCCCAGCCCTACCAACAGCACCACGCTGCTCAGGCTGTCGACCAGCAAGTGACGTCCGTCGGCCGAAACGGTCGGCGATCCCATTTGCTTTCCTTCACGCACCAGCCAGTAGCCTAGCACCGCGTTGGCCAGGGTAGCAAACGCCAACAGGCCGGAGCCTACGGGCAACGCCTGTAACTCCGGGGGCGCTTGCAGGTGCTGGATGCCCTGCACCAACATAAAAATTCCGGCAGCAATGATGAGCGCGCCTTCAAATCCGGCCGAAAAGAACTCGATTTTGCCGTGTCCGTAGGGGTGATTCTGGTCTTTGGGCTGCGCTGCCAGCGAAACGCTATAGAACGCAAAACCGCTGGCCATAACGTTGATGATTGATTCGAGCGCATCGGTCAGTACCGCTTGCGATTGCGTCAGATGATACGCCAGAAACTTGATGCCCATGAGCAGGAGACTGATTCCGAACGACAAAATCATCAACCGGCGTTTCCGTGTAGCAATAGAAGTTACCTGACTCATGGAGAAATTTACGCAGATCCTTACAGAAGGGATCGGAAATTTGCTTTGGAAAAGCCCGGGCCAGCTTTATATTTGCGGGGCTGTAAACAAAGGCACATGAAGTTATCTGATTTTTCTTTTCGCGGACGTCTTTTCTTTGCGATGCTGTTGAGTGCACCGCTTCTGTTGGGTTCGTGCGATCGCTACAATCATCCTAAAGACCTCACCCAAGAAGAAATGGCCAGTCGGCCGCGTGTCTACGGGGAACCCGATGGACCGCCACGCCAGGCGAAGCTTTCGTACGAGGCCGATCCGAATTTGGCCGAAAATGCCGATGCGGCACGTCATAAGCTTTTCGCCGATCAATACGAATATTACGAGTCAGGCGTGCCTGTCGATGAAGCCGGAGCCGGCATGGATTCGACGCAAGCCGCTACGAAATAAACTGAGCAATCAGTACGAAACTAAAAACGCCCTTTCGCTTGTCGGAAGGGCGTTTTGTTTTATCATTCCGTACGCAGGCGTCGCGTATCAGTAGCCGTATTTCTCTTTCCACATCGCTCTCAGGCGCGTGCGCATTTCGTTCTCGCGTGGATTGTTTCCGGGGTCATACAGTTTAGTGCCCACCAGCGTGTCGGGCAGAAACTCTTGCTCAGCAAAATTTCCGTTGTAGTCGTGCGAGTACTTGTAGCCGACGCCATAGCCCTCTTTTTTCATCAGTTTGGTTTGCGCGTTGCGAAGCGCCAGCGGCACCGGAGCATCGCCCGTTTGCTGCACCAACTGCCGCGCCTGTTTGATGGCCACGTACGAAGCGTTGCTCTTGGGAGAGGTGGCGAGATAGATGGCTGTTTGTGACAAAATGATTTCCGCTTCCGGGTAGCCAATGACGTTAACCGCCTGAAAACAGTTGTTCGCCAGAATCATGGCGGTAGGATTGGCGTTACCGATGTCTTCCGACGCCAGAATGAGCAGACGGCGGGCGATGAACTTGACGTCTTCGCCGCCTTCGATCATCCGTGCCATATAGTACAGCGCGGCGTTGGGATCGCTCCCCCGAATCGATTTGATGAACGCGGAAACGATGTCGTAGTGCTGTTCTCCGGTTTTGTCGTACATCACCGTTTTGCGCTGACCGACCTGCATCACCAGTGCATCGTCGATAATGTACTTCTCCCCTTGCAAGTCGGCCGCCTCGACCGATTGTTCCAGCAAGTTCAACAGCTTGCGTGCGTCGCCACCCGACAAGCGGAACAGGGCTTCGGTCTCGCGCAACTCAACCGATTTTTCCTTCAGCACTTCGTCTTCTTGCAGCGCACGGGTCACCAGCGCGGTAAGATCCTCAGACGAAAGCGGCTTGAGGGTAAAGACCTGACAGCGAGAGAGCAACGCTGAATTTACTTCGAACGAAGGGTTTTCGGTCGTAGCGCCGATTAGGGTAATCGCACCCTTCTCCACGGCACCCAACAGTGCATCTTGCTGCGCTTTATTGAAGCGGTGAATCTCGTCAATGAACAACATGATTTTTCGCCCTCGTGCCTGCGCAATCACTTCTCGGACTTCTTTCACACCCGCGCTGATGGCACTCAGGGTTTGGAACGGCATTTTGGCCGAATGGGCAATGACGTTCGCCAGCGTAGTTTTTCCCACGCCAGGCGGTCCCCACAAAATCATAGAAGGCGGGCTGCCCGCTTCAATCATCCGTCGCAAGGGGGCGGTGGGACTGAGCAGGTGCTGTTGGCCTAAGTAATCGGCGAGCGAATGGGGACGCATTCGCTCGGCCAGCGGAGGAACGGGAATATCAAACATAGCGGTAAGAAGTAAGGAAAATGCAGCGAAGCGTAAGCGTCAGATTTCACCGCGCAACAACGCCAACACCGCAGGCTCCAGCCGAGTGCGTTGGTCGCGAATCGACTCATGGCCCAGTTCAAACGTAATAAGGGGCTGGCCTTGTTCCTGTGCCCACGTGCCAAACGAGCCTGGCGTGGCATAGCCCACATCGGCTACGTGCGGTAGCCCGGTCATGTCCGACAGCAATCGCCCGAGAGGCGTATCGGCCGGATCGTCGACGCAGGCCAGTGGAGCATGAAACGTAACGATCATTTTCGGTTGAAGGCGCTTCACCAGCGCTACTAACGCTTGGTTTTCTGGTTCGGACAGAGGCGCCGACCCCGGGCTAAGGGCCACTGCCCGCGGATCGCTGTCCTGGTGCCAGCGATGGTGTACTGGTGCCGGCGACCAGTCTTTCGTAGGGAAGTTGCGGTTCAGATCAACGCCGTTCAGGTTACCACGCGTGCCCCGGGCTAAGGCATCAGGGTTGACCGCCAGCACAACCGCACTGGCCAGTTGCGCTGGCAGAATGGACCGGAGCGCAGTAGACAACAAAACGGTGGTTTCGGGCTCGTCCCCGTGGTGGGCCGCCAGCAACAGGTACTGAATAGGCTTCTGGGGCGGTAGAAAAACTTCTAATGCGGTGCCCGCTACACTACGTCCATACGTCTCGGGGATTAGGTCGAACGTACCTCGCTCAGATTGAGGGCGTAAAGGTTGAGTAGAATCCATAAGCAAAGATGCAGAAACCTGTGTGATCTTCAGTGAGGCACTTTTCTGACCGAAGAAAGTTCTGTATGAGCCCTGAGCGCAGAAAAACCTGAAGGGATCGACCCTGAAAATTGCATACTTGCTTTAGCAAATACAAACGCTTGTATTTGCTAATGTGAGCCTATTGTCCAAAAAACGGCTTTTTGAGATTGAAGCGCCATCAATTTGGTACATCTCTTTTGCACAAAGCACCACTTTGCTGACCAAAAGTTACATTGGATTTGTGTAGGCGAATTCACTCGGATGGTAATGAAGGCCAAAATATGATTCAGGATTGATAAAGTGCGTGTGATTTTAGTGCTAATTTTTACTAATTTTAAAAAATAACCTCCTTTAATATTAAATTAACAAAAAAGTTATTGTGTCATTTTGTTTTTATCAAGCATCCGCCGCTACATTTGCATCAACAAATAGATGGTTTGTTTAATATTTTAATCGTTATGAAAAACGCAGTAAAGATGTGGGGAATGATGTCGGGGATTGTAGGCCTCATTCTTCTAAACGTAGGTGGAGCTTTTGCAGGTGGTAAGTCTGGCCAGGAGCCAATGCTGAAGGTAAAAGCAACCGATCAGAATACGTATCGGCTTACTTACGCTACTGAGCAAAAAGGAACTGTCAAGGTTAGCATCTATGATGCCGAAGGCCGGAAGTTGATCACCGATCGCATTTCAGGTTTGAATGCCTTCAGCCGTAACTACGATTTCTCTTCTTTGCCCGAAGGCGAATACCTGTTCAAGGTAGAGGACGATCAGAGCAGCCGCGAGCATCTGGTAATGTACTCGCTTCCGAAAGAAGACGTGCAGATGGCACTTAAGCCAGCGGCCGACCAGCGGTATCGCTTGGTGGTGCGGAGCGAGAACGTGCCTCCGGTACGTGTGTACATCTATGATCGGTACAACAACCTGATCCAAGACGACTACATTGTATCGGATGCCAGCTTCAGCCGTGTCTATGACTTGTCGAAGTTAGCTACGAAAGATGTCACCTTTAAAGTGGTGGCTAACAACTCGGAAGCTGTTTTCTCGAGCAAGTAAGAGACGTGTAACGGCATAAAGAGCGATACGTATACACTAGGTATAAACCGCTCCTTATGTTATGATAACTCTCAAAAAACTCAGTTATACGCTCCTGGTACTCGGAATGGGCTTTGCTACATTAACGGCCTGTGAAGGTAATAAGTATGTGCACGATGATTTAGACAACGTGCCTCCCAGCGAAGTAACCAGTGCCGGCGATTCGCTACAAGTTGTAGATACCACGTATAACAATAACTGATACGCTTTAAAAGCAAAGAAAAGCCGATGGGAATCCTTCTCGTCGGCTTTTTTCGTATGCGCTCGATAATCCAGATAAGTTGTAACCTTTTTGGGCGAAATTTCGCATGATAAAGCAAACAGAAATGGATTTATCATGATAGATACACATAAAAAGACTCTTTTATCAGGTTACTCCGAGCGCGAAAAATCGGCCTACTTGGGCGCTATTGCGACTATTGCAATGGCCGACAGCCGGGTGACGCCCGAGGAAATACAGTTTTTGCACACCTTAAGCGACGCAGCTAATTTGCCGTCGACCGAGGCCGACCGGGTGGTGGCAGTTGCACAAAGCCCCAACTCCCTCAATCTGAAGCAGTGTCTCGACGTGCTGAAAGCGAGCGAGTTGAAATATGCATTCCTGACTGACGTCATTGCCTTCGCTAAAGCCGATGGACAGTTTACGAAAGAAGAAGACGAAAGCATTCGGCAGATGGCGAGTTATCTAGCGTTGACCGAAGCTCAGTACCGGGCCTTGGTGGAATATGCAGATCAGCCAGCCGCAGCAACCGCTTCGCCTGAAGCCAATTCGCTGGCAGCCAGCGGCTTCGGTGATCGTTTCGAACAGCTGGGCATTCCTAAAAGTGCCATGAAGGCGCTTTTGCTGGTGGCTGCTCCTATGGTGTTGCGGGAAATTTTTAAAGATAAGAAGCAACCCATTGCTACGCAGTCGCATGGGACCGCTCCGGCAGCTGAACCCACTAGCACAGGGGGTGGTTTACTTGATCAATTACTGGGCGGCTTCGGTGGCGGTAGGAGTACGCACAATACCGCCGGTGGCTTGGGTTCCATGGCGTCGGTATTGAGCGGGAACCGCGGTTACCGTAGCACACGTGGATTGTTGGAAAGCGTGATAGGTGCCGTAGCGGCAGGGCCTTACCAGCACGATGATCGCCGTCGATAAAAGTAAGACATGATATAATAAAAAAGCCTCTCTGGAAAGAGAGGCTTTTTTTATAGACTATTTTTTACTTAGATCTCCACACGATCCACGTTCATGAAGTGGATGTTTTGATTGCCATCAAGCGTAATGCCCACAACCGAGTCTTTGCTGATGTGTCCTGCTAGGATCTCTTTCGAGAGTTCGTTCAGCAAAACGCGTTGCATGACCCTTTTCAGAGGGCGGGCTCCGAACTGCGGATCGAACCCAAGCTCACCGAGTTTGTCGAACACGTCGTCGGTCGCTTCCAGGCGAATACCACTTTCTTCCAGACGTTGCTGAATTTGGTGGAACTGGATCTCCACAATCTGGCGGATCTCTTTGCGCGACAGCGGTTTGAACATGACGATCTCATCGATCCGGTTCAGGAACTCAGGACGCAGGCTCTTGCGCAGCATCTCCATAACCTGCTCGCGTGTTTCGTCCAAAATGTGGTCCACGCTGCCCATGTCATCGCCATCCGGTAAGATGTCCCGCATCCGCTCAAATCCTTCCTGGATAAGATGCGAACCGATGTTAGAGGTCATGATGATGATCGTGTTTTTAAAATTCGCCACACGACCTTTGTTATCGGTCAGGCGACCATCGTCGAGGACCTGCAACAAAATGTTGAAGACATCGGGGTGCGCCTTTTCGATCTCGTCGAGCAGAATCACCGAATACGGTTTCCGGCGTACGGCTTCTGTCAACTGCCCGCCTTCGTCATAACCCACATAGCCGGGGGGCGCTCCTACGAGCCGCGAAACGGCGTGGCGTTCCTGATACTCCGACATATCGATGCGCACCATCGCGTTTTCGTCATCGAACAGAAACTCAGCCAAGGCCTTGGCGAGTTCGGTTTTTCCTACCCCGGTCGTACCCAGAAAGATGAACGAACCAATCGGCCGTTTCGGGTCATGCAATCCCGCGCGACTCCGGCGTACGGCATCAGACACGACACTAATGGCCTCCTCTTGTCCGGCGACGCGTTTGCCCAACTCTCGTTCCAGGTTCAGTAACTTTTCCCGGTCGCTTTGCAGCATTTTGGTAACCGGAATGCCCGTCCATTTAGCGACTACTTCTGCGATGTCCTCCGAAGTCACCTCTTCTTTCAGCATCGATTTTCCATCCTGATGCATTTCCTGGACTTGCTTCTGGTAATCTTCCAGCTTCTGCTCAGCCTCGCGAATGCGTCCGTAGCGCAACTCGGCCACACGTCCGTAATCGCCGGAGCGCTCTGCTTGCTCGGCCTCCAATTTGTAGCGATCAATTTCCTCTTTCGCCTTCTGGATGCCCTCCAGCACTTGTTTCTCGCTCTCCCAGCGCGCCTTCAGGCTATTGCGCGTCTCGTTCAGATCGGCGATTTCCTTGTTGAGGATGGCTTCCTTGTTGTGATCGACCTCTCGGCGGATGGCTTCGCGCTCGATTTCCAGTTGCATGATTTTCCGCTGCACTTCGTCCAACTCCTCCGGCAACGAATCAATCTCGATCCGCAGGCGGGATGCCGCCTCGTCCATCAAGTCAATGGCCTTGTCGGGCAATTGCCGCTCGGTGATGTAGCGGTTGGACAATTCGACCGACGCGATAATGGCATCGTCTTTAATCCGCACACCGTGGTGCAGCTCATACTTTTCTTTGATGCCTCGCAGGATGGAAATGGAATCGGCTACGCTGGGTTCATCGACCGTAACGGTCTGAAAACGACGTTCCAGCGCTTTGTCTTTCTCGATGTACTTCTGGTATTCTTTAAGCGTAGTCGCGCCGATGGCATGCAGTTCGCCACGTGCCAGTGCGGGCTTTAATAGGTTGGCAGCATCCATGGCACCGTCGCCGCCCGCGCCGGCTCCGATCAGCGTGTGGATTTCGTCAATAAAGAGGATGATTTCGCCTTCGGAATCCGTCACCTCTTTGATCACGGCTTTTAGACGCTCTTCAAATTCTCCTTTGTATTTGGCACCGGCGATGAGCAAACCCAGGTCAAGCGATACGATCTGCTTGGTTTTCAGGTTCTCGGGTACATCACCATCGACAATGCGTTTTGCCAACCCTTCGACAATGGCGGTTTTCCCGACGCCGGGCTCCCCGACCAGCATAGGGTTATTTTTAGTGCGCCGCGATAAGATCTGCAGCACACGCCGGATCTCTTCGTCGCGCCCGATCACGGGATCAATCTTCCCGCGCCGTGCCAGCGCCGTGAGGTTTTGTGAGTAGCGCTCTAACGAACGATATTTGTTTTCGGCGTTTTGGTCCGTGACTTTTTGCCCGCCACGCAGCTCTTGAATCGCTTGCTTCAGGGACTTCTCCGCGAAGCCCACGTCTTTCATCAACTGCGCAACGCGGTCTTTTCCGGCCAGAATCGCCAGCATCAAATGCTCAACAGCGACATACTCGTCGCCGAATTCTTTCAGGAAAGTCTGGGCCTTCTGAACGGCCGCTGCGGCATCGTTCGCCAAATAAGGACTTCCGCCGCTTACTTTCGGGTAACTGGCAATGATCTCGTCGAGTTTCTGATCCAGGTACTGACGGTTGATGTTCAGCTTCTTGGTCAGAAACGAAATCATATTTTCATCGGCCTGAAGGATGGCTCTCAGCAAATGGCCGGTATCAATGGCCTGCTGCTGGTTGCCTCCGGCTATTTCCGTAGCCTTTTGAATGGCTTCCTGTGCCTTGATTGTGAAATTATTCAGGTTCATGATTTATCGATTGCGTTGAGGTTCTTCAATGGGTTGTACGGCAACTTTCCACCTCTCGATGTGAGTTGCTTCCGTGTAGTAACAAATCAAAGTCCAGCTTGATAAAACCCAAAAATGCGGTCATAATGACGCATTTTGCGATCAATTTTCATTCAGAAGCGAAGGAGTTGCGCCATTTTGGCGGCGTCAGGCAGGTTGGTGTACCGCTACTTCAAAATGGAGGGTAAAAGTGGTGCCCTGACCAGGACAGCTCTCGATGTTGATGCGTCCGTTCATAGCCTCGGTCTGCATTTTCACCAGGTAGAGCCCAAGCCCTTTGCCTTCGGGGTTTTCGTGAAGCTGCTGGTAAATACCAAATATTTTCTCGCCGTATGTGTTCAGGTCAATGCCTACACCATTATCCTTGCACGTGAGGGTGATGCCGCTTTCTTCGACATAGCTTTGGATGTAGATCACCGGGCGTCGGCCGGGCGTATGGTATTGTAACGCATTGCTGATCAG
This sequence comes from Catalinimonas alkaloidigena, assembly GCF_900100765.1. Taxonomy (NCBI): domain Bacteria; kingdom Pseudomonadati; phylum Bacteroidota; class Cytophagia; order Cytophagales; family Catalimonadaceae; genus Catalinimonas; species Catalinimonas alkaloidigena. The sequence goes on along the minus strand of NZ_FNFO01000003.1, from coordinate 570,955 downwards.
GTGGTAGAAAATGTTTTCCATGTACTCAGGAATCATCTTCATGCCGGCGACCTGCGAGAAATCCGTATGAATTTCGGCCTGTAACGCCCCAATCAATCCCGCCAGGGGCTTGATGCCGGTAGCGAATACCTGAGCAAACTCGCTTTCCTGAAGTTTGTCGGTCGTTGCCGCTTCCTCGATTTCCAGAAGTTGCGCCAGGTCTTTGATGACCGCGTCCAGGTTGTGGGTAGCTTTTTCCAGGTGGGGTAAGTACTTCTGCAGCACACTCAACGGACTCTGCTCCATCCCGATAATGCCCATCAGCCCGAGGATGTGCGCCACGGGTTTACGGATTTTATGAGACACCATAAACGCAAATTGCTCCAGCTGGGAGTTGCGTCGTACCAGGACCTGATGCGAGCGCATCAACTGTTGTGTTCGGTCTTCAACCTGCTTCTCGAGCGAGTAGTTGTACTGTTGTAACTCTCTGTTTTTCTCTTCAATGATGGCTTGCTGCTCGTGAAGCGTTTCGTTTTGCTGCTGAATCTCTTCGCTTTTCTGGATGATCTCGTCGGTACGCAACTGGATGGTCTCTTCCAACTGCTGGTTGTATTCCGTGATGATGCGCTCCTGTTCGGCGGCGGCGGCCAAGGCTTCGGTTTGGGCTATCTCTTTTTCAGAGCGATACATCCGAATTCTATCCGCCAGCGAGATAGCGAACAACAGGGCTTCGATAAAAGAGCCTACCTGCACAATGGTGTCGGGCGCGATGCTAAGCGAGATCCAACCCAGGTAATGGAGGCCTAACAGAAAGGTGCCGATCAGCAGAATCGCCCACGCCAGAACAAAGTAGCGGGCCGATTTATTGCCCTGGTAAAGCGCGTGTACACCGGCCGTCAGGATCGAAGCGGACGTAGCGACAAACAAAAATGCGATGACCTCCGAGGCCACCCGGTGGTCGGCACGCCAGGCGAACACCATGCCCAGCCCACTGGCAATGGCCAAGAATTGCAACAGCACGTGAATGCCTTGCAGGTGGCGGTGTGTTTTAAGAAAAGTGATGGCAAAAATGGTCGAGAAGAACAGGGTACCGTAGGCCGAAATCACCGAAAGTTCGTTGCAGAAGCCACCGACAAATTCCAGGTACTGTGGCGCATGGCCATTGATGACAAGCTGTAGGCAAATGTTGAACCCTACAAAACAGCAATAATACAGGTAAGACCACTCCAGTAGCGAAAAGAAGAGCAGCAGGTTGTAGAGCAGAAGGCCGATGAGGGCACCGTAGAAAATCCCGAAAATGATTTCCTGCCGCATGGCTACTTCCTGGTGGTAAGAGGCCTCGACGAAACTCATGCTCACCCGGACGCTCCCTTTGTTGTGAATGCGTAGGAAATAATCTTGCGCGGTAGTATCCGACAGGTCGACCGGAAAAAGGTAGTTATGGTAAAACTGAGGTTGATTGTAAATGGGCGAATACAGCTCGCCGGAGTTGATCTCTTTCCAGGTGCTATCCGTATCGTGATAGAAAAAGTCGACAATGTCGAGCGAAGGGTGCTCAACTTCCAACAGCCAGGGAATGGGCTCGTCGGCGGTACGCTTCACGCGCAGGTGGAGCCAGAAGACCGACTTGGAAAAGCCAAAGTTGAATTTGCCACGCTCGGCTTGCTCAAACGGTAATGAGTCTTGAACCGCAAGTAGTTCTTCAAAATCGAAGACCTTCTTCTTATCTTCAAAATACGAGATCTCTATCTCCGGGTGGGGGGCATCGGGTTGCTTGGTAAGGATTGGTATCTCTGTCGCTGCGTGCACAGAAGGAGATCCACTTAGCAGAAGAACCAGAAGCATTATGCGCGAAAGCATCCCTTTAGCATTGCCTACACTTTTCCTGCGTACCCCAGGACCAGTAAAAGCAAAACGGAATATTTTCGTGTCGAGCATAAAAGGTATGCCTCAGATGAAGCCAAAACAGCCATTATTGACCATCCATACACCTGCACGCGTCTAGTCAATAAAATGTTATTTACAAATCTATAATTCTGTACGTATATAATTTTTTGATAGTCTCTTAATATCTAACATAGATTACATCATCGCTAATATGCTGGAAAAGAGGGGGCGAAGGGAAAAGTAAGCCAGGCGAAAAGCCACACCGTCACCCACTTACTTTTGGAAGTTTGCTAGAATTTGGGGGAATTCCGGTAGGTAAGTGGGAAAAGGAATCGCAGGCCGAATCGTATTTTATATTATTATGGATAGAAAAACTTAAAATTTTCTTAGTGAGTCTTACATCCTCCTTTTCACATCGATGAAACCTTTATAATGATCTATCAACGCCGGTCTACATCCCCTCTTCCACGAAAACCTTCCTACCTTTCTCTACCAAAACAAAAACAATGCTCGCCTTCGGGCAGTTACCCTTTATTAAGGTAGGTACTTTACCACGCCTCAAGCGGCTCTACAATTTTTAGTTTTTTACCCACAGTAAATGCAGCATTCAGAACGGACCTACCTTCCTATCGGAGACTACGGTGTTATTGGCAATCTTCATACCGTTGCGCTGGTAGGCCTCAATGGTTCTGTCGATTTCATGTGTTTCCCGCGCTTCGACTCCCCTTCGGTTTTTGGGGCTTTGCTGGACAGAAAAAAGGGCGGCTTCTTTGAGATAGCGCCTGTGGAGCGCGATGTGGACGTGAAGCAGATGTACCTGCCAGACACGGCTATCCTCATGACACGATTCATGGCCGATGCGGGCGTGGTCGAAGTCCTCGATTTCATGCCGGTCAAAGAACAGGAAAGCCGCTGCGTGCTGATCCGTCGCGTGACGTCGGTTCGGGGCAAGCTGAAGTTGCGGATGCGCTGCTGCCCCCGGTTCAACTACGCCCGTTCGTCACACAAGGCCGAATGCGACGGTCGTGTGCTGGTTCTGAAAAGTGAGGGGGACGACGGCATTATGGTGCGGTTGACCAGCAGCGTTCCCATCAAGATTGACGAAGGTGACGGCTACGCCGAGTTTACGTTGCACGAGATGGAGAAGGCCGATTTTGTGATGGAGGCCATTTCGAAAGCGGACGTACCGAAACTGGAGCTGGATCACTTTGTCGACAAGGCGTTTGTGGCCACAAACGAGTACTGGAAAAACTGGATTAGCGGCTCTCGTTACAAAGGGCGTTGGCAAGAGATGGTGAACCGCTCGGCCATGACGTTGAAACTGCTCACTTCGTTTCAACACGGTTCTATGGTGGCAGCGGCTACGTTTGCGTTGCCGGAAACGTTGGGGGGCGAGCGCAACTGGGACTACCGCTACACCTGGATTCGCGACTCGGCCTTTACCATGTACATTTTCATCCAGCTAGGGTTTATGGACGAAGCACACCGCTTCATCGACTGGATTAAAGAACGCTTCAACGACATTACAGAAGGAGGAGAACTTCAACTGATGTACGGTGTCGATGGACACACCAACCTGAAAGAAGAGGAACTGAATCACCTGGAGGGCTATCGCCAGTCGGCTCCGGTACGGATTGGCAACGCCGCCTACAAGCAACTCCAGCTCGACATCTACGGAGAATTGATGGACTGCCTCTACCTCTACAACAAATACGGCGGTCCGATCACCTACGACTTCTGGAAAAAGATGGAGAAGCAGATCGATTTTGTGTGTGAACACTGGCAGGAGCCTGACCACGGCATCTGGGAAGTGCGTCACAAGAAAAAGAAGTTTTTGTATTCGCGCCTCATGGCCTGGGTGGCGCTCGACCGGGCCATCAAATTGGTCGAAGACCGCTCGTTTCCGGCACCCCTCGACAAGTGGCGTACCACACGCGATGCGATTTATCTTGAGATCTTCGAGGACTTTTACGATCCGGAACAGGAAGCATACGTGCAATCGAAAAACAGCGATGTACTCGATGCCTCCGTGCTGCTCATGCCCATTGTGCGGTTTGTAACGCCCGCCGAGCCGCGCTGGCATACCACGCTAAAGGCCGTAGAACAGCGCCTTTCTTCTGAATCGTTGGTGTACCGGTACCGTTTGGACGATGGCGCAACCGATGGGCTGGATGGCGAAGAAGGGACCTTCTCCATGTGTTCGTTCTGGCTGGTTGAGTGCCTCTCCAAAACCGGAGAATTCGAAAAAGCGCGTCTGTATTTTGAGAAGATGCTGGGCTACGCCAATCACCTGGGACTCTACGCTGAGCAACTCGACACCCGCGGCCGCCAATTGGGCAACTATCCGCAGGCGTTTACGCACCTGGGGCTTATCAGTGCCGCCCTGGAATTGAACCGGCAAGTCGAAAACCGGCCGGGCGCAACGCCCGCGTAGGTTTAAAGCAGCAGCATGCTGAGCATCCCGGCAATCATAATCCACTTGCAGAGGCGGCTCAGAAACGTAAAATCCTGCACCGTATCGGCTCGGACCAGCAGCACCGTCAACCAGGACAGCGGCAACAATAACAACAGAAAAAAGTACCCGACGCGGTCGGACAGCAGAGCCGACAAAGGAAATAACACGGCAATAAACGCGGCAATCAGTCCATAGATCAGCTTCTTGGTTTTGCTAACCCCCCATAAGATGGGAAGCGTTTTGCAACCGTGCGAGGCGTCGCCGCGCATGTCTTCCAGGTCTTTCACGATCTCGCGCACGAGGGTCATAAAAAAGGCATAAATCGCGAAAGTGAACAGCATCGCTTCGTTCTGCCGATAATAGACGGCCAACACGGCCAGCGTCGAAGACGTCAGCAATGCGATGGTCAGGTTCCCCAGCAAAGGCAGCCGTTTCAGGAAACTGGAGTACAGCCACAACAGCCCCGCCGCTCCGATGTTGATCAAACCGACCTTCCAGTGCAGTGCCGTACCGATCACAATCCCCAACGTACTGAGCACCAAGTGAGCACCCATCGCAACCCGGCGCTTCAACAGCCGGTCGATGACGACCCGTTGCGGTTTGTTGATGACATCGATTTTGACGTCATAATAGTCGTTGATGATATAGCCCGCGGCGGCAATCATGATGGTGGAGAGCGTCAGCAGGAAGAGGTGCCGATCCGTGAGACGCGACCACCACGAGTCCTCCTGGCCGATTAAAAAAATTCCGGCGAGGTACTGAGTCGCCACCACAATAAAAAGATTACCCACCCGCACCAGGCGGATAAACCCGATGAGGGAAAAATTACGCGGCCCGGCGACGGTTGCCTGTGCCATACTATGCAAATTTTCGGCGGACAATTTCCCGAAGCGCCATCACGTGCTCGTTGTCGTTTTGCCAGCCGTATTCAAGTGCCCACTTCTGGTCCAGCATCGAAAGCGCCTCGTCGTACGACTGACTTCCTTCCAGCTCCTGCAGTGCCATGCTCCATTTAACATTATCGCCCTTGAACAGTTCGTTAATGAAGGCATAGCGCTGGTTGAGCGGAATGGCGTTGCGAATGTTATCTACTTTTTTCTGCTGATGTTCGTCGAGGAGCGTGCGCGCTGGCGCTTCTTTGCGCAGGCGATCGTTCAGCGTCGGCTGCGGTTCGCGCACAAACCGTGCGTTCAGCGGGACTTTGTCTGGCGCCTGATCCGGCTCCGTGGCCAGTCCTACGTCGGCAGACAGGGGTTTTAATTGCGGATTGGGCTGATGGCTTGCGAACGATGGAGCGGCAGGCTCGCGCCGACCTCCTGGGCGAACTGCTTCGCGTACCTCGGAAGTGATCACGATGTCGTCTTCGCGCAACGGCAGCACAGCGCTGAACTCGCTCAGTACCTGTTGCATACTGGTCAACTGGCGATCGTGCCGAATGCCAGCTTTGTGAAAATAAAGTTTGATTTCGCCTGCCGGGGCCTGTTTGGTGTAACCCGACTCCAGTTCGCTGATCACCTCCTGCAAAACCACGCGGTTGTAATCGATGTAACGGCGTAGCTGTTTGAGCGAATCGGCGTGCACAAATCTGACGTTTTGCTGCGTCACTTCGTCCTTGAAGTAATCGAGGGGTGTAAGGCCTAACCGCAGCGCGTCGATGATGGACTGGCGTAACAAAGGCTCGAAATCGCCCTGCGCTACAGAAATATGTTGCGAAAGCTGATCCATAAAGTCGTTCAGGGCTTGCTGGACTTCAGGATGCTGGTAGTCGAAAAAAGGGCTCCGGAGACGCTCGGCCTCTTCCTTCCAGCGGGCAAAAAGGGTTTTCAGGACAAAAAGGTTGACCTGTCGGATGGGAGTAAACTCCAAAATCTGGTCGCCTGAAATACGGTCACGGAATTGGAAAAAAGGCGGAGACAGCCGTTCCAGAAACGACTGCGCATAAGCCTCAAGCGCCTGCGGATTAAGTTTGGTCTCCATGCCGAGATTTAGTTCTTTTGTAGGCTAAAATTTATTCAAAGTTAGTGATCTGTACGCTGAACCACAACGGAATTGCAGAATCAACTAAACGTCCAGAAACACCACGGATTTGTGTAATTTGCCACAGTTCCTCCTTTGTACATAACGAAGAAAAACGCATTTCATTTTAGCAGCTGACGCCGATGTTTATAGAGCCTCATTTCTCCGAACGTGATCATGAAGGAAGCCTGAAAGTCGGGTGGATTGAGGTCATCTGTGGGTCTATGTTTTCCGGTAAGACCGAAGAGCTGATCCGGCGGATGAAGCGTGCGGCCTTGGCCCGGCAGCCCCTGCAGATTTTTAAGCCGGCCATCGACACGCGCTACCACGAAGAGCAGATTGTGTCGCACAACGAAAATGCGCTGCAATCCATCACCGTGGGGCACGCCTCGGATATCCTGGCACTGGCCGAAAGCGCCGAAGTGGTGGGCATCGACGAGGCGCAATTTTTTGAAGACGACCTTGTTGACGTGTGTGTGCAGCTGGCTAACCAGAACAAACGGGTCATTGTGGCGGGGCTTGACATGGACTTTGAGGGCCATCCGTTTGGGGCCATGCCGGCCCTGATGGCCGTGGCCGAGTTTGTGACCAAGGTGCATGCCATCTGCATGGTGTGCGGCGCGGTGGCCTCCTACTCTTTTCGGCTGGTCGACACCAACGAGCAGTTGTTGTTGGGCGAAAAAGAGTTGTACGAAGCGCGCTGTCGGCGTTGTTTTTTAGAAGGAATGCGTTACCGGCATCATACCGAGGAAGCACGAATTCGCGAAAATCGACGTTAACGTTCTGGGCTCTTCATCCGCCATGCGATCATTCTTTCTCTTCTTCTCGCTTTTTTGCAGTTTTCCGTTCCTGGCACAGGCGCAATCGACCGGTAACATTCCGGTCGGAACGTGGCGTACGCACCAATCTTACCAATCCCTGACCGATGTGGTCAGTGCGGGGTCGCGTATCTACGCGGCTGCACGCGGGGCCTTCTTCTACGTCGATCTGGAGGACAACAGTTTTCACCCGCTTTCGCGAATCGACGGATTCACCGGGGTGGACATTACCGACCTAAAATACCACAAAGACCTTGATGTGGTGGTGGTGGCCTACGCCAGTGGCAACATCGACCTGATCAAAGGAGGGAACGAAATCATCAACATTAACGCCATTGCCAGATCGGAATCGGTCGTCGGGGGGCGAGCCATCAATCAGATCCACCTTTACGGTAAGTTCGCCTACGTCTCCGGCGGATTCGGCGTAGCCGTTGTTGATCTGGAACGGGCTGAAATTCGCGAAAACTATACGTTTCGGATGTCCAACGGTGTAAGCGCCGAGGTGTTCAGCTGTGCAGTGTACAACGACGAACTGTTGCTCGTTTTTACACGGGAGGGGTTCCAGGCTGGTCGCCTTCAGGACAACCTGTTAAACAGCGAGAACTGGTTCGCTGCCGATAGTGGCGCGCCTCACATCACGACCGACAAAGTGGTGCATTTAGCAACCCTTGAAGGCAAAACGTACTTTTTCTACAGCTATGTCTACCAATTCACAGGCGACAGGTGGCAGGTGGTTTCACCGTATGTAGACCAGAATTACAACACGGATGTCAGCGTTAGTGACGATCAGGTCGTGTTCTCAAGTTTAGGGGAGGCCATGGTGTTCAACCCTGTTCAGCGTAGTGTTCAGCGGCGTTCAGTGGGGACGTTCGTGCAAGATGCCGTTCTTGACGATCAGGGTTGCCTCTGGACAGCCGATGCTAATCAGGGATTGTTTGCTTCGTGTGCGCCGGGCGAGGCGGTTAGCTATCTGCCCGCAGGCCCAATTGCTATGACAGCTTTCAAGCTGTACAGCTATAACAACCAAGTAACCATACTGCACGGAGGCTACACCCCCTCTTCGCAACCTGCTAACCAGAATGCGGGCTTCTCAATTTTCGAGAATGGCCGTTGGCAGTCGTATTCTAACCGGAACGGTAGCATCCCCTACACCTTTGTCAATGCGGTGGATGCTGCCTATAATCCTGTAGATGGACATTATTACGTCGCCTCTTATACCAACGGTCTGCTCGACATTGCGCCCGACAGCAACATGCAATTGTGGACGGATCAGAACAGTACGCTGACGCGCAATGTGTGGCCACGAGTAGTAGGGGTAGCCGTCGATCCGCAGGGCGACGTGTGGCTTACCAATGCCTTTGCGCCCAACCGGCCGCTGCACGTAAAACGACAGGACGGGACATGGGAAGCCTTTGATATGCGACTGACTTCTCAGGAGTTAGGGCCGCGTGGGCCACGCAACCTACTTATCGACGATAATGGGTTCAAGTGGGTGCGCCTGTGGGGTGGTAGTGTGGTCGTGTTCGACGATCAACAAAACCGCAGCCGTGTCCTGACGATGGATCGGAACGGACTGCCGAGCAACGAAGTGCTCGCGATGGCAAAAGATCAGGATGGCTTGATCTGGGTGGGTACCAGCGCAGGCTTGGGTGTATTTTACAATACGTACGAAGCTTTCGATACCGACATTCAGGCGGAGCGTCCGCGCGTGCGAGTCAGCGCAACAGAGGCCGAGTATCTGTTGAGAGACGCGGAGATCACGGCGCTGGCCATTGATGGCGGCAACCGAAAGTGGATTGGGACCCGTAGTGGACTTTTTCTCATTGCCGGTAGCGAAAACGAAGAAGTGGCGCATTTTACTACGGCAAACAGTCCGCTGGCTTCTAACGAAATCCTGGACCTGACCATCAACGACGTAACGGGCGAAGTGTTCATCGCTCAAGAGGAAGGTGTAATTTCTTACCGCGCCGTGGGTACCGCAGCCGAAGCCACGCACAGCAATGCGTTGGTGTTTCCGAACCCGGTGCCACCCAACTACAGCGGGCAGATCACCATTTCGGGATTAGCCCGCAATGCCTCTGTAAAAATTACCGACATTTCTGGCAAACTCGTTTACGAGACCCAGGCCATCGGTGGGGCCGCGGCCTGGAACGGCTTCGACTACAACGGGCGCCGGGCCAGTCCGGGAATCTATCTGGTATTCAGTGCTTCCGAAGACGGAATGGACGGTCTGGTGACAAAAATCGCGTTGGTCGAATAATGCTGGAAAAAACACAGGGCATCGTCTTCAACTACCTGAACTACCGGGAATCGTCGGTAATCAGCCGCATCTATACGGAAGACTTCGGGCTACAATCGTTCTTGATGAACGGCGTGCGGAAAAGTAGCCGCAGTGCAGGGCCGCGCACTGCGTTGTTCCAGCCGCTCACCATCGTCAATCTGGTCATTTACTATCGGCCCGGTGCTGACCTGCACCGCATTTCGGAGGTGCGCTGTCTCCAGCCCTATACGTCCATTCCCTACGATTTCCGTAAGTCGGGCATCGCACTTTTTCTGGCCGAGGTACTGAGCAAATCGGTGCGCGAAGAAACCCCCAATCCGGACTTGTTTCGCTTTCTGCTCGAAAGTCTCTATCAGTTCGATGTCATGCCCGACCACTACGGCAACTTTCACCTGCAGTTTCTGCTCGGGCTGAGCCGTTTTCTGGGATTTATGCCGTCGTCGGCCGGCGATCTCTACAGTCAACTGTTCGATACCGCCGGGTGGCGGCAGATCATCGACCCCGCCGAAGAAACCGCGCTGAACGCGCTTTTGCAGAGCCGATCTTACGAAACTCACATCCCGGTTTCCAATACGATCCGGCGCAGCCTCCTCGAGCACGTCATGAAATTTTACGACTTGCACGTCGCCAATTTTGGCGAAATCCGGTCGCTGACGGTTCTCCAGGAAACCATGCGGTAAAACCCCACTGATCGTATATCCTGAATATCACTACTTAGCTTCTCTGCGGATTACAAATACCGCCTGAAATGCCAGAGGGGGCGTTTTTTTAGGAAGTGCAGATCCGACTCGTGGGCATACGCTTCGCGCTCGAAACTAATCCGCCGGTACGCCGCGCCGTGCGGCAGCCCCTTCCACCGGTACCACCCGTATTCGGCGACATACCACACGTAAAAAGGAATGACCAGCAACTCCAACTGCTGCCGCAAGTGGATGCGCTCGTGGTTAATCAGGCGGGCCGTTGGGCGGGCCGGGCGGAGCAGAATAAACGGCCAGAGGGCCATTCCCGCCACGCGCATGTGGGGCATGTGTACTTGAATTCCTTTCATGACAGGGAGGCGCTAAAGACGATCATTCAGGGGGATGGCCGCCTTTTCTGTCAGATTTCTGGACGCGAGGCTGGGCATCGGAGTTGCTTAAAGTAAGAAAATATCCCGCAAAAAATCCGGACTACCCTTCCCTGCCGTAGGTATGCCAGCTTACGGGTGAAGTACTACCCCGCACCGAAGCAAAAAATACAACACACACGGGTAGATTTTTTTCTCAAAAACGAAAAACGTATGTCAAAGTTGATAAAGCCTGCACAAGGCTTCGGGAAAAGTACGTCCCGTCGAAATTTTCTGGCCACCAGCGGCATCGCCCTGGCTACGACCGGCCTGATCCTGGCGGGTTGTGACAAAAACGACGATCCTATGCCGACCCCTCCGGCCGATGCGGTAGACCTGGGCAGCGGCGACGTGGGAATCTTGAATTACGCGTATGCCCTGGAACAACTCGAAGCGGCTTTCTACACCGCCGTAATGGCTTCTCCGTACGGAGGCATTTCGAGTGAAGAAGGCAAAATTATGGAGGCGCTGCAGAAGCACGAAGTGGCGCACCGCGACTTTTTCAAAGCGGCCTTGGGATCGGATGCCATCCAGGCGCTGGAGGTCGACTTCAGTAGCATCGATTTCAGCGATCGCGCCAGCGTATTGATGGCGGCGCAGACCTTTGAAGACCTGGGTGTGGCGGCTTACAACGGAGCCGGAAACCTGATCCAGAACGTCGATTATCTGCTGCTGGCGGGTAAAATCGTTTCAGTAGAGGCGCGTCATGCTGCCGCCATTCGCCAACTGATCGGCACAAATGCCAAGGCGTTTGCGGGCGACGACGTGGTGGACAGCAACGGGCTGGACCGGGCTACGGCGCCGACCGATGTGCTGATGGCGGCTGCGGCTTATCTAACAACCCCCGTCAGCGGCAGCAACCTGCCTTCGTAACCTTAACCTTTAACACGAATCATATGAATATCTTCCATATCATCGACCAGTTTCAACTGGACATCGATCCTAAAAAAGCGACTTCACGGCGCGATGCTTTTCGGATGTTTGGCGACTTAGGCGCCAAATCGCTGCTGGCGGCGGTTCCCTTCGGATTGGCTGCGCTGGCTTCCAGCCCGGCCCGGGCACAGTCGATGGCCAATCCTGTTGAGGTCCTGAATTTTGCCCTCTTGCTCGAATACCTGGAAAACGAGTACTACCTGATGGGACTGGACGCCGGCGTGATTCCCGCCGGATCGGATGCTGAGATGGTCTTCGCCCAGATTAGTAAACACGAAGCCGCTCACGTCGAATTTCTAAAAACGGCCATCAGCGGCGCAGGCGGAACGCCCATCGACAAGCCTACCTTCGATTTCACCGTGAGCGGTACGTTTGACCCATTCGGGAGTTACGATCAGTTCCTGGCGCTCTCACAGGCATTTGAGGACACAGGCGTGCGGGCTTACAAAGGGCAGGCAGGCAACCTGCTCGGTGCGAGCGACGTGTTGAAAGCAGCGCTCCAGATTCACTCGGTCGAGGCGCGCCATGCATCAGAGGTCCGTCGCATTCGCGGGTTAATGGGCTGGATTACGCAAGACCAACGCGGCACCGGGATGCCCGCCGAAACGCAGGCTGTTTACAACGGCGAAGACAACGTAATGCAGGGCGGGGTTGATGCCGTTTCGATCACCTCCGTCGGGGCGGATGCGGTTACCGAAGCCTACGACGAGCCGCTTACGAAAGACGAAGTAACGACCATTGCTTCACTGTTTTTAAAAGCCTAACTACGCAGTTTTCTTCAGTTTATAGGTTAAGTGGTTTATGAAGAGAGACCCGAACGGTGCGTGTGCCGTTCGGGTTTTTTCGTGCCTGTCTTCATGGAAGATTGACTTCTGCCTCCGGTGCGTTTTTGAGGTATTGATCCAGAAACGCTACAATCGCGGTATAGCCCTTAATCTCGTTCTCTTTCTTTGCGAAGCCGTGTCCCTCGTCGTCGAACACAACGTAATCGACCGGGACTCCGTTGGACTTGGCGGCCGCCACAATCTCATCCGATTCTACTTTCAGGACGCGTGGGTCGTTGGCCCCCTGCAACACCATCAGCGGTTTCTCGATGTTCTGCGCGTGGAACAGCGGCGATTTGTTGTACAGCGCCACCGAATCGGTTTCCGGGTTACCCATTTCGGCGTACAGCGCATCGCGGAACGAGCCCCACCACGGCGGAATGCTCTTCAGCGTACGGAGCCAGTTGGCCACACCGAAAATGTCGACGCCCACGTCGAATGCCTGGGGCTGAAACGCCAGCGCCGCCAGCACCATGTAACCGCCGTACGAACCGCCAATGATGCCAATCTTGCTGGAATCGACATACTGGGTTTCGGCCAGGTACTTCTTTCCCCAGATGCAATCCTGTAGGTCTTCGGTGCCGTGTTTCTGATCGTCCATCTGGAAAAACGTTTTGCCGTAGCCGCTGCTGCCCCGGTTGTTGACGGCCAGCACGGTATAGCCCTGGTTGGTCAGGTACTGCAACAGTGGCGAATATCCCAGCCGCGACTGCCCGCCGGGGCCGCCGTGCACCCAGACCAGCGCCGGCGACAGGCTGTCGGCCGAGGCCTGATGGGGTTTGTAGAGCAATGCCGGAATTTTGGTGCCGTCGAACGAGGCATACCGCACCACTTCGCCCTCCACCAGGTCGTCAGGGTCGATGGCCGCATTCAAGGTGTGGGTTAGCTGCCGGTGTTCGCCGGTCGCAAAGTTGTAGACATACAGATCGCTGGGCGACTTGGAGCTGCCTACGTAAAACGTCATCAGGTCTTCGTTCGGCGCGATGTTGACGGACGTAACGTCGCCGCCTTCCACATCCGGAAAATCAATCTCTTTTCCGTCATTTTCCTGGTCGAAAACATGAATGACGTTACGGGCATCGTCGTTCACGCCGACTACGCGGTACTTACCCCCGTGCGACAAATACGCGTACATGATGTCCCAATCGTAAGCCAGTTCGTCGCGGTGCTCGCCGCTGGCCAGATCGTACCGGCGCAGCGTACTGAACTCGCCCTTCTCGTCAGTCAGGTAATAGAGGGTCTGGCTGTCGAGGCTGAAGTAGGCGGGGCTGTAGGTGGCGTTGCCTTCGTGGGGCGAAAGGTGCGTCTGCTGACCCGTCTGTCGGTCCACCAGGTACATTTCGTTGTTGCTAGTGGTGATCGACTTCGTCAATACGATGTAACGCTTGTCCGGCGAAATGTCGGCCAGGTCCAGTCCGTCTTTGTTTTCGTAAAACAGGCTGGGCTCCAGCGTCGCGACGGGCACTTCGTACACGTCGAAAAACTGTGGATCGCGTCGGTTGGAGCCGAAGAAGAAACTCTGACGATCGTGACTCCACCCGTAAAACGACGCTTTGGCCTGTTCGCCGGGCGTCAGGTCACGGGCGGTGCCGTTGGTGTCGAGCAGGTAGATGTGGTTGATTTCGTTACCGCCCTGATCGGACGAAAACAACAACCGTTCGTCCTCGGGAAAATAAGCGATGGCATAAATCGAATTACTGTCCGATTGCGTAAGGGCCGTCGGTTCGCCGCCCGCGACCGGCAGGCTGTACGCATTCCAAATACCCGAACGGTTGCTCGAATAAAGGATTTTGGTCTGATCGGGCGAAAACGAACTACCGGCAATCTTTTCATTGTCCATGAACTGTTCAATGGTGTACTGTTTGACGGCCCGGGCAGGGGCCGAACTGGTACGTTGCGACGTATCGACGCACGCCAGCAGGGCGAGCGGAAGCAGCAGAAGTGAAAAAGAGCGTTTCATAGTAAAGTGTGGAAAAGGGAAGAGCGGTGGGGTGGGAACGAAAGGTCTGAAAATCAACGGCCAATCGCAAATGGTGCGGATACCGTTCCTCCCAAACCGTGTCAACCCGGCTCCGGTGCGTTCGTTAACTTAGGAACGTGAAAGCTCCGCACCCGCGTCCTACGCCCACCGACCTGGCGAACGTTCCCCTGCACCGGACGTTGCCCTTCGACGACATGGTGCCTTTTGTGCGGGAGGCACTGCGCGACCGGACCTGGGCATCGGTGGCTTATTTTGCTGTGGCTTTGGGGCCAATCCTCGTCGGGCTTCTGGTGGTGGGCACCCGGCTGGCAACTCACCAGGAAATTCCCTGGGACGGACTGTGGCAGGCCGGGGGGTGGGCGGCGCTGTTTTCGTTTACCCTCCTGATCCCGATCCACGAACTGTTACACGCTGCCGCGTACAAGCTCGCAGGTGCGCCGCGCATCAGCTTCGGGGCGCAATGGCGGCAGTTTGTGTTTTATGCGGCCGCCGACCGTTTTGTGGTAACCCGACGGGAGTTGGTGGTCGTGGCCCTCACGCCTTTTCTGGTGATCACCCTCGTGACGCTCCTGGGGGCGATGCTGGTGCCGGGGCCGGGGCGCTGGTTTTTCCTGGCCGTGTTCGTCATCCACACGTCTTTCTGCGGAGGCGATTTCGGCATCGTCAGTTACCTGATGCGCCACCGCCCCGACTACAGCTACGACGATCTGGACGCGAAAAAAGCCTACTTTTTTAAGGAATCGTTCAGTCGCGAAACAACGGAAGACTTTACTGAAAATTAATGGCTTCGTAGAACAACCCAAAGGGCCAAAAATCAGTATGCTGTAGAGGAAGCCCCCGGGCTAGCGATGTTCTTCCCGCCAATTTTTATCGTGTCTCAAATGCCACGAAGGCGGGCGATGCGGAACCTGATTCCGAGACTTTTTACATTCCTTCTTCTCATCCTCCCGAGCGTCGCCTCGGGCACAGTCAGTTTTAGTCCACCTTAAATCAAAACTCATCATGAACAACAACCTCACCTTATCCGCTACTTCCATTGTGGGGACCAAAGTGGTCAACAATCAAAACGAAAACCTGGGCGACATCAAAGACCTGATGATCGACACCAACCGGGGGCGCATTGCCTACGCGGTGCTTTCTTTCGGCGGCTTTCTGGGCATGGGCGACAAGCTGTTTGCCATTCCGTGGCCGATGATCAAGTTCGATACCGTCGACGAGCACGTGGTCCTCGACGTTAGCAAAGAACAACTGGAAAATGCTCCGGGCTTCGACAAGGACAACTGGCCGAACGAGCCTCAGAACGACTTTGTGAACCGCGTGTATTCGCACTACGGCTACAACTCGTTCTACAACAACGACGACCGGAATCTGCAAAGCGAGTCGTCGATGAGCAGCAACATGAACCGAACCACCGCCGACAGTGCCATGTCGAACCTGAACCGCAGTGGTGGAAGCAACATCGGCGGTACAGGACGTGCCAACGAAGACCTCAACCGCCAGAATATGGAAGAAGGGCGTATGGAGCAGAATCGCTCCGAATTGCGCTCGGGCCGTATTGAAGAGCAGCGGGGAGCGAACGATCCGGAACGACGCTCGCGTACCGGCCGCGACCCGTATACGGGCGGAACGGACTTATAAAAAGACAACACCAGCGGGCGGTTTAGTCGCCCGGAATCCGCATGACACGCCGATGAAAAGCGCGCTCCGACCGAGCGCGCTTTTTATGTATAGGCCACGCCTGAAAGCGTTTGAGGCGCCTGTTCCGTGCGAAAAGGACTTGGTGATCAGGGAATTAGTAAACTTAGCCGCCCCAGTTCCGTACTTAAATAAAAATTTCGTGAACGATTTTATGAAAAAAATACTATTCTCTCTCTTTTGCTTGCTATGTACTGCTGCGACGGCCCAAACTGCTACGGTGGTTTTCAATTACGAGCGATCTCAATTCAACGATAACCAGCCCCTGCCTGCGGGCGAAAATTTTACGCTGACCGGCGAAGTGAACGGTCAGGTCAGCATGGTGGAAGTGAAGATCTACCCGAAAGACGCCAATCTCAGCAAAGCGCCCCTGTACCGCAATCTGTGGAAAGGTGCGTTCAGTGGCGAAGCGCAGACGTTCTACCTGCCGGTGAATTACAAGTTGCGGGACAACACCCCCTACGATTTTGTCATCAACTATTACCGGCGGATCACCAACCAGGAGTTGCGGGAAGTGCAGCGGCAGTTGTACACGTATCTGGATGCGTATGTAGATCAGAGCATTACTTCGAACGGCAAACGTGTCAAACTGGAGAAAGGCCCCAACGAAATGGTCAACGACCTCAATTCGGTGGTCAATTCGTCTCTTGCCATGTACCAGAACGGACCGAACCTGCGGTTTGCGGGCTTCTCGGACCTGACGCGCGACCGCTTTCGGACATTGAAGGGCATGCGCCTGGACAAAGACAATGCCCCTCAGTTCGACGACATTACCCGCGAAGTGAAAATGCTGTTGCACACCGAAGTGCAAGCCATGCTGAACTCGGGCCTGTCGGTCATCGCCGACAGCAAACACGTGGATAATTATCCGGTTGAAAAGACGCGTAACATCTTGACCCTGCACGCCGGTTACGGCGGGGTGTACCTGGATGGCGATCTGCAGGATCTTTCGTACGGGTCGGGCTTTAATGCCGGGCTCACGTTGCCGTTAGGGCAAAAAGTATACGCCAGCAAATTCTGGAGTCGCTCCGAAATTGTGGTGGGATTTTACTTCAAAGACTTTAAGGTGTCGGACGATCGCACCGTGAGCGGGCCCATTTTCAAACGGCCGACGTATATCGGGCTGGGTTACAACATCTTCGAGTTTGTCAGCCTGACTGGGGGCGTCACGTTCCTGGAAGATGCCTCTACGGCCGGTGGTTTCGACGACTTGGCCAATCGTGTGTACGTCCGTCCCTTTCTGGGGGTTAACGTCAACCTCAACCTCTGGCTAGACCTCGCCCGCTAATTGACTGATTATGATGAACTTGTTTTTACGTATGATTCTGTGCGCATCGTTCCTGATCGCCAGCCTTTCCGTCCGCGCCCAACAGAACGACTATCGTTGGCGGGTGGGGCTGTACACAGGGGTGATGACGTACTACGGAGACCTGAATACCCGGCTGTTTTCCAATACCACGCCGCTGCGCAAATTCGATTTGGGCTACCTGAGCTACGGGGCCGATCTGGAACTGTCGCTTTCGCAAGCCTGGGGCATGCGTCTGCTGTACTCGCGGGGGCAGTTTGAAGCCAACGACCGCGCGCTTGATTGGCAGGGCAACCTGCGACTGGGCGAAGAAAACTTTGACCGCGCGCTGAACGCCCGCACCCAACTCAACGACCTGAGCCTACTGCTGAACTATTACTTCGACAACGAAACGTTTTTGAGCCGCAACGCCTGGATCACCCCCTACCTGACAGCTGGTCTGGGTTTTACGCAGTTCGACGTTTGGGGTGATTTGTACCGCAACGGGCAGCGTTATTACTACTGGGACGATCAGACGATTCGGACGGTGCCACAGGGGAGTACAGCCCCCGAGCAAGCGCCCGTCGTATCGCAAGACGGTACGTTCGAGACGAACCTAAGTGAACTGGATGTCGAGGAAGATTATGCCAACCAGACCATCAGCGTGCCGATGGGCATTGGGGTGAAAATGCGGTTCAGTAGCCGGATCAACGCCAATCTGGAGGTGCTGACGCGCTATACCTTCACGGACTATCTTGACGATGTAGCGGGGGTATATCCCACCGAAACCGACAACCCCCAGGTCAATTACGCCGCGAATCCTTCGGGACGCCTGGCCGAGTACCGGGGCGATCCCGGCGGCAACAACGACTGGTACACATTCGTCTCTTTGTCAGTGCATTACAACTTCGGGGCAAAGCCGCAGCCCTACAAAGTACCGGTGATCTACACAAATCCCAGCACCGCCTCGCAAACCCTGCTGGCACCGCCCGCACCCTCCGAACAACGCATGAGCATGCGTACCCGACGGTTTACACGCGTTACACGCGGAGAGGCTGGCCGCCGGGATGCCGGTCTCCTGGACGCCGGTCGCCGAAGAGCGATGGTTCCTGATAGCCTAGCGACCCGTTTTTCGCCCGTCGACTCGACAGCGGCCGAAGAAGCGATGGCCGCGATGCCCGACACGGCCTTGCCCCCTCCCTCCGACTCAGCGTTGGTCAGCGATTCGGTGCTGAACCAACTTCAGGCGGTAAGGCAGGAAATGGATACTACTGCCACGAGTGGCACCCTTCCTGATCACTTGGCGAGCGATTCTGCCGCTTCGCTGCAGCTGCGGCCCGAAACGCTAGCGGGTGATTTGCCGGAAGTCTCGATGCCTCTGCTGTTTAGCCCGGTCCCGACGGCGGCCGACAGCCAAAACGTTGCGTTGAAGGCGCCGTCGCGGGTGTCTCCGAAGCCTTCGGGCGTCACTCGGGATACCGTGGCTCGGGGCGGTCCGGCTCCTCAGATCGGCGAGCCGATGGATTCTGTCCGACAAGTGCCGACGTTCTTGTCGTTCAACCCATTGCCCACGCCTATCGATACCCCGCAAGTGGGGGTTGCCAGGCCCACTGCCCGTACGAAGGCTGATACGACCTACATCACCGCCCCCGATCAAAGCAATGCGGAAGTGGAGCAATTGCGTCGCCAGGTTGCGCTGCTGTCCAACCGGCTGGAAAGCCTGGAAGGACGTCCCTTGGCCACCACCCAGGGGCGGGTGATGCCGACCCGGACGGATACGATAACCGCCTACGATCCGCAGGTGCAGCAACTTTCGGTCGAAAATCAGGTGTTACGGGAAGAACTGCGTGCACTACAGCGGCAGATGATGAATCAGCCCCCGGTAGCTACGTCGCCTGCAACACCGGCACCCGCCTCCACCACCAATCAGGAAATCCAAGCGTTGCGACAAGAGATGCAACAACTGCGCAGCCAGATGGCCCAACAGGCTAGCCGGCCCACGTCCCCCGTTACTGCGGCCCCCGCAAACGACCAGGAACTGCAAGCACTGCGCACTGAACTAGAAACGCTTCGTCGTCGCGTGAACAGTAACGCTACGTCCAATACGGTAGTCGCGGCCCCTGTGCCGGTACCGGCTACCTCGGGCGACAATACGTCCATGCGGTTGGAGCGCACGGCCGAAGATTCGCTTCGCGACGCCCAAATCCGCCAGACGGAGCAGAGCATTGCAGACCTGAACAGCCGCCTGCAACAGATGCAAGCCAATCAGGGTGCGAACGCCACTACCGATGTCCAGGCCGAAGTAGACCGCTTGCGGGAGTTGATGAACAATACTACCCTGGAACTGAACCGATTGCGGCAGGAGCAGGCAACGGCACAGACCCGGGCCGAACTGGCTCGGAATTTTCAGAAAACGGAGGTTTTCTTCGCGACCGGTTCCTCCTCCATCGATTCCACCGACGCCCGTAATATCCGGCAGATTGCACAACTGACGCAGGAGTATCCGGAACTGAAAGTAGTGTTGCGTGGCTACACCGATCAAACGGGCAATGCACAGCAAAACCAGATTTTGTCGCGAAAGCGTGCCGAAGCGGTGCGCACGGCGCTGGTCAACGCTGGCGTTACGGCCGAAAAGATTACGGTAGAACACCACGGTGCCGACCGCAGCCTCGGACCGCAGCAATACTCGTACGGACGCCGCGTCGAGATCCATCTGTATACCAACTAATCTCGCAGCAAAGAACACAAAAAAAGACGACCGCCGGGTCGTCTTTTTTATTTCTGAAGGAAATAAAATATGCTGCCTAGTTACTCGCCTGCGAAAGCTCGGCCAGTTCTTTGTACTTTTTGGCTTCGGTTACTTCTGCGGCCTGCGGGTATTCGTTAATGATCCGCGCGTAGGTAGTAGCCGCCTCGCCCATCTGGTTATTTTTCTCGTAAGCCAGGGCAAGTTTCATCAGATAGCGCGGCGTAAACTGATCGTTAGGCTTGTAGTTAGCGGCCTCTTTGTAAGCCGAAATCGCTTGCGCGTAATTCTCTAGCTCCATGTAAGCGTCGCCAATCAGCGCATCAGCGCGCGCTGGCAGCAGCAGGTCGTCCGACTGAAAATCCTGTAGTGCGTCGATGGCTTGCTGGTATTGACCTTGCTTCAGGTAAATGGAACCGATGTAGAATTTCGCGAGGTTACCCGCGTCGGTCGAGCCGTATTCGTCGGCAATGTAGAGCAGCCCGTAGTTGATGTCGTCGCCGTTCAGCGCTTTGTTCAGCGAGTCGGCTTCGTAATAGTAAACGGCCGGGAACATGTACTGCTGTGCTTCCACCTCATTCTGACGCTGTGCGTAGCGCCAGAACGCAATGCCCGCAATTGCCAAACCCACGACCAGGGCCACGCCCAGCACGATCGCACGGTTCTTGCGGAAAAAATCTTCGGTGCGGTCCAGTTGACCGCGTAATGCATCCGGGCTTTCCAACACCTTGTCAGAGGCCGGGACGGGAGCCTCTTGTTGCCTGTTCTGCGGAGCCACTTTGGTTTTAGCCATGCTAGTCGTAGGTATAGTGCTATGCGAATTTGAACGCAGGGCCGCAAATTTAACGTAAATATTTCATTTCAAACAGCAACCCTGAATCGATGTAGTAAAACAAAAGCCTTTGTACCGAAAGGACAAAGGCTCTGACTATTAATGAGTTAGTGCATGTAAGATCGAAAGACCGGCCAAGCGTAGCTTACGGATGATCGACGATGAACGGATAATCCTCTTGCATGTACACATCTTTGTAAACTTCTTCCGGATCGGGGTAAGGCGACTCTTCGGCGAATTGAACCGATTCGTTCACCTGCTGCTTGATCTTCTCTTCGATGGCTTTCAGTTCGTCTTCGGTCGCAAACTTGTTGTCCAGGATCGTCTTCCGCACCTTTTCAATGGGGTCGCGTTCCCGGTATTCGGCCAGTTCTTCTTTCGTCCGGTATTTGGCCGGATCGGACATCGAGTGGCCTTTGTAACGGTACGTGCGCAGTTCCAGCAACGTAGGGCCTTCGCCTTTGCGGGCGCGCTCTGCTGCTGCCGCTACCGCCCGGTGTACGTTCTCGACGTCCATTGCATCGACCGGCTCAGAAGGCATGTCGTACGCCAGTCCGAGTTTGTAAAGCTCCTGCACGTTGGTGGTACGCTTCACCGACGTTCCCATGGCGTAACCGTTGTTCTCAATGGCGAAAATCACCGGAATTTTCCACAGCATCGCCATGTTGAACGTTTCATTCAGCGCACCCTGGCGGACGGCCCCGTCGCCCATGTAACAAATGCAGACTTTTCCGGTCTTTTTATACATCTCGGCGAAAGCCAGCCCGGCGCCCAGCGGAATCTGACCGCCTACGATGCCATGACCACCCACGAAACCTACTTCCTTGTCGAACATGTGCATCGAGCCGCCTTTCCCTTTCGAGCAGCCGGTCGATTTGGCGAACAGTTCGGCCATGATGGCGTTCGGCGAAGTGCCCAGCGCCAGTGGATGCGCGTGGTCGCGGTAGGCCGTAATGTATTTATCGCCAGGTTCCAACGCACTTACCGAACCGGCGGCGCAGGCTTCCTGCCCGATGTACAGGTGGCAGAAGCCACGGATTTTCTGTTGTCCGTACAACTGACCGGCTTTCTCTTCGAAACGCCGCATCAGCATCATACTTTCAAACCAGTATAAATAAGTTTCTTTGGGAAACGTTTCTTTCTTTTTGGTGTTTGCCTTGGATTTGGAAGCTGCCTTTGAGGCCGCGGTTGCTTTTTCTTTAACGCTTGCCATGCTTTCGTTCTTAGAATTTTCGCGAAAATAAGTAAAATCGACTGAAATTTACGGGTTAAACGCGGAAGGCCCTTGCGCCGTTCTTCTTAACAACCACTGATTTTCTGCGTTGTTTATCGTTATGCACCTGCAATACCTTCGTCTCCTCAATTTTAAAAATTATGCCGCACTCGAAGCCGACTTTTCGCCCCAAATTAACGCCATTGTGGGCGACAACGGGACTGGGAAGACCAACCTGCTGGACGCGGTGCACTACCTTTCGCTAACCAAGAGTGCCTTTAACAAGATTGATACTCAAAACATTAAACACGGCGAAGATTTTTTTCGGATCGACGGGACGTTTCTGAAAGAAGACGAGAAGTGGGACGTTTCGTGCCGCCTCAAGGCAGGCGACAAAAAGGTGGTGCAAGTCAACAAACTGCCTTACGAGCGGCTGAGCGAACACGTCGGGCGCTTTCCGCTGGTGATGATGGCACCGGACGATACAGACCTGATTCGGGGCGGTAGCGAAGACCGGCGGCGCTTTTTCGACGGCATCATCTCGCAGATCGACGCGGTCTACCTTCAGTCGCTGATGAAGTACAACCACCTGCTCAACCAGCGCAACAGCCTCTTGAAGCAGTTTGCCGATCGGCATTACGTGGACCGAACGCTGCTGGAAACTTACAACGAGCCTCTGCTGGCCCTGGGGAAAGAAGTGTTCGAGCGGCGGCAGGCCTTTGTGACCGACTTCCTGCCCGTGTTTCTGCACCATTACCAGCACCTGACCGACAGCCGTGAGGAGGTCGCGCTTCAGTACGAGTCGCACTGGCAAAGCGGCACGTTTGCGAAAGAGTTTGTGCAGTCGATCAACCGCGATCTGTACATTCAGCGGACCGACCTGGGCATACACCGCGACGACTACGCCTTCAGCATCGAAGGGCATCCGCTCCGCAAATACGGCTCACAGGGCCAGCAAAAATCGTTCGTGATTGCGCTGAAACTGGCGCAGTTCGATCAGATGAAAGACGTATCGGGGCGCAAGCCCATGCTGCTGCTCGACGACATCTTCGACAAGCTCGACGATCACCGCATTGCGCACCTGATGGAGTTGGTGGCCGACCAGCACTTTGGGCAGATTTTTCTGACCGACGCCCGCCCGGAACGCACCGAAAAAATTTTTAACACCATTCGCGCGGAAGTTCGGGTTTTTCGTACAACCTTTACTGAGTAATCCGTTCACTCCCACATGTACCGCTCCTACCCCAAGAAAGAGAAGAGAGAAACCAGTCGCTCCGGAGAAGCTACGCTCAAGGAATCGATCAACGAGTTGCTTGAAGTGTACCGTCTGCGAGGCAAGTTCAAAGAGACCCATGTGGTGAATGCCTGGGAACGGCTGATGGGCGCTCCTATCGCCAGCCGCACGCACCGGTTGTACATCAAAGACCGTCGCCTGTACGTGTCGCTTACCTCAGCGCCGCTCAAGCATCAGCTCAACATGGCGAAAACCAAGATCGTCGAGATGCTGAACCGCGATGCCGGTGAACAGGTCATCGACGACGTGATGTTTTTGTAAGGTTCTTTCTTTTTCGGCAGTCGCCAGTCT
This sequence comes from Catalinimonas alkaloidigena, assembly GCF_900100765.1. NCBI lineage: Bacteria > Pseudomonadati > Bacteroidota > Cytophagia > Cytophagales > Catalimonadaceae > Catalinimonas > Catalinimonas alkaloidigena. Next base: position 547,320 of record NZ_FNFO01000003.1, on the reverse strand, counting down.
GTTGCCTGTTGGTGAGCAGAGGCCGCAAGTTCAGATGGCAGACCTGATGTATGTCGCACAAGAAAAAAGGACACGTCACCACGTGCGCAGAGCGATGCAAGCATTTGCGTAAGTACCTGAAGCGGCGCTTCTGGAAGGGAGAACGCAAAGCTGCCAAAAGCCTGATGACCTCTGATGGGCACGCGTAACGTATAACATTCGTTAAGTTGCGACCGTGCAACCCCGAATCGAAACCCTACCGAAAAAGCATTTCGCAGGAGTACGCATGACGACGTCGTTGGCCGACAACCAAACTCACGTACTCTGGCGTACCTTCATGCCTCGGCGCCGGGAAATCACCCGGGTGATCGGTAGTGAACTCTACTCCATCGAACGGTACGGCCCAGCGTATTTCGAGCGATTTGATCCTCAGGCTCGCTTCGAAAAGTGGGCGGCAGTAGAGGTCCCGGCGACGACCACCGTGCCTGAAGGTTGGGAAACGCTGACGACTCCCGAAGGACTGTATGCCGTTTTTGTGCATCGCGGCCCCGCCAGCGCCGGCCCGACGACGTATCAATTTATTCTCGGAACCTGGTTACCACAATCGACCTATGTTGTGGACCATCGCCCGCATTTCGCGGTGATGGGTGAACGATACAAAGGCGAAGACCCGGATTCGGAGGAAGAACTGTGGATACCGATCACGAAGAAGGTATGAAGCCGCCAGTGCACGCAGACGCATGTCAGCAGATTTCTACGGTTGGTCGAAATGACAAATGAGTTGTTAGGTCATCCTGCAAAGTGGCTTTGCTATGACAGGTTCGAGCGCTTATGGATTAGTGCAGAGTTTTAAGCACAGACGCTACCTTTCCCACTGCCTGAGCCATTGCTTTTGCGCGTTGGTATCGGGTACGGGTAATGCCCGAATGGTACTGATGTGGAAGAGCATTCCTTCGGCGGTGAGGCCGTTGTCCAGCAAAACGGCCCCCGCAATGATGGAAGACCGGCCGATGCCCATACGGCAGTGAATAACGATGCTCCGTCCCTGATCGAGTTTTGTTCTCAGGTCTAGAATCAGGTAACTCACCGCTTGTGGATCAGAGGGTAAGCCCCGGTCCCGGATCGGAAAAAGAATAAAGTCCAGCTGGTGTCGTTTACAATGGACTTCTTCGTTTCTCAGGCCCAACTCATCTATCTCCGGCTTTTCCAGCAGAGAAACTACAACCTGGACACCACGATTCGCCCAATTGGCTACTTCTCCTTCGAGCCAATCGTCTCCTCGTGGACGAGGCATGATGCCGAGCCTTGCCCCGGTAGCAAACTCCTCCAGCCAATAAATTTTCGTGAACATACTTCTAACGAGCAAGCTGATCAGGCTACCAGCTTCCGCTGGCCCCGCCCCCGCCGAACGAGCCGCCGCCGAAACCACCGAAGCCGCCTCCACCGCCGCCGCCAAAGCTGCCACCGCCCCCTGAGAAGTTGCCCCAACCGCCGCCGCGTCCGGAGTTCGCCAGCATCCACCACGGAATCGACGACATGCCTCGGTTGCGATACGTCCGGCCGCCCCCCCGCCCGCCGCCGCCCCGACTGATCAGGAAAACGACGAGGATGATGAAGAAGATGATCATGCCGATGGACATGCCGGGACTGCCGCCATCGCCATCGCGTGCGCGGGGTTCGGCCTCAAATTGCCCGGCAGCAGCCTGCATCAGCGCGGTAGTGGCTTGGTCGAGGCCTTGGTAATAGTTCTCGTTGCGAAAAGCCGGACGGATGACGTTGTCGATGATGCGACCGGCCACCACATCGGGCGCGTAGGCTTCCATCCCATACCCGATCTGGACGCTCACTTTCCGGTCATTGATGGCCGCAACAATGAGCGCGCCGTTGTCTTTTCCCTGCTGCCCGATTCCCCATTTCTGCGCCACCCGCTGTGCATAATCGGCAATTTCGTAATCGCCCGTGGTCGGAACGATGATGACTGCAATCTGCGTCGAAGTAGTATCGTCGTACGCCACCAACTTACGCTCCAGGCGGTTCCGCTCCTCGCCGCTCAGCAGATTGGCGTAGTCGTTCACCAGGCGGGGTGGGTTCGGCGGGTCGGGAATGGCCACTTCCTGCGCATGCAGTGCGAATGAAGCGAGCCAAACCAACCCCAGAAGTAGGAAGTGTTTCACAGATAAAGCTTAGTTCTTCCCGAACGAGATGTCGTCGGGCAGTTCGTTGATGTCGTCCTTTTGGCGGGGAAAGTGGACTTTAAGTTCCTGTCCGGCCATGCGAATGCCTTCTTCCAGCCCTTCGGTAAACTTCCCCTGCCGAAACAGCACGGCCATGTGTTCTTTGATGTCATCCCAAAAACCCGGCGGCACTTTCTGGTTGATGCCCTTGTCGCCCAGAATCGCGAATTGATGCGACTCGAACGCGAGGTAAAACAGCACCCCGTTGCGCAGGGCCGTTTTGTGCATCTTCAGCGTAGCGAACAGATCGGCCGCGCGGTCCAGCACTTCGCCTTTGCACGTGCGCTCGATGTGTACCTGAATTTCGCCGGAAGTATTCAGTTCGGCGTCTTTGATGGCCGCAATGATTTGTTGCTGTTGGGAAGACGAGAAGAACTCTTTCGCCATGAGCGGGATGGAAGTGATGCGAAGGATAAAACTAGAATTCGACCGTAGGCGGGCGGTCCGAGCCCGGCGTAGCCTGGAAGTACGCCTTGGTATCGAAGCCGAAAATGTTGGCCGTAATGTTGCGCGGGAACTGCCGGATGTACGTGTTGTACTCCTGCACGGTCTGGTTAAAGTTGCGCCGCTCCACGGCAATGCGGTTTTCGGTCCCTTCCAGTTGCACCTGCAAATCGCGGAAGTTCTGGTTCGCTTTCAGGTCGGGGTAGTTCTCGGAGACCACCAGCAGACGTGAGAGCGCACCGCTCAGTTGCTGTTGGGCTTGTTCGAAGCGCGCCATGTTTTCGGGCGTCAGGTCGTCGGCACTGAGGTTGATCGACGTGGCACTGGCCCGGGCTTCGATCACCTGCGTCAGCGTTTCCTGTTCGAAGTTAGCGGCTCCCTTTACGGTGCTCACCAGGTTGGGAATCAGGTCGGCCCGGCGCTGGTACACGTTTTCAACCTGCGACCAGGCCTGGTCGACGGTCTCTTGTTTCTGCACCATGCTGTTGTAGCCGCACGAACTGAGCGACAGGACCAGGCTGAGGCCCAGGAGCTGAAGGAATATACGTTTCATACAAAAGGTTTAAGGTCAAGGGTGAATGCAATTTCACTATCGCAATACGTAGATGCGAAACAGAAGTTTATGAAGGGCTCTGTTCGTTGGATGAAGGGTTGGATTGCGGGCGTGGCTTGCGGCGCTTCTTCCGTTTTTTCTTCTTTTTGACCTCGCCTTCGGCCGCACCCGCGGTCGGTGTGGCCGTTGGTGCAGGCGTCGCGGCGCTGGCCGATGCCTCCGACTGCGGTCCCTTCGGTTTCCGTTTTTTCTTCCGGCGCTGGTTGGGCGCAGCACCCGACGAGCGCTTCTCCGGATTGTAGGCCGGGCCGGGTTCGAAGCCTTCGGGCAGGGGCAACTTGGGCAATTCCATCTCCATCAGCTCCTCGATGCGGCGGACGCGGTGCTGTTTTTCACCATTAATGAACGTAATGGCCACGCCGGTGCGCTCGGCCCGCGCCGTCCGCCCGATGCGGTGGATGTAGTCTTCGGCGTCCTGCGGAATGTCGTAATTCACTACGTGACTGATGTTGTCCACGTCGATGCCCCGCGACAGCACGTCGGTCGCGACCACGATGGGCAACTGCCCGTTCTTGAATTCGCGCATCACCTCTTCCCGCGCGTTCTGATCCAGATCCGAACTAACGCCTTTCGACTGAAATCCCAGCTTGTTGATGGCGCGGACAATCTTGTTCACCTCGCTGCGGCGCGACGTAAAGACGATCATGCTCTGGACGTCCATCTGCCGGAGAATGTGCTCCATCAGGTCGATCTTCTGATGATCGTGCACCAGGTAGGCCGACTGGTCGATTTTTTCGGCGGGGCGCGAAATGGCGATGTTTACCTCGGCCGGGTCGCGCAGGATGCGGTCGGCCAGGAGGCGGATTTTTTTCGGCATCGTGGCCGAGAACAGCAGCGTCTGCCGATCGGTGGGCAACTCGTTGACGATCTGGATGATGTCCTCGAAAAAGCCCATGTCCAGCATCTTGTCGGCTTCGTCCAGAATCAGGGTACGGATGTGGTCGAGCTGTACGTAGCCCATCCGCATGTGCGCAATGAGGCGCCCGGGTGTAGCAACCAGAATTTCCGCACCGTTTTCCATGGCGTTACGCTGGCGCGACCAGACTTCGCCGCCAGTGCTGCCGCCGTAAATGGCCATTGAGGTGACGCCCGTCAGGTAACCGAAGCCATCGATCTGCTGATCGATCTGCTTGGCCAGCTCGCGCGTCGGTGCCAGAATCAGGCATTGCGAAGCTTCTTTGGGGTGGTCCAGAATGTGTTGGATGGTGGGAATCAGGTACGCTGCCGTTTTTCCCGTTCCCGTTTGCGCGCAGCCGATCAGGTCGCGTCCCGACAGAATTTCGGGAATGGCCTGGGCCTGAACAGGCGTCGGCTCGTTGTACTGCATCATGTCGATGCTCTCGGTCAGGGAAGAATGAAGGTTAAAATCGTGAAATGTCATGCAATAGCGTCAAGATGGGTGAGGCGTTGAAACGCCGAGGCCGGAAAGGCCGTTCTGCGTGGTCGCGCGAGATGCCCTAAAAATACGGGCTCCTTGCCAATCATAACCAAAAAGATCGTAATTGAATTCAATAAGTGGTTTGCGTTGTATTTCCGGCCTCGCCCGGCGGCGTTACCCTGCCGAAACTTTAGTCACGTTGTCGTCGGGATTGCGGTCCAGCAGGATGTTAAACGGATCGACGCCGGCGCGGTCCGGCTTTTCCGGCACGGTAAATTCCAGGGTGTGTTCGCCGCCCGTCAGGCGATGTTTCTGCAAATAGAGCGGCTTCTTCACGGTTTGGCCGTCTTCGGTCACGTCTTTCAGAATCCCGATGTCGACCCAGTCGTTCATCGGCGTTTCCTCTTCCGCACCCAGGCTGTCGGCGTAATATTTCTTGGTCTGCACCGTCAGGGTCACCTTGTAGCGGTCGTCCGACAGCTTCTCGTATTCCGCGTCGGTAATGCGGTTTTCGTACAGAGCGCGGCGCTCCCAGAGGTCTGTCAGCAGGTAGGTGAGCGAATCGGGCGTGACGGACTGAATGGCGGCGTACAACTCGCGCGAGCTGGTGTAGGGCGCCTCGCCGAACTTGACCGAGTTGACGTACTGGTGCAGGGCGCGGTTCAGTTTGTCTTCACCGATGAAATCCTGCAGGGCATACATCGCCACGCTGCCCTTCCGGTAATGCACGTACGCCTGCCCGTCGTTTTCCAGGATGGTGGGCTCGTACTTGTCTTCCCCGGCCCGTCCCCGCAGGTAACTGTCCAGTTCGTACTCCAGAAACTTCTGCATCTGCGCCTCGCCGTACTTCTCTTTCATCACCATCAGCGCTGAGTATTGCGACATCGTTTCCGACACGGTCGAGGCACCCTTCGTCGCCCGCGGCATCACCTGATGGCCCCACCACTGGTGCGCCACTTCGTGGGCCGTGACGTAGAACATGTAGTCGGTGTCTTCCGGGTCGGAAAAATCGGCCTGCCACCCGAACGCCTCCGAGAACGGGACGGTGTTGGCAAACGACTGCGCGAAGGTGGAATAGCGCGGGAACTCCAGGATGCGCAACTGGCGGTGCTGATACGGCCCGAAATTTTTGGAATAGTAGGCCAGCGACCGTTTCATCCCGTCCATCACGCGGTCAAGGTTCCGTTCGTGACCGGGATGGTGATAAATTTCCAGGTTGACGGTTTTCCCGTCGGGACTAGTCCACGTATCGCGCACCACTTCGTAACGTGCCGACACAATTGAGAAGTAATAGAAACCGGGCGCTTCCGATTGGTAATGGTAATATTTCCGGCCGTCGGCTTCCCACTCGCGTTGCAGGTAGCCGGGTGCGATGGCGATCTGGTCGGGCGCCGTACTGAGCACCGCCTCGAAGTTCACGTAGTCGGCATCGTCGCCCACGAACGAGTTGTTCCGGGCAACCGGATCGTCGATTTCGGGCGCGCGCTGGTCTTTCTCGGGCAGGTCGTACTCCTCCCGGTCGTCGTCCGAACTCATTTCCCGGTCTTCGCTGTACCCAAACGAAGGCAGTACGCTGGTGTCGAAAAACGTTCCGTTGTAAATCAACTCGCGGTTGTAGCCTTCGTTGGTAAAGCCCCGGTTTTGGGCCTGCATGGTGAACTGCATCGTGGTCGTGTCACCCGGCGCGAGCGGACGGGGCAGGCGGTAGATGGCGTACGTAAGGCGTGGGTCGTCGAGCAGCGTTTCCGGCGCTGCGCCGCCGATGCGAAAGTTCGAAAGTCCGTATTCTTTCCCGACCTGTACGTGCAGCGAGTCGATGGTCTGATTGGTCTTGTTTTTCAGTCGGAAACGGCCACGCACGTCGGCTCGGCGTTCGGCCGGAAACAGATCGACTTCCAGATACACGTCGGTGATTTTTGGTTGCGGCACGTCCTCATACTGCTTGTACTGCTTTTCGTAATCAGCCGCGATCTGCTTGCCTTCGTCGATGGTCCGGTACTCGTTCTGTACGTTGGTGTTGTAGAAGATCCACGCGCCCATCGCCACGAAGCCGACCAGCAGCAGCACCAGCGTCAGCGCAATGGGCCGATCGAACCGCTGTTGCGCTATCTGGAAGCGGTTTTTGAAGTTCTCTTCCACGCCCCGAAACCACATCACGTTGCCGATCAGCAGCATGACGCCCGCCAGCAGCAGCCAGTAGGCATTGAACGAAAGCAGCGGCGCAAAGAAGTGCCCAAACCCGTTCATCTCCGAATACAGATAACCCGGCCGCCCCCCGAAAAGGTAAAGGTTGTGCCGGAATTCGGCGATGCGGAAGCCCAGCACCGTCACCCAGATGGCGATCACCGCGAAGTGCCCGACGAACTTGTTGTTGACCAGGATGTGGACAAAGAACGCCAGCCCGACGATGACGAGGTAAAACGGGAGCGTCAGCACGAACAGGTCGATGAAGTAGACGTCCAGTTCGTAGTGAAAATACCCTTTGATGGTCTGGAAGAGAATGCCAACGACCATGATGGTGGTGACCAGCAGCACGCAGATGTAGGCCAGGGCCAGGTACTTAGAGCCGTAGACCAGCCAGTTGGGAACGGGGAACGTGTCGGAGATCTGCGCGAACTTCAAACTGCGGTCGCGGTGGACCAGCTCGCCTGTGTAAAAGATGATCAGGATCATCACGAAGAAAAAGAAGCTGCCCTCTTTCAACTCGATCATCGTCGATGTGGTGGGCAGCGAAGGCGTGCCGTACAGCGTGTTGCCGAACCAAGCGTCGAGGAACATGAACAGCACGCCCGCCAGCAGGATGACGATGAAATATACGTCTTTGGTCGCGCTGCGGAACTCCATCCCCGCCAGCCGGAACATCTGCCGGAAATGCACTCCGAACGAGTAGTCGGGCGTGACGCGGGGTAGACTTTCCAGCGAAACGGGCGCTTGTGTCGCGTCGGCCGTCTTGGCCTTGCGTCCCTTCTTCTTGCGCTTCGTGCGTCCCAGCAGAAAGTCCTGGAAGCTGAACCGCGTAAAGGTGATCGCCAGCAGCACGACGCCCACGCCTACCCAGATCAGCCGGTTCCACAGCACCAGCCCCGCCAACGGCACCAGGCTATTATTTTGTTCAGCGATGGACCAGTACTTGCTCACGTCGGTGTAAGCGTTCAGCCCGAACGGATCGAGCAGCGCCGAGAGCGTCACGTTGTCCAGGTCGCTGATCAGCGAGTCGGCGATGAGGTACCCCACCAGCAGCACGATGCCGCCCGCGTAGGCCGCCATGATGTTGCGCGACAGCGTCACGGCCGAGAAAAACACCGCTCCCAGGAAAAACAGGTTGGGCAGCAGAAACAGCAGCATCGGTTGCAGGTAGTGCACCACGTGAAACGGCCCGAACTTGTCAGCGTCGACCCACCCGAACAGCGGCGCTACGGCCGCCCCCAGCAGAATCCCGACATAAATGCCCAGCATAATGAACACCAGCGTCACGAACGAACCCAGAAAACGCCCGCCCAGGTACGCGCTCTTTTTGATCGGCAGTGCGAAGAAGTAGCGGTCGGTGCCGTGCTCCAAGTCACGGTAGGTCGGGACGCCCATCACCGCCGACGACACCAGCGCCCCGAACACACTCAGGATGATGGTGAAGTTGTAAATAAACACGGGCGCATTCTTCAGCACCTTCTCCGAACTGATGCCGATTCGCACGTTGTCCGTCGCCGTCGCCAGAAACGACAGCAGCAGGAAGATGAAGAAGTACAGGTACGTCGCCGGCCGTTTGGCCCGGTATTTTAATTCAAATAAGAAGATTTCGCTGAGCATAGTCGTGTGGGAGCATAGAGCGGAGGGCAGAGTGCATAGAGACACTAACCCTCTCGTTTCTGAAGTGATTTCTGAAAATTGGTGAGCTTACGACAGAGCATATCTAGTTCGTCGAGTAATTGGTTGGCCTGTTCTTCGGCGAGCAACTGGCGCTGTTGCATCATGATGAGGACGTTGGCGTTTTCGAAGACCGAGCGGCGTGCGATGTTGAGGAAGTGGATAAATTCTTTGGACGAAGTAGAGCCGGACCCTTCCGTGATGTTGTTCGTCACGCTAAGGGCGGAGCCACGGAGTTGTTCCGCAAAACGATAAAGCTTTTCTGCTCTTCGCGCTCTGCCCTCTGCGGGAGCTTCGCTCCCTCAAACCGTCACCACATCCATCTTCTGGGCGATGGTGGCGAAGTAGACGTCCTCCAGGTCGGCCTGGACGGGGTCGAAGCCTTCGGGTGGCACGTCACTTTGCACGTGGAGCACCGTTTTGCCGGCGAACATGCGCGTGGAAATGACGCGGTAGCGTTCGCGGTACTGGGGCACTTCGCTGCGGTCGACCGCCTTTTGCCAGATCTGGCCCTGGAACGAGGCGACCAGCTCGGCGGGGTTGCCGGTCAGCAGCACTTCGCCCAGGCAGATGATCGCCATGTCGCGGCAGAGGTTACTGACGTCCTCCACGATGTGAGTCGACAGAATCACGATCGTGTTTTCCCCGATTTCGCTGAGCAGGTTGTGGAAGCGGTTGCGTTCGGCGGGGTCCAGCCCGGCGGTGGGTTCATCGACAATGATGAGCCTGGGGTTGCCCAGCAGCGCCTGTGCGATGCCGAAGCGCTGTTTCATCCCGCCCGAGTAGGTGCCGAGGTTCTTGCGGCGGGCGTCCCAGAGGTTCACCTTTTGCAGCAAAGCGTCCACAATTTCCTTGCGCTCTTTGCGCTGCGTGAGGCCCTTGAGCGTAGCGATGTGGTCGAGCATCGTTTCGGCGGTCACTTTGGGGTAAACGCCGAACTCCTGCGGCAGGTAGCCCAGCACGCGCCGCACGGCGTCTTTGTCGTGCAGCACGTCGATGTCGCCCATTGTGACCGAACCGGTGTCGGCTTCCTGCAAGGTGGCCAACGTGCGCATCAGCGACGACTTGCCCGCACCGTTGGGCCCCAGCAGGCCGAACATCCCCTGCGGAATGGTGAGCGTGACGTCTTTCAGCGCCTGGACGCCATTCGGATAGGTCTTGGAGAGGTGTTGTATGCGTAATTCCATACGGTAGTTTATGAGTGTCAATCAAAAGGCAGAACGATCCAAAGAAAAGAAATCGGGCCGGATGACCAAGCGCGGATTGTCCGTGGTCGAACAATTTGTGGGATTGGAGGTATTCCTATAGGATGAACGGAAACGATGCCGGGGGCGGTGCGCGGTGCTGGAAGCAGGAAAGTGCAGGCTTTCTTCTACTTTTGTATAGCCCCACCCGTATACATCGCTTTACTCCTACTTCCCTCTTGCTATGACCAGAAAAGAATACTTTCTGCTGGCGGTGCTTGCGGCCGTCCAGTTTACCCATATTGTCGATTTTATGATCATGATGCCGCTGGGGCCGCAATTGATGCGCCTCTTCGACATCGACCCGCGGCAGTTCAGCCTTGTGGTGTCTTCCTATACGTTCTCGGCGGGGATCTGCGGCTTTGCCGGGGCGTTCTTCCTCGATCGGTTCGACCGGAAAGCGGCGTTGCTGTGGCTCAACATCGGGTTCACGGTCGGAACGGTTTTGTGTGCGCTGGCCCCTTCGTACGAGCTGCTGTTGGTGACGCGCTGCCTGACCGGTGCGTTCGGCGGCGTGCTGGGGGCCTTGGTGCTGGCCATTGTCGGCGATGCGTTTCCGGTCGAGCGGCGGGCCAGCGCGATGAGCATCGTGATGATGGCCTTCTCGGCGGCGTCGGTCTTCGGGGTGCCGTTTGGGTTGTACCTGGCGACCTTGTTCACGTGGCATGCTCCGTTCTTTTTCCTGGGAGGGTTCGGCATAGTGATGACGGCGGGAATCGTCTTCTACGTACCCACGTTGCGCGGGCATTTGCGGGACGCCTCGGCCCCGAAGGCGCATCCGATGGAAGCCCTCTCGCTTGTTTTGGAGAACCCGAATCAGCTGCGGGCACTGTTGTTTATGGTGTTGCTGATGTTGGGGCAGTTTACCGTCATCCCGTTTATCTCGCCCTACATGGTGAGCAACGTCGGGTTTACGGAACAGCAACTGACCTACATTTACCTGTGTGGCGGGGCGCTGACCATCTTTACGTCGCCCGTCATCGGGCGGTGGGCGGATCGCTACGGGCAAAAGCGGATCTTCACGATCTTCATGTTTTTGAACCTGCTGCCGCTCCTGCTCATCACCAACATGCCTGCCATGAGCATCGTGCCTGTGCTGATCGTCACGACCTTCTTTTTCGTCTGTGGCGGCGGCCGCATGATTCCGGCCATGTCGATGATTACCTCCACGGTACGGCCGCAGAACCGGGGCAGCTTCATGAGCATCAACTCGGCAGTACAACAGCTAGCGGCCGGGTTCTCTTCGTTTATCGCGGGGGTAATTGTGGTCGAACGGGCCGACGGCACGCTGGCGCATTACAACTGGGTGGGCTACTTAGCGGTGGCCTGTACTGTGGTGGCCATTTTTGCCGGGCGGCAGCTTCGCGTAGTGGATCACGAAGTCCGTCCCGAAACGGCAGGCATAGCAGCCACCGGCGAGCCCGAATCAGGAGCGGTCGTGGCGTCGGTCTCCGACCAGGCGTAACCTAGCGGGACTGCAGTTGCGGGCTCAGGTAACGTTCGCCCTGACCGATGGCGTAAATGGCCGCTACCAGACGGTCGTGGGCATCTTGCCGGAGCATGTAGCCACTCAACCCTTGCGCCAGAAGTTTTTCCACTTCGAGCGGGTCTTTTTCCTGCCCCATCAGCAGAAGCTTGACGTGCGGACAAAGGCGTTGTGCGGCTTTCAGAAACTGGTGGTACTCCTGGTCGGGTACTTTATCGTCGATGACGATCAGGTCGACCGGATGTTTCTGCAGCCATTCGAGCGTACCTTCGGCGGTGGAGGCCGAGCCCACCACTTTGAGCCCTTCGGCCATAGCCACGCGGCTAATCAGGCCGCCGAGCAGCATTGGGTGGTCAACAGTTAAAAAAATATCCATGGTTTTGTGGGTTTAAGCTTCCTCACTATGTACGCGGTACGCAAACGAGCGTTACCCCGACCGCCGGAGGACGACACAAAAACCTGATGAAGGTCAACGGGCAGGGCCCCTCTCTCGTACAGACGCGAGGGCTGCCCCACAGTACTTGGCCGCTTCCGGGCGAATCGCGAACTTACTTTTCCACCCTTTCCCTTGTGTCTTATGGCTGAAATTACCCCTGATGCGTTGCGTGCCGTGTCGGTGTTCGAAGAACTTCCCGACGATATTCTGACGTGGTTTCTGTCAGAAGCGCGCTTGATAGAATTGGCGAAAGGCGAGTTCCTGTTTCAGGAAGGCGACCCGGCCGACGACCTGTTCGTGCTGTTGGAAGGCGAGATTCACCTGGTGCTGAAGATTGGCGGGCAAGCCATGCCTATCGGCACGTACGAGCGCGGCTCCATTCTGGGCGTGCTGCCCTACAGCCGGATGAAAAACTACACCGGCGACGGTCAGGCGCTGATTCCTTCTCAGGTGCTGGCTCTGCACCGGGATCATTTTCAGGAGATGGAACAGAAAAGCCAGGAACTGACGCAGCGGCTGGTCGCCGTGATGACAACCCGGGTACGCGAGGGCACCAAAACGCAGCAACAGCGCGAGAAAATGATGGCCCTCGGCAAACTTTCGGCGGGTCTGGCGCACGAGCTGAACAACCCGGCCTCGGCCATGCGCCGGACGGCCGCCGAGCTGGAAAAGAAAATTTTGCACCTGCCCGACTACGTGGCCCAACTCGGCCGCTATTCACTCTCGTCCGACCAGATGCACAACATCTGTACGCTGATCAAGCACAAGCTGGAGACCGAGCCCGCGTCGCTGTCCTTGCTGGAGCGGTCGAGCCGCGAAGACGAACTGACCGACTGGCTGGAAGAGCGCGGTGTGGAAGCGGGGTGCGACCTGGCCGAGCCGCTCGTGCAGGCGGGCCTGGCGCCCGACGATCTGGAGGCGCTGCTCGACGATTTTCCGTCGGAAGCGATTCCCGCCGTCATGGCCTGGCTGGAAGGCGTGCTGGCAACCACGCGGCTCACCCGCGAGTTGCAGGAAGCCTCAGCGCGCATTTCCCAACTGGTGGGTTCGATCAAAAGTTACACGCACATGGACCGCACGAACGAGAAAGAGCCGATCGACCTGCGCGAAGGGCTGCGTAGCACGCTCGTGATGATGAAGCACAAGCTGAAATCCAAAAACATTCAGTTGAAAGCGGAGTTAGACAAAAACCTGCCCCAGGTGAACGCGGCCGTCGGCGAATTGAACCAGGTCTGGACGAACCTGATCGACAACGCGGTCGATGCGATGGAGGAGCGCGGCGGCGTTTTGCAGATCTCGGCCGAACCCGCCGGTGAGTTTGTGCGCGTGGAAGTGACGGACAACGGTACCGGTATTCCGGAAGACATCCAGAGTCGTATTTTTGAGCCGTTCTTCACCACAAAAAAGATGGGAGAAGGCACCGGACTGGGGCTGGACATCGTGCAACGCGTTTTGAAGCAGCACCAGGCTTCCATTCAGGTCACTTCAGCCCCCGGCCAGACTACCTTTCAACTGTGCTTTCCCGTCGCAGCTAAATCGAATTCAACCTCTACCCCTTCGCAGGAGAAGGAAAAAACGGCATGAAAAAGCCCATTATTTTCGCGATCGACGACGACGAGCAGGTCTTGAGCGCTGTTACGCGCGATCTGCGGTCGAAGTACCGGAGCAAATACCGGATTCTAAATACCAACTCGGTGCAGGAAGCGCTCGACTCGTTGCGCGAGCTCAAGCTGAAAAACGAAGTAATCGCCCTGTTTCTGTCCGACCAGCGCATGCCCGAGATGCTGGGCGTGGAATTTCTGGAAAAGGCGCGGGACATTTTTCCCAAGGCCAAGCGCGTGTTGCTCACGGCCTATTCGGACATCGAAGCGGCCATCAAAGGCATCAACGACGTGCAACTCGACTATTACCTGATGAAACCCTGGGACCCGCCGGAAGAGAAGATGTATCCGGTGCTCGACGATCTGCTCGACGAATGGCAAACGGGCTACCGCCCCGATTTTGAGGGGATCAAGGTGGTGGGCTATCAGTACTCGCCCAAATCGCACGCCGTGAAGGATTTTCTGGCCGGCAACCTGATCCCGTACCGGTGGGTCGATGTGGAGCGAAACGAACAGGAAGCCGACGAGTTGCTGAAGCTGGGCCAGGTGGAGCGCAAAGCACTCCCAGCGGTTTTCTTCGACGACGGCTCCGTGCTGACGTCGCCATCGCCCGTGCAGGTGGCGGAAAAAGTGGGCTTGAACGCCCGCGCGTCTGATAAAATCTACGACGTGGTGATTATCGGGGGAGGACCGGCGGGGCTGGCCGCAGCGGTATACGGCGGTTCGGAGGGACTGAGCACGCTGGTGATCGAAAAGCGCGCGCCGGGCGGACAGGCCGGAACCTCGTCGCGCATCGAAAATTACCTGGGCTTTCCGACAGGCCTGAGCGGGGCTGAGCTGACGCGGCGGGCCGTCACACAGGCGCAGCGTTTCGGCATCGAGATGCTGTCGCCCCAGGAAGTGGTCAACATTGAAGTGCGCGACAGTTACAAGATGCTAAAGCTCAGTGACGACAGCGAAATCAAAGCGAAAAGCATCGTCGTGACGACCGGCGTCGATTACCGTAAGCTGGAAGCCAAGGGCATCGACAAGTTTACCGGCGCGGGCGTCTATTACGGCGCTGCCACGACCGAAGCCAATGCCTGTCGCGACCAGGACGTGTACGTGGTGGGTGGGGGCAACTCGGCCGGACAGGCAGCCATGTACCTCTCCAACTTTGCGAAGAACGTCTACATCCTCATCCGAAAAGAGTCGCTTACCTCCAGCATGTCACATTACCTGATCGATCAGATCAACGGCACGCCCAACATTCACCTCCTGCCCGAAACCGAAGTGGTGGAAGCGTGCGGCCAAGAGCACCTGGAGCGGCTGGTGTTAGAGAACGTACAGACGCAGGAACGCAACGCGGTGGAGGCAGGCTCGCTGTTCATCTTCATCGGGGCGCGGCCTTTTACCGACTGGGTGCAGACCTACATCCTGCGCGACGACCGGGGGTTTATCGTGACGGGGCGTGAGTTGCAGAAACACAAGGATTTCCGGACCTCATGGAAAAAAGACCGCGAACCTTTTCTGCTGGAGACCTGTAGCCCAGGCATTTTTGCGGCGGGCGATGTGCGGGCGGGTGCCATGAACCGGATTGCGTCGGCTGTAGGCGAGGGCGCCATGGCCATTAAGTTCGTACACGAATACCTGGCGGAGGTGTAACCTCTTCCGGCGCGGGCGCATACGTTTCCAGGACCTTATAGACAAGCGGTTTGTGCATGGGCTTGGCCAACATGCCGTTCATGCCGGCCTGTTCTGCTTGCGTTCGGGCTTCTTCGGTAACGGCGGCCGTCAGGGCTACAATCGGGAGCGGCTGGTCGAGGTGCGCTTGTAGGCGTCTGATTTGCCGGGTGGCCTCTAGTCCGTCCATCTCGTGCATGTGGAGGTCCATCAGCACCAGGTCGAACGTTTCTTGCGAGGCAACCGTTTCGACGGCTTGCGCACCGTTGTCGACGAGCGTAACCTCAATCTGGCAACTGGTCAGCAGTTTCTGAATAACAAGCTGGTTGATACGATCGTCTTCGGCCACCAGCACCCGCATGCCGGGCCACGTTGGGTGCTCCGTCTGAAGCATCGGCTGTTTGCCGGGTACTGTGCCGTGGTTGGCCGGTGCAAAGTGCTGCACAAAGTAAAAGCGCGATCCCCGGCCCACTTCGCTGTCGACTTGTATCCGGCTACCTTGCAGGGCAAGCAGTTTTCGGGTGATGGCCAGGCCCAGGCCCGTGCCGCCGAAGCGGCGCGTAGTATCGGCATCGGCCTGGGTAAACCGGTCGAAAATCATGGCTAACTTCTGGGGCGCAATGCCAATGCCGGTATCCTTCACCTCAAAAAGAAGTCCTACCGAATCGGGTCGTGCGTCCGCTGCCAGCCGAATAGCGAGCAGAATCTCACCAGACTCGGTGAATTTCAAGGCGTTGCTTAGCAAATTGTGGAGCACCTGCTGGAGCCGCAAGGGGTCGCCCACTACCCACTGAGGCACTTTAGGCGCCAGGTTAACGCGCAACACCAATTTTTTCTGTTGTGCCAGCACGGCAGTGGCCGTTTGCAACTGCGCCACCAACTCAAACAGGTCAAACGCCACCGATTCGATCGAGAGGCGATCTTCTTCTAATTTCTGGTAATCCAGCAGGTCGTTTACCAACTGATGGAGGTGCGAGGCCGAAAAGCGCAGAGCCTCCAGGTACGTGTGCTGTTGGGCTGATAACGTCTCGTGCTGAAGCAGGTCGGCCATGCCGATAATGCCGTGCAGGGGCGTACGAATTTCGTGGCTCATCGCCGACAGAAACTGATCTTTGCTGTGGGCCAGGTGCTGAGCCTGTTGGGTGGCTTGCCGTAGGGCCGCTTCTGTGCGGCGCCGTACGGTAATTTCGCGTCGCAGCCGTGCGTTCTGCTGGTGTAACTCGTCTGTGCGTTGTTGAATGAGCACTTCCTGCCGGGCATTGAGGCGTTCAAGCTGGTCTTGTTTTCGTCCGATTAAGTAGGCTAAAATGCCCAGAATCAGCGGAGTAGTGTCGATGATCCAAAGAAAAGGGATATTTTGCTGCACGTAACCCACAAACTGCCAGCTGGTACCTACGGTTTGCCAATGGGCATAAAGGTACTCTCCAATGCGGTGCAGTTTATCGAAATGCCAGTTAACAAGATACGTAGCCAGGGCTGGGAACAGCAGCCCAAAGCCGACTCCCATGCCGCCCCATCGTAAGGCGTGTGACGTTTTGTTGATCGGCTTCTGGCCAGATACAGACATGAATCAAAGGTAACGCGGGAGATGTCGCTGAATCTGCGCTTCTGTTCGATAAAATAAGCCCTGTAATAATTAACGATCTATCTTTTATGCATTTCTCTTCGCTTTGGCTTTTCTGCCTTCTGGCGTATTGCGCTGTCGCCTGCCAGCCTGCCTCAGAAGTAACCGATCAGCAAAGCGCCCAGGCACAGCCGTTCGAAGAAGGCTGGCAGCGCATTCATCAGGCGCAGGATGAACGGAACCGAGACTCCATTCATGGCTACCTCAGTCACCCTCAGGCTTCGTACCGGTACTATGCCGCTCTGGCGGCGGGCTCCCTACAGGACAGCACCTTAACCCCTTCGTTGGTGTACCTGTTGCACGATAGCGCGACCAAAGTACGGCGTGCGGCGGCCTTTGCCCTCGGCCAGACGGGCGGCGTTCCGGCGGCGCAGACACTCCGAAAAGCGGTCGAAACGGAGCCCGATGCCCGGGTCCAGGCGGCGTTGCTGGAGGCCTACGGGAAGGTAATCGATGCTGCCTCGCTCGGCTTTTTCCAGGCGTATGAGACAGACGATGCCGTGGCGCGCGCCGGATTGGCCTGGGGACTGTACCGTTCCGCCTTGCGCCAGCCCGTACCCGATTCTCTTCTTCCGCGGGTGATCGCCTGGTTGCAGGACTCGTCTGCCGCGGTTCGGCTGGCCGCCGCGCATACGCTGATGCGGGGGCAGGTACCGTCCCTCAACGCGTATGTGGACGTCCTGCGGCAAGTGGCGCGCCAGGATACCGCCGTGGAAGTACGCATGGCGGCCGCCGGGGCATGGCAGCACGTGAGTGTCGCGTCCAAGAAGCAAGTATTGCGGGAGATTTTGACCGAAGAGCCCGACGAGCGGGTAAAGATCAACGCAGTACGAGCGCTCGATGCGTCCACTTTCCCCAGCCTGATCGACCCGTTGAAAGACGCTTTGCAGGCGGGCGGCAACCTGGCGGTGGCGGTGGCCGAACGACTCCACACGCTGGTACGGCCGCAGGACGTCTCGTGGTTGGTCCGTGTGGCCCAGGCGCAGCCCTCCGCTGCCTGGCGACCACAGGCCCTGATCTACGCCGCGGCGTTGCGGGTAAGCCCGGACAAACGTGCCCTGCGCCGGTACGTGCTGGAACGTTATCACGCTGCCGAAAGTCCTTACGCCAAAGCCCAATGGCTTGATGCCTTGGCCGAAGACCCCGCTGCGTTCGATACCCTGCGTTACTTTGTTTTTACAGCAGCGTCGCCTATCGTGACGTCGGTAGGGCTGGCGGGGTTGGTACGGATGCGGCAGCACCCCGATTTTCCAGCCTCACAGCACGAAACCTGGGCGGCGAGCATCCGGCGTGGCCTCAGTGCGGGCGATGTGCCCTTGATCAGCGAAGCGGCCATTGCCATGCGCAATCCTGACCCGACGTTGAAAACCCTGTCGACGTTTCGGGCCGATACTTCTCTGATTTTTGCTGCACTGCGTCGGCTGCAGTTGCCGCGCGACTACGAAACGTATCTGGATTTGCACGCGACGCTGGCATTTCTGAAGGAGCGCCCCGCCCCACCGGTGCGCAGCCCGGCCTGGAACCATCCGATCGACTGGGATCTGCTGGCTACCTTACCTAACGAGCCGCGGGTGCGCATTGAAACCAGCGAGGGCACAGTCGAGCTGCTGCTGCTGCCGGAAGAAGCCCCCGGTACGGTCGCAAGCTTTGTGGCCTTGGCACGTGCTACATTTTTCGATAGCCTGGCATTCCATCGGGTAGTGCCTAATTTTGTGGTGCAGGGCGGTTCACCGACCGGCAACGGCTGGGGGAGCACCGACTACACCCTGCGCTCCGAATTTTCGCCCCGCCCCTACCGGACCGGCAGCGTGGGCATGGCGTCGGCCGGAAAAGATACCGAAGGGTGTCAGTGGTTCATCACCCACTCGCCTACCCCGCACCTCGACGGGCGCTACACACTGTTTGCTGAAGTGGTAGAAGGCCTGGAGGTAGTTCAGCAACTGGCCGTGGGGAGCACAATTTACTCGGTGCGCCTGGTCGAAGACATAGAAGATCCTAGCCCTTAACGCAGAAGGCCCGTATACACCTGTAATGGATAAACAAACAGACGTACACGCCGAGCGCCGCATGGCGCTGCTCATCGATGGCGATAATGCCCGCCCCACCCTGATCCAAAAGTTTTTGAACGAGGCCGGGCGCTACGGCAGCACAACGATCCGACGCATTTACGGCGACTGGACCACCCCGAACATGAATGGCTGGAAAGGTGCCCTGAACAACCACGCCGTACAGCCGGTGCAGCAGTTCCGCTACACTGTGGGGAAAAACGCGACCGACAGCGCGATGATCATCGACGCGATGGATATTTTGCACAGCGGACTGGCCTCCGGGTTTTGCATCGTTTCCAGCGACAGCGACTACACACGCCTGGCAACCCGTATCCGGGAGTCGGGCATCTTTGTGATGGGCATCGGCGACGAGAAAACGCCCCGCCCCTTTGTGAATGCCTGCAACATCTTCATCTACACCGAAAACCTGTTGGAAGAAGAGACCTCGGAGAAAAAGAAAAAGGTCAACAAAACGCAACGGAAAAAGAAACAGCCCGATCCGGTAGCCATGCTCAAAGAAGCGTACGAACTCGCCGCCGGCGAAGACGACTGGGCGCACCTCGGCACCATGGGTACCCATTTGCGGCAGATTGACCCCGGTTTCGACCCGCGTACGTTCGGCTACCGGCAACTCTCGCAACTGATCCGCGCGCACAGCGAAGTTTTCCAGCTCAGGCAGGAAGGGAACGGTAGCGGGCCAACGCCCATGTTTGTGCGCATGAAAGGGAGCTGAGCCGGGGCGGCGTCGAGCGCGTTAAAAGTCCTCGTCGGGTAAAATCTCCTGCACCCGCCCAACCTGACCGTCGTCGAGGCGAACCTTGATGCCGTGGGGGTGAAACGCTGAGCGTGTCAGGATGTTTTTCACAATCCCCTGCGTCAGGTCGCCCGTCCGCTGGTCTTTTTTCAGTACGATGTCGACCAACTGGCCGGGTTTAATGTCTTTGCGGTAGCGTCCGTCTGCCATAGTAATATTTAATTAGCAGCTAACCGATCTACTCGACCACCAGTTCACTGTAGCCCACTAATTTGCCCTTCCGGTATGATTCCGACCGCACCATGCCGACGCCCGGCACAAAATAGTCGACGCTGCTGAGGTTCATCGGCACGGT
Organism: Catalinimonas alkaloidigena; assembly: GCF_900100765.1. NCBI lineage: Bacteria > Pseudomonadati > Bacteroidota > Cytophagia > Cytophagales > Catalimonadaceae > Catalinimonas > Catalinimonas alkaloidigena. The sequence continues at coordinate 527,601 of NZ_FNFO01000003.1, read as the reverse complement.
GATGCCCATTGCGCCGACCCGGCTCTCCAGGTCCTGCGTCAGCTTCCACGCGTCGAACGTGCCCGATTCGGTGGTAACGGCTTCTTTGCCCTCGACCTTCCGGTTTTTGATGGCCATCTGCATCTCCGACATTTTCATGCCGCTGGCTTTATCGTGCGCCGTAAGGCTCATCTGGCTTTCGGGAAGCGTTTGGCCCGCGCTCAGCTCGTAGGGGAGCGTGAGGTGATCGCCGGTTAGTTCGACGTCCATATTCTGAAAATTTTTGGACTGATCCTGTGGAACAAACATCTGCATGTCGACGTGGGCCATGCCGTCTTCGCAGAAAAACGTAAAATCGCTTTCGGCCGTGAGCTTGTCTTTTTTATCGTAGACCGAACTGTGGATCTGAGCCTCGGTCCGGTCGCCGGTTTGGTCGATGGCCGTTACCTTGTACACGACCCGACCCGAAGCCTTGCCGTTGCTCGTGTAGCTTTTCATTTCGAACGTGTCGCCCACGTTTTTGACCGGGAAGTAGCCGATGCACTCCTGGGCCGATGCAGAAAGGAGGGTAAAGAGCGCAAGAAGACAGCTCCAACCCCAGCGAAAGATTTTCATGGTGTGGAGGGAAAGGTGTAGGCCCTGAAATAACTAAAATTCCGGCACTATGCCAACGCGCGATCGTAGGCTTCCAGGTAGAACTTACCCAGGTACTTCCAGTCGAAGGTCGCCGACAGGCTTTCCACTTTGTTGCGTTGGTTGATGCGGTCGCGCCGCGAAAACTGCACAAACTGGAACAGAATATCGGCCAACTGGTCGGCGGCCTGGTAGAACGTTTTACGACGGCGATTCACGACGTACATGCCGCAGTCTTTGTGGTTGTCGAACGCGTTCATCACGTAATCGCCGAAACCCGACAGGTCGCTGGTGACGGATGGCACGCCACTGGCACCGCACTCGAGCGGGGTGTATCCCCAAGGCTCGTAATAGCTCGGGAAGATGCCCAGGTGACAGCCGCGCACAAACTGGCCGTATTCCATCCCGAACAGCGGGTTCATCGGCGAGATGAAATCGGGATGATACACCATTTTGACGCGGTCGTGGGCGTGGTTCAGCAGGTTGGCGCGCCGCATGAAGTTGAGAATCTCGTCGTCCTGATCGTCGATCAGGTTGTGTGTAATGATGGAAGGCAGGTGGGTGCTGCGCCACGATTGCAGCGTCCGCCGAAAACGCAGGCGCCAGTAATCGTCCACGAACTGATTCAGGTCCGGCAGGCGGTGCTCGTGCTGCGAAGCCGCTACCTGAAACAGGCGTTCGCCAATCTGTTTCTCGATGGCGTTGCACGTCTCCCGCAGCTCTTCCATCACCCCTCGCGACTCCAGCACCTCGGGGTTGATGGACCGGTAGGGGCGGCGGGTTACGAAAAACATCACGACCGTGGTACTCATCCCGGCCTGTTGCATGCGCCAGTTGAGGCGGGCCAGCGCTTCCAGCGTCAGGTCAAATCCTTTATTGCGGTATTCGTAACGGCCCGACGTGAAGAAGTACAGCGTATTGTCCAGGTCGAACGAATAACTCTGGAAAAAATGGCCCATCACAAACTGATGGATTTTGTTTTTGTACTGTTGGTGCAGGTTCTGAAATTCGTGCAGGGCCACGAAGCGTTCGATGTTCAGGCCGTTGGGCAAAAGCAGATCCGGTTTCCGACCCAGCAGAAATTCGCACTCGCTGCCGGTTACCTGGCTGACGGTCGTCATCACGTCACAGTGGGCTGTGGCGGCGCGCTCGATCCGCACCATGTGCTCGATGCCGTAGTGTTGCGCTTCGTGCAACCAGTCGTATTGATCCAGCTTTTCGTAAAACTGCTCGTCGTTCATCGCGATGTAGCGCCCCAGCAGCGTGGCGTGGGTGGTAAACACCGTGCGGATGGGCCACTGGTTTCGCCGGATGTCGGCGATGGGCAACCCGGCCATCCACTCGTGGAAGTGCGCAATGATGCTCAGACTCTCCTGGCGTGCGGCGGTCAGTTGCTCGTAAAACAGCGTGACCAGGTGGCTGAAAGCCAGCACTTTGTCGTACAGGTCATCGCCCGTTGGCGAAGCAATGCCGTGCGCTTCCCAGTAGTAATGCTTGTTGGCGTTGGTCTGGGGCAGATCACTCAGCGGATTCAACAGAATGACGCGGGGACGCCCCGACACCAGCCAGCGTCCGTAGTGAACTTCCACGCCTTTGTCCAGCAATGCCCGCACGGCCCGCCCGACGGCATCGTTCCCCGGTTCGATCGGATCGAACTCGCCTTGGGCCATGTTGGCGAACCAGGGGCCAATCAGGCAATAATTGTCGCCCCAAAAGCCAACGGCCGCGGGGACCTTGGTGCGAATCACGGTGTAGATGCCGCCAACTTGGTTACAAACCTCCCAGGCAGCTTCGATCAGGAGGGTATTTCTTTTCCGTTCAGGAGTTAGGTGGTAGAGGGCATCAGATTGCATACAGGTGAGGGGGAAAGGGACGTGGTGGTAATAAAAGGGTGTGCTACGGCCGACCGTAGCGGTAAGGTTAGGGTACGGGTTGAGTAGGTCTGACAGTTCAACATACGAGCCACGAAGCACCGCTTTCTGTAATGGAGTTGCAGAGTAACTCCTTATACTGTTTTTGCGGGCGTCAAGGTACAGGAATGCCGTTATTTTCATCGGATTTCTTTCTGGATCGGGTAGGAGGGCGCGGCGCATGCTGGTCGAAGGAAGCCGCTATCGCGGAACCCATTGCTGGCGCGTTTGTTGATGAAGATCAGTCACCTTTACTACGGCAGCCTCTCCACGGGAGTGGTTCTTCGGCTATACGCCAGAGGCGGTCGGCGAGAATCGCAGCATATGAAAAAAAAGTTGTTTTTCCTTTTGGGCGTCCTTTGGAGCTACGCTGGCATTGCGCAGTCTCTTGTCAATAGCGAGCACGGTTACCTGCTGCCCGCCCGCGACACCACGCGGCTGCTTGTCATTTTTGCCGAAGTGGATTGCGGTGCCTGTGGCCAAAGTAGCGCCTGTTTGCCCGATAACGACGCCTGGCGGCCCGGACAACTGCCGCCCGATGCTGCGCGCTATTTCGACGCTACGCTCCGGCCGGGAGAAGCTCCCCATCAGTACATCACCAACTATTACCACACCATGTCGCGCGGCGAGTATGTGCTGCTGGGTGACTATATCGACCGTGTCGTAACGGTTCCTTGCCACCGCACCAGCGAGGTGGACGTAATCCGCGAACTCAATACCTGGCCGGAGATTCGATTGCACAGCCAGCGTTCGTCTTCTGATGCGGCGCTGACGCTGGAGGATTTCGACCTGTGGGGCAGCGAGCCGCCCGGAGTGCCGAAGTCGCGCGGGCCGGATGGCATCCTCGACGGCGTGGTGATTTTCTGGAGGAACCTGAACAAAGGCGTGATCGACTGTGGGGGTGGGTTGGGTATGCAGGTCTTGCTGGCGGGGCAGCAGTTGCACGGCAAAAAGCTGCGCGTGGCCAGTTCGTTCGGGGCGTGTCGTAGCGGGCAGGCGGCGTGGGATTTGTTCATTGCCGAGCAGTTGCACGCGCTGTTCGGGGGTAATAACTTCCATACGGTCGGCGGGGCCGGTCTGCACACGTTTATGATTCCGGCGCACGTGTACGGGACCAGCGCGCAGTCGGGGGCGTCGTCGCTGCTGATCAACGGCTGGGAACGCCATCGGCTGGGCTGGCGCGGTCGCGATGCCCAGGGGCAATTGACGCGCCAGTACCTGATTGGCGCTTTGGAGGCAACCGGCACGCGCGAAGTGCCGACCGACCTGAAACTGCCCAAAGAACTACGTACCGATACGTTTCTGTTGCGCGATTTTGTGACGACCGGCGATGCGGTCCACATTCAGTTGCCGCACCTCGACTGGCAACAGGTCGGCGACGTGAAAAACCAGTACCTCTGGCTGGAAAATCATCAGCTCATCTCGCCGCACGACGTCAACATCTGGCACAACCTGGACTGCCGCCAAACCTGGAGCCCCGGACTGTATGCGCAGATTCAGGTGGGCAAAGACCTCAAAGAAGGCGCATCGGCCGACGTGTTTCCGATCGGCAGTAGCCGCGACGCCGCCAAACCTAACGCGCTGGGGAGCTACATGTTTCCCGTAACGGCCGAGGGCAATTGGGATTATACCTATCGGTACGACAAGGCCCTGCGCAGCTGGGAGGCTTGCGTTTGGGCCGGGAACTGGACGTTGCCGACCGACGCCGCACAAAAGCTTCCGAATCCCTTTACCGGTCACTCCGACCTCTACTCTGCCACCGATTCGAATCACGATCGTCTGTTAGACAAAGGCGATAAGATGTTTACGGGTTCTTCCAAAGTCTATGGCGATTCGGTGGTCCACGCGCTCTATTCCATGGGCGATGCGCACGATGCGTTTCGCCTCGCCGGAAACAGCCGACTCGCGTTAGGCACCAACCCGGCACCGGTACCGGTTTACACGCACCGCTCGGGTTCCAAACTGGCACTGAACCGGGGGCCGTTGGCTTCGTACGAAAACCGACAGATCCACCTGAACGGTCTGGAGGTGCGCATTTTGGAAGAAAACGTGGACGGCAAGGGAGCCATGAAAATCAGCATCCGCTGGGATCAGTACCGCGTGGAACAGGATCAGCGTTGGGCCGGCGACATCGTATTGTATCCCCACGATTTCGAGGCTACTCAACCTTCACTGGAGCTGGCGTCCGGGCGGACGATCACCCTGGCCCGGGGGCAGAGCCCTACCTACATGGTAGCCCGTACGGTATTAGACGATTCGGTGGCCTGGTTCAGCGACACCACGCGCTTTACGTTAATGTCGGGCGCTTTCTTAACCCAGGAAACCGGCTCGACCATTGTCCTTACCGACGGAACGCAGGTCGTGCTGGAAGCGGGCGCACACTGGACGGTGCCCGACGCAGCGACGCTAACGCTGCGCGGCGGGAGCACCTTGGTGCTGCAATCGGGCGCGACGCTAGAGATCGGCCCCGGGGCGTTGCAGGTAGAGGACGGGAGCCGCCTTCTGGTGGAAGCGGGCGCAACCCTAAGTGCAGCGAAGCGGGACCTGCGTCGCTGGCAGAAACGAGGCCTCCTTTACGAAATTCCGGCAGCGACCACCGCCACCGAGTAGACCGGTGAGTCACCGCGCCGTACCCCTTCCGGTTGGTTTGCGTAAGAGGAAGAGATTGGAAAATTTACCTATGGATGCAAAGCAAATAATCGGCGTAATTCTTATGACAGTGGGCGGTGCCGCCATGATTTTCGCGGGGCTGGTCATGCTGCGCGGCGGGGGCAACCTGTTCGGCACGGGCATCACCGGCTGGGGCGGCCTCATTCCTTTTTTCATTGGACTCATCTTCTTTTCGAGCGGCATTCGGTTGCTACGCGGGACACAATGATTTTTTTAGTCGATGAGCATGGGCTTCATATTGACGTAACATCTTGGTTTAAAGAATAAAAGAAGCGTAATAGACAGGCAATGCTGGGGTGACGTACAAGCTCTATTTTCGTACCAAGACCAAACGCAACTCGTCATGCGTATCCTACGTCCTCGTTTCCGCGATTTTTTCTTTCGCCTGCTCTTTAACCTCTATTCGCCTTTGTCGCACTGAACGCGCCCTGCATGAAGGACAAAAAGCGAAAAGTAGAGGTAGTGGTCATCTCTGATGTCCACCTGGGCACCTACGGCAGCAAAGCCCGGCAATTGCATCGTTACCTGAAAAGCATCCGACCCAAAATTCTCGTCATCAACGGCGACCTGATCGACATCTGGCGCTTCAGTAAAAATTACTGGCCGAAAGCCCACATGCAGGTCGTCAAGCGCTTGTTTGGCCTGATGGCCGACGGTACGCGGGTGTATTACGTGACAGGGAACCACGACGAGATGATGCGCAAATTTGTCGGCCTGAAGTTCGGGACATGCGAGATCGTCAACAAAGTGGTGCTGGAGTTGAAAGGGCAGAAAGCCTGGTTTTTTCACGGCGACGTGTTCGACGTCACGATGCAACACTCCAAGTGGCTGGCGCAACTGGGCGCGGTGGGCTACGGCATGCTGATCGTGCTGAACCGGTGCGTCAACTTTTGCTCGGAGTTGATGGGCCGGGGCAAAATTTCCCTTTCCAAGGCCATTAAAGACCGGGTGTCGTCGGCGCTGAAGAAGAAATCGGAATTTGAGCAAACGGCTGCCGATCTGGCCATTTCAAAAGGATACGCTTACGTGATCTGTGGCCACATTCATCAGCCCCTGATCAAAGAAATGGCGAACGAACACGGCAAGGTCTGTTATCTGAATTCCGGCGACTGGGTCGAGAACATGACGGCGCTGGAGTACCACAAAGGAGACTGGAGCATTTACCGCCACGAAGATGCCGAAGAAGCCGACGACGAGCACGAGGAGCCGGATCTGTCGACCTTCGACAATCAGGAGCTGTTCCGTCAGTTAATGCAGGAGGTGAGAGGATGAAAGTACTGTATGCCATCCAAGGCACGGGCAACGGCCACCTGAGCCGCGCGCGTGATATAATTCCCGTTTTGCAGCAACGCGCCGACGTTGACATTCTGGTCAGCGGCACGCAGGCCGATGTGAAGTTACCTTATCCGATCCGCTACCAGTGCGGGGGCATGGGCTTCGTGTTTGGTAAGAGTGGCGGCGTGGACCTGTGGCAGACCTACCGCCAGGCGAATACCGGGCGCTTTTACCGCGAAGTGCGGGACCTGCCTGTGCACAATTACGATCTGGTCATCAACGACTTCGAACCTGTTTCGGCCTGGGCCTGTCGCTGGCAGCGTACGCCTTGCGTCGCGCTGAGCCATCAGTATGCCGTGCTGGCCCCGACCGCGCCCAAGCCCATTGAGCGCGATCGCTTCGGGGAGTTTATTTTAAAACAGTATGCACCCGCAACGGCACACTACGGGTTTCATTTTGCTTCTTTTGCCGAGAACATTTATACACCGGTGATTCGCGCGCAGGTGCGTCGGCTGACGCCTACCGACCTGGGCCATTATACGGTTTACCTGCCTTCGTACGACGACGAGAAACTGGTCAAGAAGCTGAGCCGATTCCCCGACGTCCGGTGGGAGGTCTTCTCGAAACACAATCGCCATCCGTTTACCCGGCAGAACGTTACGATCCGCCCGGTCGACAACGAAGCCTTTTTGCACAGCATGGCTACCAGCAGTGGGGTGCTGTGCGGCGCCGGGTTCGAAACCCCCGCCGAAGCGCTGTTTCTGGGCAAAAAGTTGTTGGTCATCCCCATGAAAACGCAGTATGAGCAGCAGTGCAACGCCGCCGCGCTGAGTGCCATGGGTGTGCCGGTGATCAAGAGCCTGAAGAAGAAACACTTCCCGATCCTTGAAACGTGGCTGCAGCACGGGCAGCCCATTCCTGTCCATTTTCCTGACCTGACCCAATGCATTTTAGAGCGCATCCTCGATACGCACACCGCGCCGCAGGCTTCGTCGCTGTTGGCGGCTTCTTTTTAACCATTGGACCCCAGGTCGACCTGAACCCACAGCACGCATGACCCGACACGAGTTTGGCGCAGCGTTCGCGTGGGGAGTTTCGTCGGCGGCATACCAGACCGAAGGTGCCTGCGACCGTCACGGCAAGGGGGCATCCATCTGGGATCGGTTTGCCAACACGCGTGGGCGCATCCAGCGCAACGAAAACGCCAACGCCGCCTGCGAGTTTTACGACCGCTACGCTGACGATGTGCAACTACTGCGGTCGCTCCGCATCCCTAACTTCCGCTTTTCGCTGGCGTGGTCGCGCATTCTGCCCCAGGGCACCGGCGCTGTTAACCCACAAGGCCTTGACTTTTACGACCGACTGATCGACCAGTGTCTGGAACAAGGCATTACGCCCTGGGTAACGCTCTACCACTGGGACCTGCCGCAGGCGCTGGAAGACCGCGGCGGTTGGACAAACCGAGCCATCGTCGACTGGTTCGTCGAGTACGCCACCCTTTGCGTACAACGCTACGGCGACCGCGTGCGTCACTGGATGGTGCTGAACGAACCGATGGTCTTTACGGGCGCGGGCTATTTTCTGGGCATTCATGCGCCGGGGCGCCGGGGCCTGAACAACTTCTTACCGGCGGTCCATCATGCCACGCTCTGCCAGGCGGAAGGGGGGCGGGTTGTGCGTGCGCATTGTCCGGATGCCCAGCTGGGCACCACGTTTTCGTGTTCGTACGTGACGCCCTGGCGAGCGAACGCGCGCGATGGGGCGGCGGCCCAGCGTGTGGATGCGCTTCTAAATCGGCTCTTTCTGGAACCCGCCCTGGGGCGCGGCTACCCTGTACAGGAGTTGCCGGTGCTGAAGCGGCTGGAGCGCTGGATGCGGCCGGAAGACGAAGGCAAACTGGCGTTTCCTTTTGACTTTATCGGTGTCCAGAACTATACGCGTGAGGTGATCCGGCATTCGTGGTTTACGCCCTATCTACAGGCGCGGCTGGTACCCGCTCCCAAGCGGGACGTGCCCCTGACGCTGATGAACTGGGAAGTGTATCCCGAGTCGCTTTACCACATGCTGATGCAGTATGCCGCCTACGACAACATTCCGCGGCTGATCGTCACAGAAAACGGTGCGGCGTTCGCGGATCAGGTCATCGACGGTACGGTGCACGACCCCCAGCGCCTTGCGTACATCCGGGCCTGTCTGGAGCAGGTACAACGCGCGCAGCGGGACGGGGCACCCGTCGATGGATATTTTATCTGGACGTTTACCGACAATTTCGAGTGGGCAGAGGGCTATCGGCCGCGCTTCGGGCTGGTCCATGTCGACTTTCAGACGCAGCGGCGCATCATAAAAGCCTCGGGGCAATGGTACCGCGATTTCCTGAGCGAATCCTGAATGGGGATTGCGACGTTTAGAAAGAGAAACATCTTTCTCGTGCGCGAACGTATCTACGAAGTCTTTCAAGAGTTCTTCGATCACATCATCCAAGGATTGCCCTCGTTTATGGTGGGCACCTTTTTCCTGTTACTGTTTCTGGGCCTCGGCCTGTTGTTGCGATTCGTCTTCCGGAAGCGGGTGGCCGCCAAAGCAGACGATCCGCTGTTGGCCAATTTTATCGGGCGGCTGGCGCTGATTCTGATGCTCATTTTCGGCGGCATCATTTTCCTGAACCAACTGGGTTTGAGTGGAGCCGCTGGCGGTTTGCTGGCCGGGGCGGGCGTCACGGCCGTCGTGCTGGGGTTTGCGTTTCAGGACATCGGCGAAAACTTTCTGTCCGGCTTTTTTCTGGCGTTTGGGCGGCCGTTTGGCGTAGGCGATATCATCGAAATCGAAGGATTTATGGGGAAAGTGAACTCGCTAAACCTGCGCAATACCCACATTCGTACGTTCGACGGGCGCGATATTTTCATCCCCAATTCCCTATTGATTAAAAATCCGCTGGTCAATTACACGCGCGACGGTCTGATGCGCCACGATTTTGTGATCGGACTGGATTACGGCAGCGACGTGATGGAAGCCACCCGCATCATCATGGAAACGCTTCGCGGCATCGACACGATCGTGAAATCCGACGGCCTGATGCCGTTTGTGACGATCGATGAATTCAGCACCAGCACCATCAACCTGCGGGTGCATTTTTGGATCAATACCTACGATATTCTGAACTCCGGCACCGTGCTGAAAAGCGAAGTGATGCGGGAGATTTTAAATGCGTTGATTCGCAACAAGTTCAACCTGCCGGCCGACATTGTTGAGTTGAAGATCTACCAGGAGGGGCAGCCCATTCCGGTCAGTGTACGCGACCTGGATGCAAAGACCGGTTGAAGACAGTGGGTTGGTGCAAGTTGAGTTGCAGAAATACGCGCTTGCTGCCAATTTGCACAATGACTATAGAAGAAGCACAGCAGACCGTCGATGCGTGGATTCAGTCCACAGGGGTACGCTATTTCAACGAGCTGACCAACATGGCGATTCTGACCGAGGAAGTGGGCGAGGTGGCACGGATCATCTCCCGCCAATACGGAGAGCAGTCGTTCAAGGAATCGGACCGCGGAAAAGAACTGGCCGACGAACTGGCCGACGTATTGTTCGTGGTGATCTGCTTGGCTAACCAGACGGGGGTGGACCTGACGGCCGCGTTGCAGAAAAATCTGGAGAAAAAGACGCTGCGTGATGCACAACGGCACCAGCAGAATGAGAAGTTACGAAAGGGCTAATGGTTCGCGGGCTGGGGGATGTCGGCGGCTTTGCCTACGTACGAGTCGGTCTCGATAAACTGATGGTCGCGCTGCGTTGACGCCTGTGCGTTGGACAGTACAGTAACGGCCTGCGCACAGATAAGCAAGGTGCCTACGACAGTGGCGATCAGAGAAAAACGCAGAAAAAACTGCGGATACATTTCCGAATACAGGAAAAACAAAAGGCTGATGAGTGCCAACGTACCTAACACGAGTGTCAATCCGAGCAAAATGAGATGAAAAACTTGCGGAAGCGACTCTGCCTCAGCGAATTGTTGATTCGTTACGGTGCAGAAAAGCCCGTAGATGAGTGTTGATAGGACCGCATTGCCCACGAAAATAAAATGAGTGATGCGTAGCGCCGTGAGATGGTTTCGCGTTAGCGCGTAGAGTAAGAAACCGGCGCCTGTCAGCATTCCGATTGCCGGAAAGAGTGCTGTGAGCAGCGACAGAAAAAACGAAGGTTGCATTAGCCTAACACAAGTGTAACATGTTTATATACCGTGTTATTATCAAAAGTAACCAGACTGTCATATAGTTACCTTAAAAAAACATAATTCCATCAACAAAATTGTGTGGGTAATCGTCTGTTTTAATCTCGAAAGATCGTTTACTTTACAACGTATCCTTTGTTCCCTACAAGTACCTGGCGTTCTACATGGCTAGCAAGCACCCTCTTTTTTTTCTCCTGAGTTTCCTCCTGCTTGCTGGCGCCCTGCGTGCGCAACCCACGCAACCCGATACGCTGCTGCCCTATTTTCTGCCCCCCGTCGATGCGCAGGAGTACGATCTGGCAGGGTTGGCGCCTTACCTGGTTACCCCCCCGGATACGTTTCACCTCTGGCAATACGGTTCCGCGTTTGACGTAGACTTTCAGCAGATCAGCTTGTCGAACTGGGCCGGTGGTGGGCAAGACGCTATCTCGCTCCGAGGCCAGATGCGCCTGTTTGGCGTGATGGATAATGGGGTGGCGCTTTGGGAAAACCGCCTGGATCTAGTATACGGCATTACCCGGCAAGAACAGGCGACAGGCATCCGCAAAACTGACGATAACCTTCAGTTTGTTTCCAAATACGGATATGAGTTAAAAGGTCCCTGGCACATTTCGGCAGGGCTCGATTTCCGGACGCAGTTCAGCCCGGGATACCGTTACCCCAACCGGGATACCGAAGTGTTGGTCTCTGACTTTCTTTCTCCCGGCTTTTTGTTGTTATCTCTGGGTTTTGAAGCGCAACAGAATAACTTTTATTCGATGCGCTTGTCGCCCATTTCGGGAAAACTCACCATCGTGCGGGACGATTCGCTGGCGGCGCGCTATCAGGTCGTGCCGGGCGAGAAAGTAAGGCGAGAAATTGGGGTCCAGGTCGATGGCTCCTTTCAACGTAAAATCCTGGAAAACATCTCGTTCAACACCCGGGCTACGTTTTTCTCGGCGTTCGATACGTTCGGCAACGTGGACATCAACTGGGAGTCGCAGCTGGAGTTGCGTGTCAACCGCTATGTTTCGTCCAAAGTGACGACCCTTTTGATTTACGACGATGACCTGAACGTTCCGCGAGGCGACGACCGGCCGCCCGGACCGGCCATTCAGTTTCGGGAGTCGGTGGTTGTAGGCTTTTCTCTACGATTGTAGTCGCGCATCACCCGTAGCGGTGGTCTTTGAGGCGGTCGAGCATCATGCCCCAGAGGGCCTCGTACGGCATCACTTCCAGGCCCCAGTTGCCCCCCAGGTACTGCATCGACGTTTGCCGCATTTCTTCGTAGATGCGCTCGGAACTCCGACGTGTCTGGTAGTAGCGGAATTCTTCCTGACGCATGTTGGTCATCAGGCTGATGAGGCACTCGCTGCGGAAGTGAAGGTCCTTTTTGGGATAGCGTCGTGTGTACCGCGCCAGTTCGTCGGTGCAGCGGTTGAGGTACTCCACGTTCATCTTTTCGAGATGATAGAGCGTCTGTACCGTGAGGCGTGCTACGTTCAGCCCGCGCTTTTTCTTCGAAAACTCGGGCAACTCGGCCATAAACTCGTTGAACCGGAACCCCGTTTTCGAATTTTGGATCAGGGGACGGATTTCTTTCAGGTTAGCCGTTTTGTACAGGTAATGCAGGTACGCCTGGAAAATCAGCCAGCGTTCTTTCCGGTTCCCGCTGATTTGCCGGAAGCTGGAGTGCAGCACTACTTTCTGAAAGATGTTGGCCGCTCGTAGGTAATCTTCCGCGTGCATGGCCAGCAGGAAGTAATACTCGTGCAACGTCACCCACTGATCGTTCCCTTCGATAAAGTACTTTTCGCCCGCTTCGACCGTCGCCGCGCCCGTCTCCAGATCGCGTAGGTGGAGCAGGTAGTTCATGCGGCGTAACACAATGCGCGCCAGATCGGCCCGCGTGAAGTGATGCGGGTGGAGTACGGCAAAATGCTCCGTCTCTTCCGTAACGACGAGGGCCTCTTTGTAATCGTCGACCAACTGAAAGTAGAGGGACTTCAGCCGGTAGTAGTTCATCATGAGCCAGGGACTGGCAAACAGATTGAGCGACTGTTCCAGGTCTTCGTAGCCCTTCTTGGCCACTTCCCGCACCTTGTCGCGGCTGGTCTTCGACTTGCGCAGCAGCGCGGTGGCCTCTTCCCAATACCGCTCCGACAGGTTTTCGATTCGCAGGCGGTTCTCGGCATAGTCGGCTTGTTCGCAGTACCGCAGAAATTCTTTGTAGGGCCCCTCTTTGCTGGCGTGCTGGCGCAGGATGCGTGCGCACTCTAATGCAATCTCAGTCAGGTAGTAGGATTCGGCTTGTTTGAGCGCTTTTTCTACGGCAGGGATGGCCAAACGGGCAGAATTGTGCAAAAGTAAGACACGGGCGTTGAAAAGCGTCTTGTTACACTCGTAGGCAACCGCCTTGTATTCCGCTACGTCAGGATCGTGAAAATCCAGAAAAAAGAGCGTGTTGAGCAGCTTTTGTTTTAGCCGGGTTTTCAGAATGAGGTACTTCTTTTCGGCCGGGTCGCACTGGTAAATTTCGGCGGCTGCTTCTTCGTCGGTCTTAAATCGACCGGAATGAATACCATCGAAAAGCTGGAAGTAGTTACTGTTTTTATTACGGCTGCCTTCGTCAAACAGCTCGATTTTTTTGATACGTTTCTTCGTAACTAATTCAATCAGACTTCTCAGATTTTCCATAAAAGGGGGAAAATTTAACTATACAAAGGTAAAAAATGATATTTGTGAAGCAAGAATAACTCTCATTGCCTCTGTACACCTGCCGCGCCTCGTGCCCTTAAACCCCGCGCAATTGATTATTTTGCTTATCTTTTCTCGTCAATTCGCGTCGTATGTTAATCGCCACGTTGTTAGGCATCGGCATTGTACTAATTTTGATTGAGGTGCTCTTTGTGCCGGGCACCACCATTGTCGGCATTGCCGGAGGGCTCTGCGCGGCGATCGGAATCTACCTGACCTACCGTGCCCACGGTCCGTTGTGGGGCACGGGGGTGTTGTTAGGCGCCGCGCTGGTCGCTGGAGTGGCCTTTTATTATGGATTTCGTTCAGAGTCGTGGCAACGCTTTGCTTTGCAGGACCGCCTCTTGGGTCGCACCAACGACCAAAGTGAACGCCTGCTGAAGCCCGGCGAAGTGGGCGAGACGCTTTCGGCCCTGCGTCCTTACGGGAAAGCCGAGTTTCCGGCGGGCACATTCGAGGTGTTTTCGCAGGACGGCTTTGTGCCCGAAAGCTCAAAAGTGCGCATCTTACGGATCGATAACAATAGAGTAACGGTCGAAACTATAAAACCTACATAAAAACCTACCATGGGTGAAGGATTTCTGTCTGTCGTCATACTGATCGTGGTCGGCATTGTGCTGATCTACCTCTTTCTGTACTTCGTGCCGCTGAACCTCTGGATTACGGCGGTATTTTCCGGAGTCAGGATCAATCTTTTTGAACTGGTCTTCATGCGGATTCGGAAGGTGCCCCCGCGGATCGTGGTCGAATCGCTGATTACCGCCACCAAAGCGGGGCTCCAGGTCTCGAGCAGCGAGATCGAAACCCACTATCTGGCCGGAGGCAACGTGCCGTCGGTCATTAAAGCGCTCATTTCGGCCGACAAAGCCAACATCAACCTCACGTTCAAGCAGGCCACGGCCATCGACCTGGCGGGGCGCGACGTATTTGAAGCGGTGCAGATTTCCGTTAATCCTAAAGTGATCAACACGCCCAACGTAGCCGCCGTAGCGGCCGACGGCATTCAGCTGATTGCCAAAGCGCGCGTTACGGTGCGGGCCAACATTCAACAGCTGGTTGGCGGCGCAGGCGAAGACACCATCCTGGCGCGGGTCGGCGAGGGAATTGTGACCTCCATTGGGTCGGCGGCTTCTCACAAGGATGTGCTGGAAAATCCCGACAAAATCTCCAAGCTCGTGTTACAGCGTGGTCTGGATGCCGGAACGGCCTTTGAAATCCTTTCCATCGACATTGCCGACGTCGACGTCGGGACCAACATCGGGGCAAAGTTGCAGATCGACCAGGCCAATGCCGACCTCAAAGTGGCAGAAGCCAAAGCCGAAGAGCGGCGCGCCATGGCCGTAGCGGTAGAGCAGGAGATGCGGGCCAAAGCCCAGGAAGCACGCGCGCGCGTAATCGAAGCCGAGGCCGAAGTGCCGAAAGCCATTGCGTCGGCCTTCCAAAGCGGCAACCTGGGGGTGATGGACTACTATCGACTGCAGAACATTCAGGCGGATACCGACATGCGCAGCAACATTGCGGGCGATAGTGGACAGTCTACCGGCAAAACCTCCTAACCGCATTTTTCTTTCGGAGCTGCTCTGCGGATTAATGCCGAACTTTGCGGCATGAGTAGCACAACCGATCCTCCTTCTTTTGCTGACCTGAAGCTCAACCGCCAGTTGTTGGACGCCATTGCCGACGCCGGCTTTGATAGTCCCACAGCTGTGCAGCAACGTACCATTCCGCTCATCATGGCGGGACACGACGTGCTGGGCATCGCGCCCACGGGTACCGGCAAAACGGCGGCCTTCGTGTTGCCGCTACTTATGAAATTGAAGTACGCCCAGGGGGAGCATCCGCGTGGGTTGATTCTGGCCCCGACCCGCGAGCTGGCCATTCAGTTGAACGAGCACGTCGCGCAACTGAACCGCCACCTTGACCTGCGGCACGCCGCACTCTACGGGGGAACGGGCTTCAAAATGCAGACCGATGCCATCGAAGCGGGGCTCGATCTGGTGATTGCGACGCCCGGCCGCCTGATGGACCATTACCGGAAAGGCACGCTGATCCTGAAAGAACTGAAGGTGCTCGTGCTAGACGAAGCCGACAAGATGATGGACATGGGCTTTATGCCCCAGATCCGCCAACTGTTAGAGATCATCCCCCGCAAGCGGCAGAATCTGCTGTTTTCGGCCACCATGCCCGACAAGGTGCTGCGCCTCTCGGAGGAGTTCCTGGAATTTCCGGAGCGTGTAGAAGTGGCACCCCAAGCAACCGTAACCGAAACGGTAGAGCAGCGGTTGTACGAGGTGCCCAATCAGGCCACCAAGCTCAATTTCGTGACGCACCTGTTGCGGCAGGACGAGGTAGCCCGCGCGTTTATTTTTACCAAAACCCGTACGACGGCCAACTACATTTACAACAGGCTGGTCCGCGAATGGGGAGAGCGGGTTCGGGTTATCCACGCCAACAAAGATCAGAACGCCCGCCTCAATGCCATGAATGCTTTCCGAGCGGGAGAGCTACACGTACTGGTAGCAACCGACGTCGCTTCCAGGGGCATCGATGTACAGGACGTAACCCACGTGATCAACTTTGATGTGCCTATTGTGTACGAAGACTACGTGCACCGTGTGGGGCGCACCGGACGTGCCGAACACGAAGGTGTATCGGTAACGCTGATGAACCCCGCCGAGGCCTACCACATCGAGCGGATCGAGAAAATCATTCACGGCGCCATTCCCCGCCATGCGTTACCGGAAGCGGTTCCCGTGGTGGCCACCTCGTTTGAGGAACAGCAGGAGATGGCGCGCGCGATCGATCAGCAGCGCAAGCGAGAAGATCCTACTTATCAAGGTGCCTTTCACGAAAAGAAGCGTCGCCCTTCGCCCACCAAAAAGAGCCCAACCAAAAAGTCAGGCAAGCGGCCGCGCCGGCGGCGGTAGGGCTTATTCCTTGTAAGATATTTGTATAATCCAGCTTGGTCGCCAAATTTTTTTATTGCTTTGCGACTAGTGCCATTCCCTCGGTGCTGGCGTAGAATTCATTTATCTCGCTGGTTTGGAAGTAATTAACGGTTGAAGGCAGCATAGACTCTGGCCTAAGTGCAATAGGTTATTTCTGGTAAAATATAGAATTTTTTTTGTATCACGCTTCGCTGATCTTTGCTCTGTCAACTTGATATAGTTTAATTATATATGAGTAGGATCAAAGCGAGTGCCTGGGGTGCCAAAGTAATAGGCTTGCTAAGCGTAGTATTCCTGTTAGCAAGCTGCGAGAATGTAAAACGCGTTACGACGGTGACCTTCACTCGTAATCTGGACGTGAGTTTCCTGCTTTCCTCTATGGGAAGCGCCAAAAGTATCTCTGAGAAGGTGGTCTACGATCCCCTCGACGACGAGGAGCTGGACAAGTATGCCAACCGTCTGCAAACTATATCGATCATTGCTTTGGCTTACAAAGTCGATTCGCTGGTCACCAGCCCTGACAACAAACAGGATCTGTTGCTGGAGACCGGCACCTTGAGCTATACGGAAAACGAGAATGATACCCCGGTTGTATTAGCGCACTTCAGAAATCTGAACGTTGCCGATCTGTATGCGCAGCAAGCGTTTGTCGCGTTTCCGTCAGAAAACACAGACCTACTGGCTGCCTCACTGATGACCAAAAAGACTCTTCGTTTTTACATAACCGGTACTGTCAACCAGACGCCCGTCACCCTGGGGGTCACCGTGCGGTTGAACATTGAAGCCAAAGCAGGCTTGATCTAACAAAACCATCTGTTTCCATTTGTTTCATGATCGCCTGGCAGCCAAGCTGCCGGGCGTCTTTATTCTTCGATGGCGCCGACGTTGGGTGTGGTCAGGCTGCGGGGACCGTTTAAAAAATCGCGCCGCAAATCGGACGTGCGTACGCCCGGCAGCGAAAAGGTCGTGAGGTCAGCGCCGTACTGCCGGGCCGGAGAATCTGTGTCGAGTGTATCGAGTCGGAAGTCGTACTCGATCGGGTTAGCAAAATCAAGTTCCCAGGAAATCAGCCGGTTTGCCGAAGCGAAGTCTTCGAGGGGCAACTTAGAGGCATCGCGCAGCGAAATAACATTATTATGGATTTCTGCCTGGCTTTCGGGAGTTGACAGACCCATCTGGAATTCTTCTTCATTGCGCCCGGACACAATGTTGTTGACAAAGAAGAAAGAATAGGGAACTTGCGCCTCGATCTCTTGCCCCTCCTCATTATAATAACTGTACAAATCGGAAATTACCACCGCTGCGGTCCGGCGGATCGTCCGCAGGTTGGTATTGTAGGCGAACGTGTTGTGCGCGAAATAATAGGTACCTCCCAATGCCGCCAAGAGCCGCTCGCCACCGTTGATAAAAAGGTTGTTATACGCCACCAGCGAAGTGGGCTTGTAGCACCAGAACGTATTGCTGGCCATGTTGGCGATGAGCGAGTTGGAGATCTGCAAGTCGACGGGTCCTTCTACGTCGGGTAATCCTACCTGAAAACGTTCCCCGTTTTTAATGTCAGTAAAATCGATCCGATTGTCAGTACTCCCGTTCACAAAAATGATTCCGCCCCACTGGTTTGGCTGGTTCAAGTAAGGGTCCTTACTTTCGGCGCCGGTAAAATCGCGCGTGCTGGTAATCCGAACCACCTCAGAGGGCGTACCGTTGATGTGCAACGTGCCCTGTACCACCAAAACGGCGGTGCTGTGCATATAGAGGCGGGTGCCAGCCTCGACGTTGAGCGTACATCCCGGGGGGACCAATACTCCTTCGAAAAGCACATAGGGGCGGTCTTTGGTCCAGGTAATGGCTTCTCCCGAACAGGCAAGCGCTACGTTCCGAAGGTAATAGGCGTCCTGCCCCCAGGCTTCGAGCATCACCTGCTGCTGGTTGCCGTTGCTCTGGACCACGAGCTTGTCTTCAATCACAAACGGATTGTCCTGATCTTGAGCGTCGATGGTTGCTTCGATCAAGACCAGTAGACTGTCGCCCCCGCGCACAACGATGTTATCGACTACCGGACCGGACCGGCCGTTGACCACAAGGGTGAAGGGCCCTTCGGGATTGGCCAGCGACACCGCATCGATTTTGATGGCCTTCCGATGTGGATTGTAAATCCGTAGCCGGCGCGTTGCCGTTTTGATGTCGGTAAATACCGTATCAAACCGAAGCGTATCGGCAGAAAAAGAAAGCTGATCGGAGGGGTCGGTGGTAATGACCTCATCGATCGGCTCACAAGCCCAGACTAAAAACAACAGTACCGCCAGGCAAGAGAAAGTGGTCTTCATGCGAAGAAGAAACGCTCCAAAGGCCCGGTTGGTATGCAGCAGCGTCACGCTTGCCCTTCTTTTAGCTTCTCTGCGTTGTCGGCCAGGCGCAATTGCTCGATAAAGTCGCCAATGTCACCATCCATGACGGCCGGGAGGTTATAGACCGTGTGGCCAATGCGGTGATCCGTCACACGGCTTTGGGGGTAGTTGTAGGTTCTGATCTTGTCGGAGCGGTCGCCGCTGCCCACCATGGCTTTGCGTTGCGCACCCAATTCTTCGTTCTGCTTTGCCAATTCGATATCGTACAACCGCGAGCGGAGGACCTTCAGGGCTTTCTCGAAATTTTTGATCTGCGACTTTTCGTCCTGGCACTGCACCACGATTCCCGTGGGGATGTGGGTCAGGCGAATGGCCGAATAGGTAGTATTGACCGACTGCCCACCAGGACCGGACGAGCAGAACGTGTCTTTACGGATGTCGTTCATGTTGAGCTCCACGTCCACCTCTTCAACTTCGGGTAATACCGCCACGCTGGCCGCCGAAGTGTGGACGCGTCCCTGCGTTTCGGTAGCGGGAACCCGCTGCACCCGGTGAACGCCCGACTCCCATTTCAACATGCCGTAGACATCGTCGCCCGAAACGTTGGCAATGATTTCTTTATAGCCTCCCGACGTCCCTTCGGTGTAATCCAGAATCTCCATGCGCCAGTTGCGCTCTTCAGCAAAGCGCTGGTACATCCGGAACAAGTCGCCGGCAAAAATGGCGGCTTCATCTCCCCCGGCTCCACCACGGATCTCCATGATGACGTTGCGGCTGTCGTTCGGGTCTTTCGGAATGAGCATGGTTTTCAGCTCCTCCTCCTGCGCCTCGCGGGTTTCCTGCAACGTCTCCAACTCCTCCTTGGCCATCTCCCGGAACTCGGGGTCCTTTTCGGTAGTCAGCAATTGCTTCGCATTTTCGATATTATCTAACGTCAGGCGGTAAGGGCGGTACTTTTCGACAATCTTCTCTAAGTCCTTATACTCTTTGCTCAATTTTGAGTACCGTTTCATGTCACTCACCACATCGGGCTGAACAATCAGGTGCCCCACTTCTTCAAAACGCTGACGTATAGCCTCTAACTTGTCAATCATAATTGTCTAAATAGGGGGCAAATTTAAGCAATAGTTACGTGGCTTTTCCATTCCCCCCGGGGGCGGTTTTCGGACCGCAACCCGGGAATTCCTACTTTATGCTACTAAACCGAGGGGCAACCGTTAGGCAGAGGGCCTGGACACGCGCTATATGTGCAATGATTCATATCATTTCGGGTCAAAACTTTCTTCAGTATTGATATAAAGTGTTTTAGCGAGTCCTGCCCATCTCATATATCTATTTTAGCCCCTCGAAATCACCATATACACATATCACCGAGCGTAGCGGTTCTGATCCTTTTTTATGATGAAAAAAACACGATTCGGGCTAGGGAAGAAGATTTTTCTCGGATTTTCCGTACTGATTTCCTTCTTCGCATTAAATGCCGTCCTGAGTATTATCACCCTCAATCAAAGTGAAGAAGGGCTAAGTCGGAGTTCCGACGTAGTCGAACCTTCGATGGAAGCCATTGACCAGTTGGAAAACACGGCCATCCGATCAAAAATGCTGATTACCAACTGGGTGTATCTGCAAACCAACGAAGAAGACAAGCAAGATTTGCGGACGTTGCATAACGTCGAATACCCCACGTTGCAGGCGCGCGTCAAAGAACTGAGCCAACAGTGGGAAGATTCGACGGAGATCGCTCAGATGGACACCATCTTGCAGGAATTCGATGCGTTGCTGGCAACCGAAAAACGGATCATGTCTACGCTGGTGACCTTCGAAGATTACGAAGATCCGGTAAAGAAAATGGTAGAAGGGGAGAGCGTGATCGAAGAAGTAGTCTTACCCTCGACGGCCTCGCTGTTGCAACGCATCGACAAGCTGCAACAACAAAAAAAGACGGAACTGGCCAGCACCAAGCAGGAAATTATCGACTCGTCGAGCCTGCTCATGACCATCGTCCTTTCGCTGGGTATCGGGATTACAGTGGTCGGCATGCTGATCGCCTACATTACCAGCCGTTCTATTACGCGTCCTATTTCCTACATCAGCAGCATCGTACAACAGATGGGACGCGGGGAGCTACCCGAAGAAAGCACCAAGCGTTTCAGCAACGACGAGATGGGCGACATGGCCGAGGCCGTTAACAAACTGTCCGTTGGCTTGCGTCAAACGGCACAGTTTGCAGAAAACATTGGGCAAGGCAATCTGAAAGCCGAGTTTACGCCCTTGAGCGAAAACGACGTATTGGGATCTGCCCTCTTGGAAATGCGCCGTAACCTGCAGCAGGTCGCCGAAGACGAAGCTCGCCGTAACTGGACAACGGAAGGTTTGGCCCGCTTTGGTGAAATCTTGCGCCAGAATACCAACAACCTGGCCGAACTGGCCGACCACATCATCGGTAACTTGGTTAAATACACCAAGGCCAACCAAGGACGCATTTTCATTCTGAACGAAGACAACCCGGACGATCCGTACCTGGAGTTGCAAGGGTGTTATGCCTGGGATCGGAAAAAGCACCTGAATCAACGTATCGACATTGGCGAAGGGCTGGCAGGCCAAGCCTGGCAGGAAAACAGTACGATTTACATCACGGACGTTCCCGATAACTACGTAACGATTCGTTCCGGCCTGGGTGATGCCAATCCTACCTGTATTCTGATTGTGCCGTTGCGTGTGAACGAAGAAGTGTTTGGCGTCATCGAGATGGCTTCTTTCCAGATCTTCGCTCCGCACGAAGTCGAGTTTGTCGAAAAAATCGGGACAAGCATCGCGTCGACCATTTCGTCCGTGCGCATCAACCAACGTACGTCACATCTGCTGGAAGAGTCGCAGATGCTCACTGAGCAGATGCGTGCGCAGGAAGAAGAAATGCGGCAAAACATGGAAGAGTTGCAAGCCACCCAAGAGGAGATGCAACGTGCCCAACGTGCTGCCCACGACAAAGAAGAACTGATCAACTCAACGAGCCTGTTGCTCGAAACAGATACCAGGTTCCGCATTCAGTTGACTAATGGCCGGGCTAAAGAATTCCTCGGGCATGCCACCGATAAGGTAATGAGCTTTTCGTTACATGATCTGATGACCGATGGCGATCAGTTGGCGGATCTCAAACGAAAACTGGAAGCCGGTCACTACTGGCAAGGTGTAGTCTCACTCAACAAGAGCAACGGCAAGAGCGAAGAGTTTCTGGTCATCGCCGGGAGCATCCACACCAGCGAAGATCAAGGCGTGCGGTACCATTTCATCATCAACCGCATTGCAACGGTGCATACAAACGCATAGGAAGCAGCGCAAATCCTTTGAAAACCCCGTGATGTCCTCACGGGGTTTTATTTTTGCAGGCATGAAGCAATCGACTCTGGTTTACGGGCTGTGCCTTCTCCTGATGATGGGGTGCCACGGTGACCGACTCGATACCTCGCAGGTAAAAGAAGAAATGAACGCGCGTGAGATTATACGCGCCACTCCGGGGCAAATTACCGAGAAGGCACGCCAATTAGGCAAGCAGACACAAGCCCAACTGGAAGCCCAATGGCGGCAGCGGTTGAAACACGCTTTGGATAGTCTGCCGCCCGAGGAAGCGCTGGCGTATTGCCGCATTGACGACTTGCCGGTCTACCAACAGGCCGAAGCCCGGATCATACGACTTTCGCCCCATCCGCTGGCACCACGCCCCGATTCGCTCGTGACGCCTCAGGCGCTTGAACTGCTCGAAGCCTACGTGTATGGCGCGGCCGAGGGGGTGAAGCTGGATGAGAACATCCAGAAAACCCGAAACGACCAGGCATTGCTCTACACCAAACCTCTGATGTTCGATGAAGCGTTTTGTTTGAAATGCCACGGGCAGGAGCGAAGCGAGCCGACAACGCAGGCCTTACGCAAACGCTTTCCTCAAGCCGACTCGGTGGCTTTTCAAGCATCGCAGGGCGATCTGGCAGGCATCTGGTCCATCGAGTTTGAAAAACGTACGGTGGTCAGCAGCATCGGAAGCAACTGACAATCAGGTTTTTCGTAACCTTCCCCTGGCGCTCATGCGTTTTTAGGATAAGGCAGTACACCACACGGGTGTCATTTTTTACAGATCCTCATAACCATGAAACGCTATACCTATTATATCGGGGCGTTTGCCCTACTCCTTCTGTTTAGTTGCAGTCCTCAACTGACGGTTCATTCCGACTACGACAAGGAGGCACAGTTCGACTCGTTCAGCACGTACGCCTGGGTCGACTCGGCCGGCATGAAGCAGACGTCGGACAATCCGACCATCGACAATTCGCTGAATTTGAAGCGGATTCGGCAGGCCATTGAGCGGGAGATGAACAACCTGGGATACGAGATGGTGTCGTCTGACCCGGACTTGCTGGTGAATTACCAGATCGCGGTCAACCAGAAGACCGACACGCGCTACATGAACAACTACGGCTATTGGTACTGGCCTACGTACCAAAATGCGTACGCGCAGGATTACGACGAAGCCATGATCATCGTTGATCTGATCAATGCCACAGACAAACAACTGGTCTGGCAGGGGTGGGCCGCTACCGATGCGGCCACGTTGCAGCAAGACCCCGAAGGAACCATCAACGAGGCGGTGACCGACATTTTCAAAAAGTACGAGAAAGTAGGCCAGCCCCAACGAGTTGCTTACAACTAAGGAATCTCAGCAAGCATAGAGTTAGAGAGAGGCAGTCGGCAGGCTGCCTTTTTTATGCTGCCTGATTGATAGTAATGCTATTGTGTTTAATAGTTTAGGTTCGCCGCTTGTCCATGCCGGCTTCCTTTCATCTAAGTCTAACGCCGCTTATTTCTTACACGCTGGAAATTGTGGAAGATCTGATTGTATATTCAATTCATCAAACGCACAAAATCCATCTTTCCACCTCATAACTCTACGACCATGAGCATCTTCAAGCGCCTCTTCAAAATAGGAGAAGCCGAAACCAATGCGGCCATCGACCGGCTGGAAAATCCTATCAAGATGACCGAGCAAGGCATCCGTGATATGAAGGCCGAGTTGGACAAAAGCCTGCACGGGCTAGCCGAAATCAAAGCCATGGCCATTCGGGCGCAGAATGATATGAAAGACTATCAGACCAAGGCCGAAGAGTACGAGCAGAAAGCCATGCAGTTGCTGCAACGTGCACAACAGGGCCACATGGATTCGGCAGAAGCCGACCGCCTTGCCACCGAAGCGCTGGCCAAAAAAGCTCAGAACGAAGCGCACGTAAAACGTACCACGACTGAAAAAGAGCAGTTCGACCGCCACGTCGAGCAGATGGAAGGCAACATCAAACGCCTGAAGGCCGACATCAGCAAGTGGGAAAACGAACTAAAAAGTTTGAAAGCCCGCGTCAACGTGAGCGCCGCTTCGCAGCGACTGAACAAGCAACTGGCCCAGATCGACTCGTCCGACACCGCTTCCATGCTGGAGCGGATGAAAGAGAAAGTGGCGCAATCGGAGGCGCTGGCCGAATCGTACGGGCAGATTGCCAACGAAAGCCGCAGCCTCGACGAAGAGATCGACCGGGCGCTTGACGCCACCGACGTGCAAGCCTCGGCCGACTTGGCTGCACTGAAAGCAAAGATGGGCCTGGGGCCGTCCAATGCTGCTGACGCGAAAGAATAAAGAAAAAGGTACGGAGTTCAGGTGCCAGGCACTGGGCTTCGTGCCGCCTTCTGCGCTATTTTCGACGGCCGTTGTGTGGTACCATCGCAGCGGCCGATCATTATCTCACACCTACACGGATCGATCGCCATGAAAGAATTAGTTGACGCCTCCTTTTCGTCGGTCAACATCATCCCGACCTTTCTGCTCCTGTTTGTCATAGGATACTGGCTGGTCACGCTGATTGGAATGGTGGACCTGGATTCGATCGACATTGACGTCGATGTGGACGTGGATGCCGACGCCGATGTAGATGTAGACGGCGGCAGTTCGCTGATGTGGCTGAACCATGTTCTGGCCTTCTTCAACCTGGGGAAAGTGCCGTTGATGGTGTTTCTCACCTTCCTGGCGCTTCCCTTATGGGCTGGTTCGGTTCTGGCGAACCATTACGTAAGCAACACGTCGTTTGCCGTTTCGCTGATCTTTCTGCTGCCTGTGCTGATCGCTAGCCTGTTCATTGCCAAGTTTCTTACCTGGCCTTTTGTCAAGGTGTTCGAGCACATGGACGAGGAAGAAGATACCACCGTCATCGGGAAAATCTGCCGCACGTTGGGAACCATCGATCATCAGCACGGTGGCCAAGCCGTGGTAGAAGGAAAAAGCTCTCCTATCAAACTCTTTGTTCGTACGCCCGAAGGTAAAGTAGTGCCTAAGGGAGAAACGGCGCTGGTCATTGAGTATCAGCCCGATAAAAAGTATTATCTCATTGATCCTTATAAACTCTGAAGCTCATGTTAGAAAACGTAACGATCATGGTAGTGGGTATCAGTGTATTCGTCTTATTGATGATCCTGATTACCCTCGCCAAAATGTACCAAAAGGCCGAGCAAGGCCGCGCATTGGTACGCACGGGTGTTGGGGGCACAAACGTCTCTTTTGGAGGGATGTTGGTAGTTCCTGTATTGCACCGTCTGGAAACGATGGACATCTCCCTGAAAACGGTGATGATTTCTCGTCAGGGAAAAGATGGCCTGATCTGTAAAGACAACATGCGGGCCGACATCCAGGTAACCTTCTTCGTACGAGTAAATCCGACCAAAGAAGATGTCCTCCACGTAGCCCAATCCATCGGTTGCGAACGCGGTTCCGATCCGGAAGCGCTGGAAAATCTCTTCGATGCCAAGTTTTCCGAAGCGCTGAAAACGGTTGGGAAACACTTTGATTTTGTCGACCTCTACAACGAACGCGAAGGGTTCAGGGAGCGAATCATTCAACACATCGGAACCGATCTGAACGGGTACGTGCTGGACGACTGTGCTATCGATTACCTGGAGCAGACGCCGTTGGAGTTCATGAACGAGCACAACATTCTGGATGCAGAAGGGATCAAAAAGATCACTGAACTGACTGCCGTGCAGAAGGTGCTGGCCAACAAGATCGAACGCGATAAGCAGAAAACGATCAAACAGCAGGACGTAGAGGCGAAAGAAGCGATTCTGGAACTGGAGCGTCAGCAGATCGAGAAAGAAGAAAAACAGAAGCGGGAAGTGGCGACCATTCGTTCGCGCGAAGAGGCCGAAGCCGCTCGCGTACAGCAGGAAGAGCGCCTGAAAGCAGAGCGCGCCCGCATCCAGTCGGACGAGGAAATCCAGGTGGCGGAAGAAAACCGCGAACGGCAAGTAGTCGTCGCTCGCAAAAACAAAGAGCGCACCGAGGCTGTCGAGCAGGAGCGCGTCCTGAAAGATCAGGAACTGGAGCGCACCGAACGCGAGCGCATCGTAACGCTGGCCGCCATCGCGAAGCAGAAAGCGGTAGAAGAAGAACAGAAAAACATCCAGGAAACCATTCGCGAGCGCGTCGAAGTGCAGAAGTCGGTGGTGCTGGAAGAAGAGCGCATCAAAGACACCCGCGCCTTCGCCGAAGCCGAACGGAAAAAAGCTGTCGCCATCAAAGAAGCCGAAATGCGAGCCGAAGAGGCGTTGGTAGAACACATCAAATCGGCAGAGGCCGAGCGGCAGGCGGCCGAGTTCAAATCGCAGCAGCTGATCATCGAAGCGGAAGCCGACCAGGCCACCGCCGGGAAGAAAGCCGAAGCGATCAAAGTCCTGGCCGATGCCGAAGCCTCCAAAGCCGCCGCCGTCGGATTGGCCGAAGCCCAGGTGATGGAAGCCAAGGCCGCCGCCCGCGAAAAGCAAGGGGAAGCCGAAGCCGGTATCGTGGAAGCCACGGCCCTGGCCGAAGCCAAAGGCATCGAAGCCAAAGCCCGTGCTCAGGCAAAAGCCGATCAGGAAATAGGGAAAGTGGCTGCCGAAGTCACTCTGCAGAAAGGGAAGGCTGATGCCGAAGTCATCGAAGCCAAAGCGCAGGCCGAAGAGAAGCAGGGCCTGGCCGCCGCCCGCGTGATGGCCGAGAAATTCGCCGCCGAAGCCAAAGGCGTCCGCGACAAAGCCGAAGCCATGAAAGCCCTCGACGGGGTGGGGCGCGAGCATGAGGAGTTCAAGCTGCAACTGGCGAAGGACAAAGAGGTACAACTAGCCCACATCGACGTGCAGCGTAACCTCGCCGAATCGCAGGCAAAAGTCCTAGCCGAAGCGCTGAAGTCGGCCAACATCGACATCGTGGGGGGCGACGGTGCCTTCTTCGACAAGATTACCAGCGCCATCGCGACGGGTAAATCGATCGACGCGGCGCTGGGCAACAGCCAGGTGCTGAACGGGGTGAAGAACTCACTTCTGAACGGCAACGGGCACGAAGGGCATAACATCGTCGACAATGTCCGCGACCTCGTTAAACGGATGGGCATCACGTCGGCCGACATCAAAAACCTGACGGTCGCAGCCCTACTGACCAAGATGATCGGCATGACCGACCACGACGGCACCCGGAGTCAGCTGCAACAGTTGCTCTCCCTCGCCAAATCGAACGGCCTCTCCGATACGCCGGCCCGGAGCCTGGACAAGATGCTTTAGAATTCTGACTTCGTAAACTTCACCGGCAGGTAGGTCATCTGCCTGCCGGTTTTTTGTATGGTTCGAAATTCGATCATTCCGTACCGTCCCTACTTAAAGCGACTCGCGCGTTTTCTGCGGAAACACAGCACGCTTTCAGAAGTATTGCTCTGGCAGCAGATCAAAGGAAAGCAGTTGGGCTGGGAATTTCACCGACAGGTGCCTATCGACCATTTTATCGTTGACTTCTATTGTCACGAATTGCAACTGGCTCTGGAAATTGGCGGAAGTAGTCATCAGGGACGAGAGCGAGTAGATGCCAAGCGTCAGCAGCAACTGGAGCGGCTAGGAGTGCGCTTCTTACGTTTCGACGATCGGGAGCCCAAGCGAGATATGAAACTGGTGATTGACACCATTCTTGATTGGATAGAGAGAAATCAACCGTAGTCTGGGACATCCCCCGGCCTGCGGCCACCTCCTTCTAAGGGGGTGGCCGCAGGCCGGGGGATGTCCACTACACAACGAAACCACGTCATGGCTGAGACCATTTCACATACTACCGAAGAAGCCCCGACCCAACTGGAACAGGGCACGTACGAGATCCTGCGCAATCGCTTGAAGCAACACGCTGACGACCTGCGGACGCGCCTTGATCAGCTGAACGGCGCGCGCAGAGACGTGTTCGGGAGCCTGGAGACCAAACTGGTGGCGACCGAGCGCGTCACGACCGAGCACAACTGCGTAGCGCAGGACATGGTCCCGATCGGCGACAGTTTCCTGTTCGGCTACAACGTCCACCTGGGCCTCAAAACCGAGACGCACCTACAGGATGTGTTCAGCATCTATCGCTACCAGGATCACCAGTTCCATGCAGAATCGCTGGCGATGGTGCAGGACGCGCGGTTTCTGGAGGATTTCAAAAATCTTTACAAGTACTACCGCGACACACGTTTCGTGAAGTTTGGGGTGATCGGACCGCAACTGTTCATGGTGTTCCAGACCAGCCCGAAACCGGAAGACATCAAGACGTTCAAGTGGGCCATCCAGCCGGACGGAAAGGGAGTCAAGTACCTGGACAACCGGAGTGATCACGAGTTTGTCTACCCGAACCAACACGAATTTCGGTGGATACGGGCCACGCGCGACATGCACCGGAAGGGGATGCACCCGCACATTTCCATCGAAGATCGGGTGTTTGTCGAGGCGGTTGGTGGTGACCTGACGATCAAGGTAGAAGACAACACCGATACGGGCGAGGGGATCTACGCCGAACCGGTCGACCAAGTCGATCAGACCCTCGACGATGCCGAAATTCACTACGCTCCGGTCGGGAATTTAATCATCCTGAAAATCAAGCCTTTTCAGGAGAAGGCTTTCCGCTACATCGTCTACAATGAGAAGTTGCGCGAGGCGGTACGGATCGACGCCCTGGCCGATGCCTGTGTCCTTCTGCCCGACGACCAGGGAATCCTGTTTCCCAACGGATTCTACCTGCAAAACGGCGAATACAAGCTGTTCGATACCGACGACACGCACATGCGGTTCGAGAAACGCCTGGCCTCGCCGAACGGGGAAGATTTCCTCTACGTATTCTACAGCCCGTATTCCAACCATTACACGCTCCTCTTTTACAACCTGATTGAGCAGCGCGCCGACATTCCGGTGAGTTGCCACGGCTATTCGCTGTTCGAAAGTGGTGAATTGTTGCTCTTTCGCGACACGGCGGGCGATAACGCTCCGAAGCGGCACCACGCCGTGCAAATCTGGCAAACGCCGTTTGTCGGACCCGACGTGCCGCTGTCGACCACGAGCGATCACTACCTGTTCAAGATTGGCAACAAAGACGTGGTGCGGGCCATGGCCGAAAGCCGCGAGCTAATCACGCTGGTGAACCGCGATGACCGCTACGCCGACCTGTACATCGACCTGGCGAAGCAAGCCTCGACCCTCCTGGACAGTTACCATTGGCTGAGCCGGGAAGAGGCGTACCAGTTGAACGAACCGCTCCAGGCGATCAAGCAGTCGGCGGCAGCCGCCATCGAAGAGTTCGAGAAAGTAACCCGGCTGCGCCAGAGCACGGCCGAAGAAACCCACCGGGTCTTCCAGAAAGCGGAAGAACTGTTCGGAAAGGTGCGCCGGAAAAAGGCGGACTCCATTCGCCAGTACGTGGAGTGGCTGGCCGAGCTGCGCACCGTGCGGGGTGAGCTGATTGCGCTGAAAGAACTGCGGTACGCCGATGGGGAAGCCATCGCCACGAAAGAAGGAAAAACCGCCGAGCAGCAGGACAAGCTGGCGCACGACGCGGTGCAGTTCCTGTTGCAGGAAAACTCACTGGCCCCGTACCAGCAGCGGCTGGAAGAATTGCAGCAGAAGGCGGATGCCGTCGGGAAAGTGGTAGAGGTGAGAGAGACGGAACAGGAGGTCGATACTGCCGCTCATGAACTGGATCTGCTGATCGAAGTGGTGAGTAACCTGAAAATCGAGGACGCGACACAAACCACGCAGATCATCGACCGCATTTCGACCTTATACGCCCACTTGAATCAGTTGCGGGCCGCGCTGAAGCGGAAGCGGAAAGAGCTGCGTGGGCAGGAAGGACGGGCCGAATTTGCGGCGCAACTGAAGCTGATCGACCAGAGCGTCACAAATTACCTCGACGCCAGCCAGACGCCCGAGCGGTGCGACGAATACCTCACCAAACTCCTGATTCAACTGGAGGAACTGGAAGGCCGCTTCGTGGAATTCGAGGATTTTATTGAGAAGATTACCGAGAAGCGCGAAGAACTCTACAACACGTTCGAGTCGAAGAAGGTCGCGCTAATCGAAACCCGCAACCGTCGGGCCGAGGCCCTGCGGCAATCGGCCGAGCGGGTGCTGAAAGGCATTCAGAACCGGGTGTCGAGCTTCGCCTCCATCGCGGAGATCAACGGCTATTTTGCCGCCGACCTGATGGTCGATAAGGTGCGGCAGTTTGCGCAGCAGTTGCAGGAACTGGGCGATTCGGTCAAGGCCGATGACGTGTTGAGTCGCCTGAAAACGGTGCGCGAAGATGCCGCCCGTCAGTTGAAAGACCGGCAGGAATTATTTGTCGGCGGCGCAGATACAATTCGCTTCGGCGAGCATCACTTCTCCGTCAATACGCAGCCGCTGGACCTGACGCTCGTGCCGCGCGACGGGACGCTACAGTTTCACCTGACCGGCACCAACTTCTTCCAGCCCATCACCGATCCGGCCTTTCTGGCAACCCGCGAGGCGTGGGACCAGACCCTGGTGTCGGAAAATGCGCGGGTGTACCGTGCCGAGTACCTGGCCTGGCAACTGTTTCAGCAGACCCAGCTGTCGGACGACACGCTGGCAGAAGCGGTGCAACAGTACGTCGCCAACCACCCGCAGGAAGGCTACGTCAAAGGCGTGCACGATCAGGACGCGCTCCTGCTGTTGCAGGCGCTGCGGCAACTGGACCAGCACATCGACTTGTTGCGCTACCCTTCGTCCGCCCGTGCCATGGCTGCCTTGTACTGGCAGGGCTTCATGGCCGAAAAGGAAAAATCCGTCTGGCACCACCGCCTGAAAGGCATCGGCGTAATTCTACAGGTCTTTCCCGATACGCACGAGTTCGACGGGATGATTGAAGAATTGCAGACCGAATTACGTGCCTTTGCGCAGCAGCACCAGTTGTTTGCGGAGACTTGGGCCGAAGAGGCCGGCGCGTATCTGTTGCACGAAATTGCCCGTGACGAATCCTTCGTGACCGAAGGCGCGGCCGCCCAATTGCGTCGTGATTTCGCAGCTTACCTGAAACAGGTGAAGGCCGAAGCCGCGTATCAGACTTCGGTCGAGGCGCTGGCCGCGTCACCCGCCGCCCGCTTCAAACTGATCCGGAAATGGTTACGGGCCTTTCTGGACCACACCGGGAAAGGGGAGCAGCGGGGGTATGTAGACGAAGTTGCCGTGCAGTTATTCGCCAACCCGGCGGGCGAAGCGAAAGTCATCGAAGCCTCGCTCGAAACGGCGCTGTCAGGATTGCAAGGCACGCACGCTGTCCTCGACAATGGCGCGTATACGTTACAGTATCACGATTTTTCGCAGCGGCTCCGCACCTTCGAACGGGAAACCGTGCCGCAGTACCAAGCGTTCGTGGCACTGAAAAAGCAACTGACAGAAGACTTCCGACACGAACTGCGGCTTGATTCCTTCCGGCCCCGCGTGCTGACCTCGTTTGTCCGCAACCGCCTGATCGACAAAGTCTACCTGCCCCTGATCGGCACCAACTTCGCGAAGCAGTTGGGCGCGGCCGGCGACCAGAAACGGACCGACCGCCAGGGCATGCTGCTATTGATTTCGCCTCCCGGCTACGGGAAAACCACGCTGATGGAATACATCGCCAGCCGGTTAGGGCTGGTGTTCATGAAGATCAACGGACCGGCCATTGGGCATCAGGTCGTCTCGCTCGATCCGGGAACCGCTCCCAATGCATCGGCACGGGAGGAATTGGAGAAGCTAAACCTCGCGCTCGAAATGGGCGATAACCTGATGCTCTACCTGGACGACATCCAGCACCTGAATCCGGAGTTCCTGCAAAAATTCATCTCCCTGTGCGACGCGCAACGGAAAATCGAGGGTGTGTACAGGGGCCGCAGCCGGACCTACGACCTGCGGGGGCGGAAGGTGGCCGTGGTGATGGCCGGAAACCCGTACACGGAAAGCGGCGACCAGTTTCAGATTCCCGACATGCTGGCCAACCGGGCCGACATCTACAACCTGGGCGACATCATCGGGGATTCGGACGAGGCATTTGAGTTGAGCTACCTGGAAAACAGCCTGATGGCCAACCCGACGCTTCAGAAGCTGGCCGCCAAAAGTACCGCCGACCTGTTCCCACTCCTGCGCATTGCCGCAACGGGCAGCAAAGAAGGACTGGAGTTCGAGGCGAATCATACGCCCGAGGAAATCAACGAATACGTCAACGTGCTGCGCAAACTCGTGCAGGTGCGCGACGTGCTTCTGCGCGTGAACCAGGAATACATCCACTCCGCTGCGCAGGCCGACGAGTACCGCACCGAACCGCCGTTCAAGCTTCAGGGCTCGTACCGCGACATGAACAAATTGGCCGAAAAGGTGGTGCCCGTGATGAACGACGACGAACTGAAGACCCTGCTGCGTTCGCACTATGAACAGGAAGCGCAAACCCTGACGCAGGGTGCCGAAGCGAACCTGCTCAAGTGGAAGGAAATGCTCGGCTGGATCACCTCCGAGGAGAACGCACGCTGGGAAGCCATCAAAACCCAGTTTGTGAAGAACAACCGCCTGAAAGGCCTTGGGGGAAATGGCGTCAGCCAGGTTGTCGCCCAGATGGAAGTCCTCGCCGAAGGCATCCAGCGCATCGGAGAAGCCCTCGGCCGCAACGGCAACTAGTAACCGGTAAAAATTTAGCTGTACCACTTCTATTCTCGCGCTCAGGTAGAAGTGGTACGGCTTTCTTCCAGGACAAAGCAGTTATGGATTCAATATCACCCTTTTTGAAAAAGCTAGGCTTAGTCGATTCTTTCTCGACAAAAGTCGCCATCTCTCAAAAGGAGTTTGTCGCCAGGTTAAGGAAGCATGTGGACGAAGGCAATACCAGTGCCTTTTCCGGGGCCTTCGATGTTTTGTCCTCCAGTAAAAACGAGTACAAAGGACACGTAGGCAGGTCGGAATTTAAGATAAAAAGGCGTAAAAGGCTTTTCGAGGTAGGGATGAGTGCCCTGGCAAAAGGCACGTTCCGACAAAGCGGAGAGTACGTAGTGATTGAGACCGAAGTGGATGGATTCAAGAGAATGATGATTCCCTTCTATGTGATTGGCTTCATTATGTATTCCGTATTCATTTTCTCCATGCTATTTATGGATGACGGAAATGGACCGGGATCATTCGTGTTTCTACCCTTCATTCTCTTTCACGCGTCGTTGATGTTCGGCATGCCTTACCTGATGATGCGGCGGAGTGTGAAAAAGATGAAGTACGAGCTTGAGCGAGAATTTCACTACATGGCCAGCAAGCAAGTCATAGACCTGGGATAACGTGTGTCCCTGTATTTTTACCACTCTTTTCGCTTAAACCGGAACACGCATATGATGAAACGCTTTTGGCGCTGGCTCCTGCTTCCAAGCAAAAAACAGATCAGTCAGATGTTTCGGGAGAGACTTCGCGAGATGCGTGAGATCAGCATCACAGCTCATGGCTTTCGAGTTGAAAAACTGGACGACGGTTCGGTGGAGCATGATGTGGTGTGGAGAAGGCTTGAGGACATCCATTTTTCTCCGGAAAAATTGGTGCTGATCAGAAACGGTAGCGTGTACCTGGAAATCCCGAATGAGTATAGCGGCTGGTATGCGTTGGTGCAGCAAGTACCAGTCGGGTATCCAGGTTACGATTACGGAGGGGTGAAGCAGTTCTTTGCTTCGTTAGCGGGCTGTGACGTGTGTGGGCTACTCGCCGTAACGAGCCATAAATGCCTGAGCTGTGGTTCGGACGTATGGAATGAACAGCTTGCCCAGGAGTATGCTACCCGCGAAGCGTATGTGCGTGAAAAGCAGTTAGACTTATTTGAACCTTCTGGGGAGGATGAAACGATTGACATCCATAATTGTGCAGAGGGCGGCTTTCCATCCGATCCTGCTTGGCGCGCTCTGGTGACCGAGGAGGAGATTCGCGAAAATATGGCGTAATCCTTCGTTTGGCATCAAACGACAAAGGCCCATCCAGTTCTTACCGGATAGGCCTCTTTTAGATGTACTTGACGTATCTACTTCCCTACTTCGTACTGATCGGCGTCGAGGTCGATGATCATCTCGGTCTGGGCCTGGTTGCCGCGGGCCATTCGGCGCAGCGTGTCGGCGGCTTCTTTGTTGAGTTCGTCCATGCGGCTGATCTGCGTCGCCATTTTGGGCAGCGCCTCCTGCCGGAACTTGGAGATGTCTTCCAGCGCGGTCCGGATGTCCTGAAACGCTTTTTCCAATTGCTCCATGCTCAGCATCGATTCGGAGGCCTGCTTGTGAATAGCAGCACCCTGGGTTTTCAGACGTTCGGCGTTGTGGGCGATCAACTTCGACGTAGTGTCGTTCAAGGCGTTGATCTTTTTCATCACAATTTCCTGATTGTTCAGTGCCAACGCGGTCGCAATCGCGGTTTGCAGGGCTGTCACCGTGACGTTCAGCGCCCGGCCTACGCCGCGCATCAGTTCGCGGTTGTTGCGGATGATGACTTCGATGGTCAGGATGCCCTGTTGGTTGATGTTCAGCGTTTGCTGCAGGTCGATGATGCGCTGACGCAGGGGGAATAGGAGTTCTTCCTGCACAAAGCGATGCTGATCGGCATCCGAGGCCAGGTCGCGGTCCAGTTTATACTGGAGTTTGTCGTCGAGCAGTTGACCGAGCTGAATCGTGCGTTCCAGCCGATCCATCGCCGTTACCATCCGGTCGCGGTCGTGCGAAAGGGTGATGTTGTCGCGGCGCAGTTGGTCGCGGCCCAGTTCCAGCGATTTAATGATTTGATCGATGACCGCCTCGGCCGACTGATACTTGGCAAAGTAGCGTCCCATGCGATTCTTTTTGCCCGGTAGCATTTTGCCGAAACTCGCCATAAACCCCGACGGACTGGAAAAATCGAACTTGGCCGGATCGAGGTCTTCTACCTGTTCTTTCAGGTCGATGAGCGACTTGGCCACCGGTCCCCCGTTGTCGCCGGTTTCGGCCAGGGTTTTGATCGGCCCTTCCAGCATTTTGCTGAGGTTCGTAATTTCCTGTTGCGTGCGCGTCCCCATCTCGTCGACAGCCCGGCGCTTGGTGTTGCTGGCCGTTTCGTCGCTCAGCAGCTGCGTCAGAAACTCATCTGCCTTTTTATCCAGCTCCGGGTCAATGGGACGCTCCGGCTCGAAATTCAGTTCCTCAAATTCGGGTTCCACAGGTTTGACGGGTTTATTGGGTTGCGTTGCCATAGTATTCAGAAATAAGGGTTTGTCGTGAGTAATTGTGAAATGTAGCCAGGGATCGGGCGGTTAAGCACTGACCTTGGGCGTAGAGTATTCGTGAGCGCGCTTGGTCAGTTCGACCAGCTCGCGCATGGCTTCTTCCATCGTGAGGCGTGCCTCTTTATTGCTGACGTCGATGTTCGAGATGGCGACCGTCGTCTCGGCGATCTGCGTTTGCGCCCGTTCGTTTTCCAGGTAGCGTTGTTCGATGTCCCGCTTTTCGGCTTCGTATAGGGCCAGCCGCTTTTGCAGCGCCTCCCGCTCGCCCGGCATCAGGATGGGCGCTTTGAGGCGACGCTGAATCTCAAATACGTCGATGCCGTCAATGCTTTGCAACGAAAGCGCTACTTCCGAGAGGTTATCGATCGAGGCCAGAAAAACCTCCTGGGCAATGCCGTAGTAGCGTTGGTACGTCAGCTCCGTGGTTTCGAACTTGGTCTGAAGCATTTCCACCAGTGCATCGAACTGCTTTTGTAACGACTCCATTTGCACCAGGCCACGCTGTCCGTTGTACTCGGTCAGGTAAGCACGCAATTGGGTTCGACGTTCCTGCGTCTGTTGTGCCAACTGGCGCTGAATACGCTCCACGTAGCGGCTTTCCAC
Organism: Catalinimonas alkaloidigena; assembly: GCF_900100765.1. Taxonomy (NCBI): domain Bacteria; kingdom Pseudomonadati; phylum Bacteroidota; class Cytophagia; order Cytophagales; family Catalimonadaceae; genus Catalinimonas; species Catalinimonas alkaloidigena. The sequence continues at coordinate 491,668 of NZ_FNFO01000003.1, read as the reverse complement.
CTCATCGGGATTCGCCAGGTAATTCCACGAAACCGACGCTGCACTCAGCGTAGAGGAGGAAGCCGCCAGAAAGAACAGGATTTCCGACATGCCGAACAAGCCCATCGCCACTAAAGAGGAGGCTACCGCCACCAGGGAGTAGCGGAATGTCCAGTGGCCAAACGCATGCTGGCGTCGGGCCCGGCGCAACGCTCCCGGACTGAGGTCGGCGTACGTGACGGGTTTGAAGACCTCGTCAACGGATTTTGGTTTATAAAGTGAAGTTCGTTTTGACATGGTTTAGAGAGGATTGGCCTGTGCCAGAATAAATTCTACGCGCGGCATCCGCAGGCGGTACGCCCGCTCCGATTCGTCGGCCTGGCGCGTGGGCGGTTGTGTGGCCCCTACGCCTTCCGCGTGCAACTGATTGGCGTCCAGCCGCCCACGGCTGATCAACTGCGCCCGCACTTTCTCGGCACGGCGTTGTGACAAAATCAGGTTGGCCGCTTCGTCGCCTAGTCCCGTATGGCCGCGTACGATCAGCCGGTAACCCGGGTACTCCTGTTTCACGCGCTCGGCAACCTGATCGATCAATACTTCGTCTTCGTAGTCTAGCTCGTCTGTGCTGCGCTGGAAAATCACCGGAGCCGCGTCGAGAACCGTCGTGGTGGTCAGCTGCGCCCACGCTTCTTCGGTCAGGGCCGTGAAGGTGGTGGCCTCGCTGTTCAGCAGTTCCCGTAAGAAGTTGCTGTTGATCAGCCGGTACGGATCGACGCTCGAATTACGTTGCACCAGGGTACTGACCAGTTTATTAGGCTGCCCTTCCGCCGGGTTGCGGCTCACGCCGAACAACTCGTAGCTATTTTCGCGCAGGTCGTACCAGTCGGTCCGGGCCAGAAATTTTTCTACTTCCTGCGGAGTCATTTCCGTTTCCTGCACCAGGGCCTGCACGAACTCGTCGCGATGGCCGGTATAGTAGTCCAGGGTCTGGAAATAATTTTTCAGAAGCAGTTTAACCTGCCCGGGTTTCTGCGAAACGGTTTCCCGGTTTACGACCAATACCGTCAGCGTAGGTACTTCGATGGCATTCGTGCTGGTTTGAATTACCTCTACATGCGCGTCGCTGGTTTGCTGCTGGGCCGTCGGGTGGGCGTCCGGCTGGGCCGTGCGCGGGCCGTATAGACTGGCGACAATCACGCCCGGGTAGTCGAACCCGCTACCGTACTTCAGATACGATTCCACCGGCATGACCAGCGCATCCTGTGTTCCGTCGACCAGACTTTGCAATTGTGCGGCATAGTCGCCGTGGCTCGTCGTGAAGTCGATGGCCTGTCCGCTGCGCGCCTGCCGGGCTTTCATCTGGGGGGAGTGGAGAAACCAATACCCCGGCTGATGGTCGCCCGCGATGCGCAGGTGCTCGATGTGGCCGACGGCGTCCGACGTGGCGATCTGCTCTTGCTCGAACAGAATGCGTCGTCCGTACCACCAGGCACCCATGCCTGACGTGATGAGCATAAATACCGCAAAAGGACCTAACCACTTTTTCATGATCTGCTGCAAACTAGTGTTATTCGGCGGTGGCCGGCGTTTGAGTTTCCGCCACCAGCGTTTTGGTATCAATTGGTTCGAACGTTTCAGGCTCTACCCGCTCCGCTTCCGGCGTAAGGGTGAAATCGGTGCGTTCGTTGGCATTTTGGAACGAGAGCGCGTACGTTCGTAACGGATGCTCCCGGTCGATGCACAGCCCCACCGTATGGATGGCAATGCCTTTCTCTACGGCGTAGCGGGCGGCGTCTTCCAAGCCAATGTCCTGCCCGTCGGTGATGATGACGAGGTGATACTCGCCGTAGCCCTGTTGCTTTTTCGACTGCTCTTCCAGTTGGTTGACGCCCTGGTAGATGGCTTCGCGTAGCGACGAGTTGCCGTCCGCGTCGATGCGGCGAAGGGCGCGGTTCATCTTTTTCCGGTTGTCGGGACCCAAAGCAACCGGCTCGGTAAACGCTTCTCCTCGGTCGCGATGGTCGTCAAATACCAAAAGGCCCATGTTGGCATCGTCCGGCACCTGCTCAATAAGTTCCTGCGCGGCCCGCTGGGCACTGCGGAGTTTCTCCTGTCCGGCACACCGTTCTTCCATGTTCTCACTTCCGTCGAAGATGAAGTAGTAGTTGGCGGCAAGCAGCGGCGAAGCGTCGGTCGGAGGGGGTGTTTCTTCGGAGAGATCTTCCCCGCTCACTTCCTCAACCTTGGGCTTGGGGACAAAATCGCGCCCGAATTCGGCGACGTCGCGCTTCACCTTGCCTTCGCAGGTAAAAAGCCGGATGGCCAACAGGACGAAAAATATTTTGAAAATGACACGCATGGTCGTTCGTTGCTTTGTGGTTCACGTTACTGTACAGCGGCTTCTTCTACCCGAAACACCACCCGCCGGTTGGCTTGCCACTGCGCTTCGTTTTTCGGCGACTCGTATTTCGGGTGCTGTACGCCTTCGCCGATGGCCACCACCCGCTCCTGATCGAGGGGCAGATTTTGCGTCTGCGCATAGTCCAGCAATTGTGCACGGATCTGCTCTGCCCGAACGTACGAAAGGTTCTTGGCCCGCTGCTTCAGCGTGTTCAACTGCTGCTCCGAAGCGCCTTCGGCTTTGGCCTTCAGGATGCCTTGCGGATCTGCGTGGCCCTCGATCTTGACGACCGGGTTCCGAAACGCACGGGTCATGGCCAGTACCTGCCGGAAATCGTCCGTGTAGGTTTTGTCGGAGGTGCGTTCGTTCGGCGCGAAATAAATTTCCAGCTCGCCGGGCGGAGCCGCTGCCGTGTTCGGGGTGGGCGCCTGGACCGTTGCGGTTGCCGGAGCAACGGCGCTGTCCTGACGCGCTACCGTATCGGCCGCTGGTGTTGCCACCACCGGAACCGCGTACCGAACGCCGTCTCGGGTATATTCCCAGGGAGCAGCCTGCAACGTCACCGGTTTGGCCACCACGCCCAATCCCTGCAAGCCCGGCTGTAGCGCAACGACGTGCTGTTGAAACGGACTTATCAGGCTATCCTGCCCTGTAAAGAACGTTTGGTTCTCTTCACGACCGACAAACTGGTAGCCGTTCCACAACTCTTCGGTCTCGGCCGTTGCGTGCGCTGTGCCGAACAAGTGCTGTGCGGTGGTGGTCAGCAAACGGCGGTAGGCCGGATCGGTCGGGGTTTTTGCCAACGCTTCCAAACGCGTTTCGGCTTCCATCAGCGCCTGCACCAGTCGGGCCACCTCCTGCGGATGTTGTTCCAGATAATCTTTCCGTACCGCATACACGTCCGCAATCACTTTGGCGTCGGCTTGGGTCGATTGCAGCAACGTCGCACCTTTGACCGACCCCTCGGCTCCGGTTCCGATTGTACCGTTCGAGGTCAGCATCAGGGCATCGGGCAACAGGCACAGCGCCGCGTCGAGTGTCGGATCGGCCTGAAATACCGAAGCTGGGTCTACCACTTTTCCCGGCGTTGCATAACCGGGCAGCGTAGGTTCAGCCACCCAGCGGATCTTGGTGCTTTTCAGCGCCTTGTCTTGCCACAGGTGCGGCAAATAGTCCATTGCGGGGCCGTACAGCGGTGCAGCCAGCGTCTTAATCTCTTTCAGGTCATAATCGGCCCGTACCACCAGGGCATCGCCGCCGGCAGACCACGTGAGCTGATAAATCACCACCAGATCGCCACCTTGGGCCTGAAAAGCCTCCGCGGCGGCCGTGATCATCCCTAACGTACCGCGCACGTACGGCGTTCGGCCCGACAGGCTGGCTTCTACCTGCTTGCGAAAATCGTCTTCGCGCACCAACGTTACCTGAGCGTTCTGGCGTGCAAAAAGCCCTTCGGTTTCGGCCAGAATAGGTACCAGATCGCCGCCCCGGGTGACCACAGGTAACTGCACCGACCGGTATTCCGGCACGGGCCGCAGGGGCGTCTTGATCGCCTGCGAAAGCGGTTTCGCCGTCAGGGTTTCTACCTGCTGCGCCCACCCCGCCGGATTCAGACCCAGGCAGCACAGCAGCAACAGGCCCAGCGAACGAGGAATCGGAAGATGGAAAAGTCGAGCGTTCATAGCGCGTGCAGAAAACGATGTCAAAATTAATTTCACTCAAGTTAACGAAGATTCCAGCAGAATGTAGGCGATACTTCAATAGCGGTATCAGAACAGGAAGACCGGTTTGAAAGCTATGTGAATGGCAGAGGATATAATAGCATTGCTATCTTTTGTAATAGTTGTGTTGCTCTTGTTTGATGAATGGGGTTTTGATCTACCCTCGGTAGTCTTTCCCTCTTTACCAGAAGACGTTCCTACGGCGCTTTTACTTTACTCCCCTTCTGCGAAGGGCATAAAAAAAGGCCGGGTTACAAACCCGACCTTTCCATAAAACAAAGAATGTCGATTAATAGTGGATGTGCTCACCCCCAATTTGCCGGAACTCACGTTCGAATCGCTCGGCGTCGGAGCGACCGTGCGGTTTGAAGCTGATCAGAATACCGCCTTCTTCCTTAATACCCGTCTCGTAAACCTGGGCTTTTTCTTCTGGTACTCCGGCACCTGCCAGCGCACCGATGATGCCACCCGCCAGTCCACCGGCACCCGCACCGGCCAGACCCGCCGCAATTGGTCCGGCAATCACCAGACCGACACCCGGCAGAATTACCGAGGTCCCGACGGCAGCAATGGCACCGACGATGGCCCCAATTGTACCCCCAATAGCCGAACCCGCTCCGGCACCTTCGAGCGAACGATTGCCCAAATCAGTTTCCGGATCGTGGTAACGGTCGTCGTTGTAATGGCGCTCACGGGTGTCTTTCGACATAACCACCGTGATTTCATCCTCACGGTAACCGTGATTTTTCAGTTGGCGGTATGCATCTTCCGCGCGGTCGGCATTGTAAAAAATGGCCGAGAATACCTCCGGCTCCGGGTTATTCCCCGCAATAAATTCGGTATGAGCCGACGTATGAAGGCCCACCGGATTTGTGTTCTCCGGATCTTTGGCTTCGTACGCTTCGCGGCTGGCTTCGCGCGCTACTTCCGCGTAGTGGCTTTGCTGGGCGGCATTGGACATCGTTGGATTGTACCCTTCGCCCACCACGTGGCCCGGCCGGTCGTCCAGACGATTGGTCGATGTGGGATTAACGTCGTTACGCGTTTCGTCCCATCCGTGCGCCGGCTGGTTACCCAGGCTCGCGTCCTCGCGGCTGGCGTAATCGTCCGTACGCTCATTCCATTCGCTTTCTGATTGATCGCGTCGTGCGGGATTCAAATCATCGGGAGCGGTTTTCCACTGCCCTGTTTCGGCCATCGGCTGATTGGCCGTTAGCCCATCCGAAGTGCTTGATTGGAGATCCTGCGCGTTCATGCCGCCGTCCTCGTAGCTCTCAGGGCTGTTGGTGCGGGCTTCATTTGTGGCGCGCAGCTCGTCTTCTCCATGTGTATATCCGGGATAATTTTTTCTTTTATCTTCCATGATTAAAAAGTGCTTAGTTGGTACTACTGTTGGTTGTAGTTATAAAAACGGATACGGTTTATAGGAGTTACTAAAACGAATTATTTTATCACTCCTTCTTTGGAAGATGCTATGAGTAGAAAAGACGCCGACCATAGGTTTTCCCACGTGCCGCAAAGGAAGAACCTGCTGGATAAAGCCGTTCAGACCTCACAGGAGCCGCCCAACAGAAACAGATTACGTACGGCGCGTGAGCGGTTTTGGCCCTCACTTCTCCCGAACCGAAGGTGTTACCGATCTTTCGGAAAAGCTTAAAAAATGTAACGCACTTCGCACCACGGAATCTCGTCTTGCAATAGCTCCCGGAAAATCGTGATCATCTGCCGTTTCAGGTCGTGGCGATAGCGGAGGTTCTCTCCACCGTACTGGCTGGTTTTGGTCTCCTGAAGCTCCGGTCGCCACAGCAAGGCCTCGCCCTGCGGATGTATTTCCTGATTGAGGGCGTGCTGCGCGACGTTGTGCGTCAGGAAAATGACTTCGCACTTCATCTGCGCTTTTACCTCCGGCCGAACGCTTGCGTCTAGTTGCCGGAACAACGCGCGGTAATCGTGTCGCCACGCCTGGCGATCGTCCGCATTCCCGTAAACAATCACCGGCGAAAAATTGACGTGGACTTCGTAACCGGCGTCGTAAAAATCGTTGAGTGCGGCCAGCCGTTCGGCGACGGGATCGGTACGGACATCGACCAGTTTGCTGACGTGCGGCGGCAGGAGCGTAAAGCGGATGCGGGTTTTGCGCTGCGGATCGTAGGTGAGCAAGTCACGGTTCACAAACTTGGTCGCAAACGAGCCTTTGGCCCGCGGGTGCGCGCGAAAAAACGCGACGGCGGTGCGTATGGCGTCGCTCAGTTGGGCATCGACCGAGACGTCGGAGTTACACCCGATGTCGTACACGTAAAACGTCGGGTCGGTTTGCGCCGGGACGCGCGGCCAGGGCAGGTGTAGGGCGTGGCGGTCGACCTCGGCCAGAATCTCTTCGGTGTTGGTGAAAAGCGTAATCGGGTTGAGGGGCTTGTTCCGGTCCACGTAGCAGTACGTGCAGCCACCAAAGCAGCCGTTTGCTAAGCTCGGCGCGATGTAATCGGCACTGCGGCCGTTATCTTTATTGACGAGGGTTTTGAGCCGGCCCAGCACCAGCAGATCGGACTTGGCACGGAAGTGTTTCAGGCCCAGGTCGGGCAGGCGGTTGTGTTGCTTGATGACGATGCGCTCGGCGTCGGAGTAACGCTCCAGCACGGCTTGGCCGCGGTGGTTGAGGGCGTCGGGGGTGTACAGAATGTAACGGGGTTGGAGCGTTTGCACAGGCGAAAAAGTTCACCTGTATAACCCGCACTCCGGGGACGATGTTCAGCCCACTCGCTAAAAATCGAAGAATTCGCCTTCGTCTGCGGCTTTCGTCGTGTCTTTGGGTTCGGCCTGCCGGGCCTGCTGTTTGCCACCAAACAGGTCACGGAACTCTTTCGCTTCTTGCTTCAGGCCTTCTTTGATCTTCTGCTTCACCTTCCGGGTGTCGTACCCTACTTTGAAGTTATCGGACGTGCCTTTGAGCGTCAGGAAAAGATTCGAGTGGAGTCCGTCGTCTTCTACCATGCCGTAAATCGCGTCGCGGTCGGGGCGTTTCAGGTCGTGCAGCGGAATGCCAATGCGGTAATCCATCACCTGATCGAACGTATGGGTGCCTTCAATCGAGAGACTCATGGCATTGTTGCGGATCATCATTTCAGGAATGTACACCGTTTTATGGTCGATGCGCAGGTGGTTCTCCAGCTTCGAAAACCGGAGGTGGGCCAACTGGCGATCGTCCAGAAATGCCGAAAGCGACTGCATGGGCTTGAAGTTGATTAACTCACCGTCCTGGATTGTGACGTCGGCGTCGGCCACCAGTCGCTCGGTATCGATGTCTAACCGGCTGTTCAGGACCAGAAACGCGTTGACGGTCGACGTGATTCTTCCTTTCAGGTGATGATCCTGCAAAAAGTCCTGCCCGAAATTCTCGAAAACGTAGAACAGACTGTCGGCGTGAAGCTGTTCGAAGCGCCCCCGTGCCTGCACCTCAATGGCCTCCGGCTGGCGGGCGTCCATCACCACCGAACTGCTGATCTGCCCACCGGCAATTTGCATTGCCACGCGGTTGATGCGCCCTACCTGATCGCGCAGCTGCAAGTCGCCGTCGATGCGCCGCGCGTCGAACCGGCGGAACACCAGCCGCTCGATGTGGCAATCGAGCGCACACGAGAAGCGCGGCTCCACTTTGAAGCGGTACTCTTCTTCTGCTCCGCTTTTCGGATCGGCGGCCGCCTGTCCGGAAGCCGACAGCAGCTCGTCCAGATCGAGCAGCGTAGACCGAAAACTTGCGTCGGCGTGCAGCGAAACGTCGTTGTAGAGCAGAAACGCGAGTGCATTTTTGAAAATGCCATCCAGCGCAAAATCACTGCGGCCAATGCGCCCGACGCATTCCTGCACCGCCAGATCGTGACCGCTCACTACCAGCAGACCGCTCCAGCCCTGAAACTGCAACGGCTTGTCGCGCATGCGGAAGTGCACCTGATCGAACTGCAACTCACCCTCGGCCCGCAGTTTGGAGCGCTTGCCCGATTTCAGGTCGCGCAGCCGCCCGGCGAAGTCCACGTTTGCATCCAGGGTGCCGCCGGCCTGCCTGATTTCGTCGACGGGATAGAAGGCCGTAAGGGCGGCAAGGTCGAGGGTTGCGTCCAGACGCATTTCGACGTAGGGATCTTCAAAGTTGCGCAGCAGAAAATCGGCCGTGAACGGCTTGCCGTCCAGATTACCCTTCACGTCCGACAGCCGCAATTCGCTGGTGGCCAGGTGCTGCCGCGCTCCGTTGGTGAACGAACCGGTCAGATAGACGCCCGTGGCGCGCTGCTTCAGGTCCGGGTGGTAAAACGAGGCGTTGCGACAGCCGAAACGGAAATCGAGCAGCGGCGCTTGCGTGTCGGTGACGTGGCCTTTCACCCGCCCGTCGAAATACACTTCGCCTTCACTGCGGTAGACGCGCAACTTCTCCGTCATCGAAGTCGGCAGTAGCGACGTCAGGGTTTGCAGCGTGGCGCGTTCTCCTTCCGTGTGCAGATCGAGCGAGACACCACCGTGGGTTTCGATCAGCCCGGCCACCGTAAAAGAGGCGCCGTCGATCAGGAGTCGCGAGGGCATCACCCGGTAAAGGCCACTGTCCAGGTCCATCTGAATTTCTGACTGCACCTGCATGGGTTTGTCCCGGAAATAGATATCCTTGCCCACTCCGATCTGATGCACCAGCAGCCCGCCGTCGACGCCGACCGTCAGCTGATTGCCGTGGAGATTCAACCGGGCGGTGGTCTCTTCGGCCAGCAGCCGGTGGTGCTGTTGCGAGCCTTCCAGCAGGTACTCGACCAGCACCGTTTTTAGTTGGATGCGCTTGATGTTGAAGCGAACCGGTTCGGCGGCCGGGGTCGCCGTCGTATCGGTTTTGAAAATGTTGTAATTCGGTTGCCCTTGTCGGTCGACGCGGACGCTGACCTGCCCGCCTTCCAGCCAGACTTGCTCCACTTCGTAGTGCCCGCGCAGGAGGCTGAACGGACTGAACGTAAAGTACAGATGACGCACGTTGGCCAGCGGTTCGGGCGCGTCGGGCAGGCTGCCTTTGATCAGTACGTTCTCAAAATCGAGGGCGATGCGAGGAAACTTGCTCCAGATCGAAATGTCGATTTTCTCCACATGCACCTCGGACGTGAGGTAGCGGTTTGCTTCGGTCACGAAACGGGCGATGATCCGGTCCTGAAACACCCAGAGCAACACGCTGAGCAGCACCACCAGTCCTACCAGTGTGCCTGACGCGTATCCCAACAGTCTGTAAGCGGACCGAAGCTTCAAGGTGATGCAATAATTAAAGAAGTGGATGGGAAGTCCGTTAAAAAACGAAGTGACTTCGGCAGAACGTACACAAGAAAGGTCAACTCTTTCAACTTTTTTAAAACCAACCCGCCGTTCTGCGGTTAGTTAAGGTAATAAATCCGGCCTTTTTTCTTCTACGTAGAAATGCCGATGAAGTAGAAACATTTTTTAACCGAATTGATAAATCGACTATGGCAACGATTCAGAAGGGCTCCCATGTGAAATGGAAGTGGGGCAGTAGCTACGCCGAGGGCAAAGTCGTGGAAACCTATGCCGAGGAAGTCACCAAAACCATCAAAGGGAAGGAAATTACCCGCAAAGGCGAGTCCGGCAACAAAGCGCTTTTTATCGCGCAGGAAGACGGCGACCACGTGCTGAAACTGGAACAGGAAGTGGAGAAAGTGTAAGATAATCAGCGAGATTACAACGTGTAAAACGCACCGCTCCTCGTCCGGGTGGTGCGTTTTTCGTGTCTAGGCATTAGCCTCGCGGTCCGTTCCTGCGCAAGCGCCCGATCTTTTCTACATTTACCTCCTAACCTTAACCCGAACGTCGTTTTGTCAACTACTGCTTTGTCTGCCCCCGCGCCGCTCCGTCCCGGCGACCGCGTCGTCCTGCTTTCGCCGGCCAAGGCGCTGCCCGAAGCGGCGGTCGTCGACCACGCCACAGCGATTTTAGAAGGCTGGGGGCTGCGCGTCTCGTACGGCGAGCACGTGCTGGGGCGGCACCACCAGTACGCGGGCACCGACGCCGAACGCCTTCACGATCTGCAAACGGCCTGCGACGATCCCGACGTAGCGGCGATCCTGTGCGCACGCGGGGGCTACGGCACCACGCGCATTGTCGACGCTCTGGACCTGAACGGTTTTGCCCGGCGGCCCAAGTGGATCATCGGGTTCAGTGACATTACCGTACTGTTGGCCAAGCTCAATCGGGCGGGTTTCCAAGCCCTGCATGCCACCATGCCCGTTTCGTTTCGGCAGGAAGGCGCCTCCGAAGCCCTCGAAAGTCTGCGGCGTGTGCTGTTTGGGGAAGCAGTTGCCTATCACCTCCCGCCGCATCCCCTCAACCGGTTGGGCGAGGCGGCAGGGCCGCTGGCCGGCGGGACGCTTTCCATCGTGTGTTGCAGCCTGGGGACTCTGACGGAACTGGAGCTGCGCGACAAGATTCTGTTTCTGGAAGAAGTCGGGGAATCGCTGTACCGTATCGATCGGCTGGTCGGGCAACTGAAACGCGCCGGGCAACTGGCCGAACTGGCCGGGCTGGTAGTGGGGCAATTTACCGACATCGAACCGGATGCCGTTCCGTTTGGGCAGTCGTACGAGGAGATTATTGCCGAAGCCGTGGCCGAATACACCTACCCGCTGGCGTTCGGATTTCCGGTCGGGCACGTGGGGCGTAACCTGGCGTTGCCGTGTGGCAAACTCGCGCGCTTCGCGGTGCGTCCTGACAGCGTTTCCCTTGAACTGGTGCCGGAGAAAAGCGCATAAAAAAAGCCTTCCTCGGTCCGAAGGAAGGCTTCAGGGTATCATGTCGTTAGGCGATTACGCGTCTTTCCACTTGATGCCGCAACCGATGGCTTTGGTTTCGCTCACCTGCACGGGGTTGCCCGCCAGGATGCTGTTCATGGCATCTTCCACGTATTTCTTGTTGACCGCCGCCGGATCGTTGGCATTGTCGTCGATCGTGCCGATGTACTCCACTTTGTAATCGCTACCGTATTTTTTCACGATAAAGAGGTGCGGTGTCCGCACAGCTCCGTACGCCCGGGCAATTTCCTGCGTGTTGTCCATCACGTATGCAAACGGATAGCTTTTGCTTTTCGCGACTTTCTGCATGGCCTCGAACGAATCTTTCGGCTGTTTTTCCGGATCGTTCGGGTTGATGGCGATGACCGGATAGCCTTTGGCAGCGTATTTCTGATGCAGGGCGATGATGCGCTGCTCGTACGCCTGCGCAAACGGACAAGAGTTGCACGTAAACGCCAGGATGTAACCTTTGGCTGACGAATCGCCTTTCATCGACACCATCTTGCCGTCCACGTTCTTGAGCGAAAAATCGCGGGCTTTGTCGCCCACCTCATAGCCTTGTGCAAAAGCCGCCACCGCGACGAGCATCACCAGCAGAAAACTCAGGGCAAATCTTTTCATGAGTGCAAACAGATTAAAGGTGATCGGAATTAAAGCGCTTGTTCAATCAGGGTCTCCAGTTCGCCGGGTTGCAGCATGCCCTCTTTGAACAGCCGAATATCGTCTTTTTTATTGAAAATCAACGTGGCCGGAATGCTGCCCTGCCACGAGGGCTCTACCGAATCGATCCAGGTATTGTAGTCGGGTTCGTCGAGAAGTACGATTTCAGAAGAAAGTTTTCGCTTCTCGACAAACGGAATCACTTTTTTCTCAAATTGGTTGGCGAAATCGAGGCTGACCAGCAGAAACTTAACGTTCTGGTCGGCATACTTCCGGGCGGCCGCCTCAAAGTCGGGTAATTCTTTAATGCAAGGACCGCACCACGTTGCCCAGAAGTTCACGACGTAAAGCGTATCTTCCTGCTGCTGTAAGACGCGTTCCAATTCCGCAAATTTGATGATCCGGGGCGCAGGCGCGGCCGGAGGGTGGGCCGACACGGGCGTGGTGGTACTCAGCCACCACCAGGACAGAACAAACAAAAGCATGTGCATGGCTACAAAACAAAGGATGGAAGATTTTCATTCAAAATCCGGTGCCTGCGGATACAAACGGTCGGGAGGGACGCCATGTTTTGACCCCCCGTGGGCTCCGGCACGGGAGCGTAGCGGGACATAGCGTTTGCGACTGGTACAAAAATTGGTTCTCTGTTTTCATCAAGCCTTTGAACGACGATGAAAAACCTCTTCTTTCTCCTGATGTTCCTGTGTAGCCTCAGCCCGGTCGCCGGGGCGCAACCGCAGGACCCCGCCCCGGCGCAAGTCGCACCCGCCCGCCCCTGTGCGGCGCTTACGTTTCGCACCAGCAACCGCCAGCGCATTCGCGTTTTTATCGACCGCAAGCTGATGAATCCGCGCCCGGATGTTTTTGTGAAGACAATGGGCATCGAACCGGGGCCGCATTTCGTGACGCTCGAAATTGCCGCACGCGGGGTGGTGAACCGGCAGTCGAGCCGGATTTTGTTGAGCGATGGCCAGGAAACCATTTTCGAGATTGAACACGCCGGCTGGCGCAACTACCGCATTGTGGAAGTGGGCAGTTTTGCCTTGCCACCCGACCAGCGGTGCGGAGGCTCGGCACCCGTCGCCAGTGCACCGCCCACCGCGCCGCCTGCCACACCGGCCCCTCCGGCAGAGCAGTGGCCCGACGAGCCGCTGCCGGACGACACCTCGCCCGAAGCCGCTCTGCCGCCCGAGGAACTGCCGGACGATTCGATGGACGTTCCGGTCGACGACGAGGTGCCGCTGTGTGAAAAGACGCTGACCGACCAGGCCCTGGCGTCGCTGCGCGACGAAATTGAACAAGCCGATGCCGACGAACGTAAACTGGATATCGCCATTCTGGCGGTGCGGAAGGCGGCCGTGCGGGCTACCGACGTCTGGGATCTGCTCCCCCTGTTTGCGGAAGAAGAGACGCGATTGTCATTTGCCAAATTTGCGTATCATTACACGTGTGACCCGCAGCACTACCAGGTGGTCAACCAGGGGTTCGCGTCCGAGGCTTCGGTCGAAGCACTCAATCAATACCTGGAGGAGCTGCCTACACCTGAATAACTAAAGTCGTTAAGAAGATTTCGCATGAAATCGTTTAAAAATTTTCTGTACCTCGTTTTCGCGCTTTATCTGGTGCTGAGCATTCTGCTGATTTTGTACAGCGACAGCATCCTGGGGTCGCTCAACATTGTCAACGACGTGGGGTTCTGGTCCGGCTGGCTGATGGGGGGATTGCTGCTGTTCATCGTCGAGGTGCTGGTCGAAAACGCGCACGTTTCGCAACTGCAACGGCAGGTGGCCCGTCTGCAGCGGGAAGTAAACGAAGTAAAAGCCCGTTATTACGACGACCTGGCAACTTCGCAGCGGCCGGAGCAGAAAAAGAGCCGTACCATCATTCCGGGATTTGGCCGCGACAAAGCCGCAACGCCCCCGCCTCCCGCCACCAACACCCCTCCGAAGTCTACGCAACCGCCCGAGCAGCTTCCGCCCCATCCGTACGAAGACCTCGACGACCCGGATCGCTAGGTTGCGGTTCTGTGAGCATCCCCGCATCTTTGTTGCAAAGTCGGCATGATGCATTTACAAACCATTCGGGACGAGTTGCAAGAGGCGGCGCGTGTGCTCGACGCCTTTCTGAACGATCCCACACAAGTACAGAACATTGAACAGGCCGCGGCCCTGATGGCAGAAGCCATTCGGGCGGGCGGCAAAATCATTTCGTGTGGCAACGGGGGATCGCACTGCGACGCCATGCATTTTGCCGAGGAACTTACCGGCCGGTATCGCGACGAACGCCCTTCGCTGCCCGCCATTGCCATTTCTGATGTCAGTCACCTCTCGTGCGTCAGCAACGATTACGGATTCGAGCGCGTGTTCTCCCGGTTTGTGGAAGGCATGGGCCGCCCCGGCGATGTGCTGTTCGGGCTGAGCACCAGCGGCAACTCACGCAACGTGATGCTAGCCGTGGAAGCGGCACGGGCGCAGAGAATGAAGGTGGTGTTGCTGACGGGCAAAGACGGGGGCAAGCTGGCCGGCCAGGCCGACGTCGAAATTCGGGTACCGCATTTCGGGTACGCCGACCGCATTCAGGAAGTCCACATCAAAATCATTCATATTCTGATTCTTCTGCTGGAACGGACCCTTTTCCCGTCCGCCTGATCGTTCCATTTTTTTCGGACGACGTAGGTACAAAACCGTACGGCCTGCATAATAGGAGTGAGTGGCTCATGAAAGCACCGCAGGCCGATGAAGTACGATCACTACGAAGCAGAAGATTTTGCCGCCGACGAGGCATTTACTGCCTGGGTACAGCACCCGGAACCGGAAACCGAACGGTTCTGGCAAGACTGGCTGGCGGCACATCCCGACAAACGTCCGACCGTTGCGCAGGCCGTGCAGCTGGTGCGCCGGTTGCGTTTTCAGAATCCTGTTGTCTCCGAGCCGGACGTGCAGGACGCCTGGCAGGACGTACAGGCGCAATTAGATTCCCGGCGACGGCAGCGCACGCTTTACCGAATGGCCGCCGTGATCAGCTTCCTGATTCTGAGCAGCGCCGCCACCGTGTGGGTGTTGTCGAACCAGTGGGAACGTGTCGAAACCGCCTTTGGCGAGACGCGTACGCTTGAGCTGCCCGACGGGTCGCGGGTCGTGTTGAACGCCCATTCGCAGTTACGGTATCCGGCAAGCTGGGACGCCACGGAAGACCGCGACGTGTGGTTGGAAGGCGAGGCGTTTTTCGACGTGGTGCATACAGCCAATCATCAGCCCTTTCGCGTACACACCCCCGAACTCGATATCCGTGTGCTGGGCACGTCGTTCAACGTGCGGCACCGACGTGGGAAAACGCAGGTCGCCTTGCAGCAGGGAAGCGTCCAGTTGCAACTGAATCCCGAAGTGACGCCCGCGGCGGCTGCCGACCCGATTATGCTGGTGCCCGGCGACCTGGGGCAGTTTTCGGACGCGACCCAACGGCTGGAAAAACAGCCCGTCGACGTAGCGGCGCAGGCCGCCTGGAAGCACCAATTGTTCGTATTCGACGATACGCCCCTGTCCGAGATTGCCTTGCATCTGAAAGACCAGTGGGGAGTAGACGTCGCCTTTGCCGATCCGGTCACGGAAGAGCGGCGACTGACCGGCGAAATTCAGGCTCCCTCGCTGGACGTGTTCCTCGAAAGCCTGGAAGAAGTACTCGACCTGGAGATTCAGCGGGAGCAAAACCGCCTTCTTATTCAATAAGTCATCACCCTGAAACGCGTATCCACCACCATGCGCTCACTTTTTTATGTTGTAGGGTTTCTCCTGAGCTGCCTTTCCAGCGCGGGCTGGGCGCAGCCCCTGGCGTCGTCCCGGCAGGCTCCGTCGGCCACGCCATCCCAGACGTCGGAACGTGCGCTGACGGCCGTACTCGACGAGCTGAAGGCGCGGTATCAGGTGCGGTTCATCTTTGAGACCCGCTACCTGGAAGGAAAATTTGCCGACCGGGAATTCAGCGATCAGGGCAACCTGGAAAAAAGCCTGAAGGCCCTGTTGAAACCCCACAACCTGCGGCACAAGCGCCTGCGGTCGGGCGACTACGCCATTCTGCCGACCCGTTCGCGCACGGTCGAGCCGGTGCCGTCCCGAACCGCCGGCATGGGCCCGCCCACCACGCAGCTGACGCGTGCTTCGCCCCTGACCGAATCGTCCCGGTTCGCGACCCTCGCCTTGCCGTTATCGGTGGAAATCCGGGTGACCGGACAGGTAACCGACGCGCAGGGCCAAGGCATTCCCGGCGTGAATGTGCTGCTGAAAGGTACGGCCAGCGGGACAGTGACGGATGTAGACGGAAATTATACCCTAGCCGTACCCGACGAGAGCGCCGTGCTGGTGTTTTCGTCCATCGGGTACATCACGCAGGAAATTCTCGTGGGGAACCAGACGACCCTGAACATACAACTGGCCGACAACGTGCAGGCCCTTTCGGAAGTGGTGGTAGTGGGCTACGGCACGCAGGAAAAGCAAAATGTGACGGGCGCGGTGGCGTCGATCGATCCGCAGAAGCTGAACCAGTTGCCCAACATCAGCATCGACCAGGCCTTGCAGGGACAGGCCGCGGGGGTGCAAGTTACGCAGGGAACCGGCGCGCCCGGCGACGACATTCGGGTGCGCATCCGGGGCGTGGGCAGCATCAACGATAACAGCCCGCTCTACATCATCGACGGGGTACCCACCAAGGGACCGATCAACACGTTCAACCAGCGCGACATCGAGTCGATTTCGGTATTGAAAGATGCCGCCGCGGCGTCGATCTACGGTGCCCGAGCTGCCAACGGCGTCGTGATCATCACTACCAAATCGGGCAAGAGTGGCAAAACCACGTTCAACCTCGACAGCTACTACGGTTGGCAGGAGGCGTATCGCCTTCCCAAACTCCTCAATACGCCCCAGTACGTCGAAATCCGGAACGAGGCCATCGCCAACACCAACGCCCAGCGGGCCGCAAACGGGCAGGGGCCCCTGGCCATCAGTCCGTTTACCGGCAACGCCGATTCCTTACCCAACACCGACTGGCTCGATGCGCTGTTTCGCGTTGCGCCCATCCAGAGTTACAACCTGTCGGCCAGCGGCGGCAGCGAGCGCATCCGTTTCTACCTCGCCGGAAATTACTTTAATCAGGAGGGCATCATCCCGAATTCCGGGTTCGAGCGGTATTCGTTCCGCTCCAACGTCAACGCGGACCTCAGCAAACAGGTGAAAGTAGGTACCAACCTGACGCTGACCTACTCGAAGAAAGACGTCGTGGGCAGTTCGGGCGATGGGGGGGGGGGCAACGGCGGGGGCATTATCCGGTACGCGCTGTTGCGGGCGCCGGCCATTCCGCTCCGGAACGCAAACGGAGAATACAGCGATCTTCCCGCCGACCAGTCGTTTTTCGGCGATGGTTACAATCCGGTGGGGCTGTCCGAGAAAACGGACAACAAAGAGCGGCGCTACCGCCTGTTCGGCAACCTCTATGCCGAGTGGGAAATCATAAAAGACCTGAAGTTCCGTTCGGACGGGGGCATCGATTTTCTGACGGGTGAAGACAAACGCTTCAACGAGCAGTGGGGCAATTTCGGGCGCATCAATAATCCCAATTCCCTTAGCCTGACCGACCTGCGCACAGCGACGATGAACTGGACCAACACGCTGTCGTACAGCCGTTACTTTGGCGAGCGGCACTACGCCACGGCGGTGATCGGAACGGAAGCCATCCAAAACCAGAGCCATTTTACCAACGCTTCGCGCAGCAACTTTCCTGACCAGCGTCCCAACTTCCGCTACCTCTCGCGGGGGCTGAGCCAGATTCAGAACTCGGAGACGGCCTACGACTGGGCGCTGTTTTCCTTGTTTGCGCGGGCCACGTACGAATACGGCAATCGCTATCTGCTGACCGCCAACCTCCGTCGCGACGGCTCTTCGCGGTTCGGGCGTAACCAACGCTACGGCATTTTTCCGTCGGTCTCGGTGGGATGGCGCCTGTCGAACGAGGCCTTCCTGAGCGACGTCGCCTGGCTTTCGAACCTGAAGTTGCGGGCCGGGTGGGGGCAACTGGGCAACGACCAGATTCCCGACTACTATCCGTCGTCGCTCGTCGACGAGACGGTGGGTTACACCTTCGGCAATCCGCAACAGGCCGTGCGGAGCTATGCGGTGGTGGCGCGTGGCGACGCCAACCGGAAGTGGGAAACCTCCGCTACTACGAACGTAGGGCTGGACGTAAGCCTGTGGAAAGATCGCCTTTCGTTTACCGCCGACTACTTCATCCGCCGCACGTCCGACATGCTGGTGCCGGTGCCGTTGCCGCTGGCGGCCGGGAAAGCAAGCGCTCCTTACGTCAACGCCGGCGACGTGGAGAACCGGGGATTGGAACTGTCGCTGGGGTACCAGAGCAACGACGGGCCGTTTACATGGAGTGTCGACGCCAACTTCACAACGATTCATAACGAAGTGCTTTCGCTGGGTAGCGGCGAGCCGATTTCCGGCGGGCTGAGCAACAGCCAGACGCCTCCGCTGACCCGCACCGAGCCGGGTTACCCGATCGGCTCGTTTTACCTGTACGTCGCCGATGGCCTCTTTCAGGACCAGAGCGAAATCGATGCGCATGCCTTTCAGGCGGCCGGGACGGCACCTGGCGACATCCGCTTCCGCGATCTCAACGACGACGGTGTGATCGACGGAGCCGACCGGATGCACATCGGCAGCCCGTTTCCGGACTTTAGTTACGGACTCACCGCCACGGCGGGCTTCCGGGGGTTCGATTTGCGGGCGTTTGTGCAGGGCGTGCAGGGCAATGATCTCTACAACTACGCCGGGCGGATCAGCGAAGACGCCTCCCGCCCCTTCAACTCGTCGGCCGAAATTCTGGAACGGTGGACCGGCCCCGGCACCAGCAACTCGATGCCGCGCGTTGTGCTGGTGGATGAAAACAACAACACCCGCAACTCGACGCGGTTTCTGGAAGACGGCTCGTACCTGCGCCTGAAAAACGTGACGCTGGGCTACACGTTGCCGGCCTCCTGGCTCGAAGCGGCGCACCTTTCGCAAACCCGTGTCTACTTCAGTGTGCAGAACGCGTTCACGCTCACGAACTATCCGGGGCTGGACCCCGAGATGGGCACCAACGACAACGACCGGGGACAGAACGATCTGGCGGTGGGCATCGACTGGGGTACCTATCCGCAACCTCGCATCTACACCCTGGGCCTTAACCTCTCTTTCTAACCGTGATGCCGATGAAGACGCTCCCCTCGCTTGCCTGCTGCCTCACGCTCGTTCTGCTGTCGGCCTGTGGCGAAAATTTTCTGGACCGCGACCGCATCGGTCAGTCGGACGAAAACCTGTTTTACCAGTCGGAATCGGACGCGATGCTGGCGGTCAACGCCGCGTATTCGCGCCTCAACTTCACGCAACAGAACAACAACCGCATGTGGGTGTTCGGCGATGTGGTGTCGGACGATGCCATCAAAGGCGGGGATGCGACGCAGGCCGACATCCTGCTGCTGGACAACTTCAGCATCTTTCCCGACAACGAAAACCTCGTGATCCAGTGGTCGCTCTACTTTGACGGCATTAACAACTGCAACCTGGTGCTCGACAAGGTGCCGTCCATCGCGATGGACGAAGGGCTGAAAGCGCGCCTTTTGGGCGAGGCACATTTCCTGCGGGCGTATTATTACTTCGAGCTGACCAAGCTGTTCGGGCCGTTGCCGCTGTACACCACGGTGCTGGACCCCGGCCAACTGCGCATTCCGCGTGCGACGCAGGCAGCAACGTGGGCATTGATTGAACAGGATGCCACCGCGGCGGCGCAGGTATTACCGGTGGCGTACAGCGGGGCCGACGTGGGACGCGCGACACAAGGGGCCGCGCTGGCACTCTTGGCGAAAGCGTACCTGTTTCAGCGAAAATGGCAGGAAGTGCTGACCACCGTTGAGCAGATCAAAGCGCTGGGTGTGTACGACCTGATGCCCGACTACCAGGACAACTTCCGGGTTGCCACAGAAAACAACCGGGAGTCGGTGTGGGAAATTCAGCACGTCAGCAAAGCGGTGCCGCCGCAGGGCAACTACCTGAACCAGTTTCTGGCCCCGCGTTTTTACGGCGGGGGCTACGGCTTCAACCTGCCCACGCAAAACTTTGTCGATGTCTTCGAAGCGGGCGATCCGCGCCTGGACTTTACGGTGGGGCGTGCCGGGAACGACTTTTTCGGCGAACCCTACCCGAGCAATAAGCTGTACTCGGTTACGGGCTACACCGCCAAAAAATACCTTGAACCGCAGAGCCGCAACGCCGACCGTCCCATTGCCGATGGCGACCTGAATTACCGCGCCATCCGCTTTGCCGACGTGCTGCTGTGGGAGGCCGAAGCCCAGGCCGAGCTGGGAAACGCCGCCGCCGCCGAAGTGCCACTGGAGCGAGTCCGGGCCCGCGCCCGCGCACAGGCGAGCGATCCGTCGGCCCTGCCTCCGGTGCAGGGGCTTTCGCAGGCCGACATGGTTCAGGCGATCCGCCACGAGCGGCGGGTAGAACTGGGGTTTGAGATGCACCGCTACTTCGACCTGACCCGCTGGGGCGTGGCTGCCGAGGTGATGCACGCGGCGGGCGAAGCCGGATTTCAGGAGAACAAACACGAGCTGTTTCCCATTCCGCAGACCGAACAGGACCTGAACGCGCAGCTCACCCAGAACCCCGGCTACGGCGATTAACTTTTTCTCAATCCTAACGCACACACGGTTGCCCTTACGTACCACCCTTCTGCTTCTACTGATCGCACTGCCCGTCTGGGGACAGCAGATCGCCATTCCGCGCATCGACCAAATGCCCGACCAACCGACGCCCTACCTGATGCGCGACTGGGCTCGTGTGGCGCGTGGCTACGACTCCCTGGTGTTTGATTTCTCGCGGACGGGTGCGTACCTGCCGCTGATCGAACGGGACGAGACGCCGGTCAACTATCCCGACCAGCCTTCGTTCGGACTGCACACGGTGGTCGGAACGCCTTACCCCGACAACCACGAAGGCATCAATGCGCTGCCCGCCCTGATCGGCGCGACGCTGGTGGGCCTCGACAAAAGCAACCAGTACGGAGAAAACTGGGTGGTGCAGGCGCGCGAGTGGTTCAACCGCCGCCCGGGCGAAAACGTGTACCTGAACGGTAAAGTGACGAGTAGCGGCAACGACTGGTGGTACGACGTGATGCCGAACGTGTTTTTCTACCAACTCTACGACCTCTATCCCAACACGCCGGCGTTTGCGACCCAACTCACCACCGTGGCAGATCGTTGGCTCGAAGCCGTCGAAACCATGGGCGGGCAGGAAGCGCCCTGGCAACAGCCGAACATGAACTACCGGGCCTGGCGACTGGCTTCCATGACGCCATTGACCTCCGGAGTGATCGAGCCGGAAGCGGCGGGCGCGCTGGGCTGGCTTTTGTACAACGCCTACGTGGAAACGGGTGAAGAGCGCTACCGCAAAGGGGCGGAGTGGTGCCTGGAGTTTCTGTCAGGACTCACGAACAACCCTTCGTACGAACTGCAACTGCCCTATGGGGTTTACGCCGCCGCGCGCATGAACGCCGAGCTCGGAACGGCGTACGACGTGGAGAAACTGATGAACTGGTGTTTCAACGTTGGGCCGTTGCGGAGCTGGGGAGCGATTACCGGCACGTGGGGCGGCTACGAGGTGTCGGGGCTGATCGGGGAGGTCAGCAGCAACGACTACGCCTTCGCCATGAACGGCTACGAACAGGCCGGGGCGCTGGTGCCGCTGGTGCGCTACGACGACCGCTTTGCGCGGGCCATCGGGAAGTGGATGTTGAACCTGGCGAACGCCTCCCGCCTGTTTTATGCGCCGTACCTGCCCGCCGAACAGCAGGACAATGAAGACTGGGCGCAGCAGTACGACCCGAAGGGCTACATCGGCTACGAGGCCATCCGCCGCCAGAAAAACGGACAATCGCCCTACGCCACCGGCGATGCGATGGACGGCGGCTGGGGCGCGACCAACCTGACACTCTACGGTTCGTCGCACGTGGGCATTCTGGGCGGTATTGTCGACACCACGGAGGTGCCCATGATTCTGCGGCTGGATGCGCGCAGAACCGACTATTTCCAGAAAGACGCCTACCCGACGTACCTGTATTACAACCCCTACACAACGGCGCAGACGGTATCGATCGACGTAGGCGCAGGTCAATACCGTCTCTACGACGCAGTGAGCAACCAGTTTGTGGTCGAGAACGCCTCGGGCATGACGGCGCTCCCGCTTCCGGCCAATGCCGCCGTGGTGCTGGTGGTGGTGCCGGGCACCGGAACCGAAACCGTCGTGGGCCACCGGCGGCTTGTCAACGGCATCGTGATCGACTACCAGAATGGCGAATCGGTTGCAAACGTGCCACCCCGCATCAAAGCGCTGGCCAGTGCCGACTCGGTGGTAGCGCAGGGAGACAGTGCGCTGTTTTACTGCACCGCCGAAGACCAGGACGGCGATTCGTTGACCTACACATGGTCGGCCACAGGCGGCACGTTTCAGGGAAGCGGTGCCGCCGTGGCGTGGATCGCACCCGATACGTCCGGGACGTTTACCCTGACCTGCACCGTTTCGGACGGGCAAGGCGGCACCGCCACGGCACAGGACACCATTCGGGTGGTGCCCTACATCAGCTACGCCCCGGTGATCACCCGCCTCCACGCCCTTCCGCGCAAAATCGGGACGGGCGCGTCGGCCACGCTGATCTGCGAAGCAACCGACCTGAACCCGAGCGACACCTTGACTTTTACGTGGTCGGCTCCGGAGGGCACTTTCGCGGGGAGTGGCGATACGGTGACGTGGACCGCCCCCGCGACGCCCGGCAACTACGTGCTTACCTGCTTTGTGGACGACGGCTACGGGAATACTGTGGCCGATAGCCTGGACGTGATGGTCCGCGATCTGTCCGCCACTCCGACAGGAAATCTGGTGGCCTGGTATCTATTCAACGGAAACGCCGACGACGCCAGTGGCTACGGGAACGACGGCACGGTGAGCGGCCCACGCCTGACCGACGACCGTTTCGGCAACACACAGCAGGCCTACTTCTTCGACGGGATTAACGACGTGATCACCGTACCGAGCAGCGAAAGCCTCAACTTCCAGGACGCCATTACGGTCAGTTTCTGGATGCGCCTCGACCGTTTTTACGACCGGGAGATGCACCCGATTTCGCACGGAAGCTGGCAGAACCGCTGGAAAACGTCGATTGGAGCCAACCGCCTGCGCTGGACGGTCAAAACCTCGATGACGACGAAAGACCTTGATTCGGAAGATTCACTGGACCTCAGTCGCTGGTACCACGTGGTTACCACCTACGACGGGGCCGATTACGAAATCTGGCTCGATGGCGAACTGAATGCTTTCACCGCCGTGACGGGCGAAATCCTGACGACGCCCCTCAGCCTGACCATCGGGCAAGTGCTGCCTGGCGAAAGCGGCTTCAACTTCCGGGGGGCGTTGGACGACATCCGGATTTATAACTACGCATTGTCGCCCGACGCCATCGTGGCGTTGAACCTGGATTCGACCATTACCAGTGCGGAAGGCGGGCCGAACTTCGACGGGTATCAACTCGCCGGTCCGGTGCCCAACCCCGTCCTGCACGAGGCCAGTGTCCAATTCCAGTTGCCCCAGCGGCAGCACATCACCCTGAACCTCTACAACGCGGTGGGCGCCGAAGTCGCGACGCTGGTCGACGGCTGGTACGAGCGCGGAACCCACACCCTGCGCTGGCGACCGAACGCCCTGCCGGGTGGCCTTTATTTCTATCGCCTGGAAACCGCCGGGGGCTTTGCTGCCACCCGAAAAGTTCTTTTACAGAAACCCTAATCCTTTACTTATTTCCACACATCTACAACACCATGAAAAAGCTTTTCTTCTTTTGTCTGGCCGCCCTTGTCAGTGGCATGGCCTTCGCCCAAATGCCCGTGGCGATTTATCCGCTCGATGGTGACGCCATGGACGTCAGCGGCAACGGTTTTGACGGCACCGTCGCCGGCGCGACTCCTACCATAAACCGTTTCGGCACGGAAAACAGCGCTTACCTGTTCGACGGCGACATGGACTCGATTGTCGTTTCAAATGCAAGTAACGCGTTGGCGATGATGAACTCAGAATACACGTCGATCAGCTTCTGGATCAAAGTAAATTCATTTGTCACCGCCGATGAAAACTACATCATAAGCTTTGGTGGCTGGCAAGAACGCCTGAAGATCTCTTTGCCTGCCCACAGGAGAATTGTCTGGTCGACGAGGACAAGCACGGGCAATGCCGATATGGATGCGACTGATCCGTATGTATTAGACTCAACTGATTTTCACCATGTGGTGATGGTGCATGGCATTGATACTAATTTTATCTATATGGATGGAGAACGTGCACACTTTATCACGACGGAAAACAATCCTAACGTAGCCGGTGGCTTGCTGGTCACCAGTGCTGACTTTGTGATCGGTAGTGATGCAATGGAAGGAGAGCGTTATTTCAAAGGCGTACTGGACGACATCATGGTGTACAACTACGCCATTTCGGCAGCGATGGTCGACAGCATCTATACGGCACAAAGCGACGGGCCGCTGACCAGCATCCAGACGGACCGCTTTGCGACTTACCTGACAACGGTTTTCCCGAATCCGGTGCGCGACGTGGTGATGTTGCGCCCCAATTTCGATGGCGTAAAACAGGCTCGTCTCGACGTGTACGACATGCTCGGCCGGCAGATGCAGTCGGTTGACCTGACTTCTCAGATGCGCAGCGACCTGATTCGTCTGGACGTCAGTACCCTGCGCGCCGGACAGTATCTGATGAAACTTTCGGTAGACGGCGAGCCGATGGGCGCTTACAAATTGTTGAAGCAATAAGCGGGCAGATTACGTTTGGCTCCTACTGCTTGCTCCGCAAAACCTCGCTGGCTACGGCGAGGTTTTCTTTTTTTGAGCCAGCACCGGTTCAGTGGCGGTGAAAGAGACGTGGCACTTTTACCGAGCGGTCGTCAAGGTTAAAAGTAGTACGTCTAGTCTCGTTTCTTCCTCAAAGCGCGATGCCCGTGGTGGTGTCGAAAAAGTAGAGCCGATGGGGGCGAATGTCGAGCAGCAGGGTTTCCCCAGTCTGCGGAACGGAAGCGCCCGGAATGCGTGCCACGAGCGGTTGTCCGGCAAGGGTAAAATAAAGGTACGTTTCGCTGCCCAACGGCTCCACCACGTCGGCACGGGTACGGAGGGTAGCGGTGGCGTCGTCGGCGTAGCGCACGTCTTCGGGACGGAAGCCCAGCGTAAGGGGTTTGCCGAGGTAGTGGGCCACGCGCTCGGCTTCTGCATCGCGCAGGGGCAGAGACCAGTCGCCCGTCTGGGCTACAAAGCGCAACCCTTCGTGTCGTTCGAGGGTACCTTCCACGAAGTTCATGGACGGGCTGCCGATAAAACCCGCCACAAATTTGTTGACCGGATGGTGGTAGAGCTGCAAGGGCGTGTCGACCTGTTGCAAAACCCCGCCGGAAAGCACCGCAATGCGGTCGCCCATCGTCATGGCTTCGGTCTGGTCGTGGGTAACGTACAGCATCGTGGCCGAGAGCTGGCGGTGCAAGCGGGCGATTTCGGTGCGCATCCGCACGCGCAGTTCGGCGTCGAGGTTGCTGAGGGGCTCGTCGAACAGAAATACGGCCGGCCGTCGGACAATGGCGCGGCCCAGCGCGACCCGCTGCCGTTGCCCTCCCGAAAGCGCCTTGGGTCGCCGTTCCAGCAACGTCTCCAACCCCACGATGCGGGCCGCCTCTTCTACCCGCTGCCGAATGTCCTGTTTCGAAAAACCCCGCAGTTTCAGGCCGAAAGCCATGTTTTCGCGAACGGTCATGTGCGGATAAAGCGCGTAATTCTGAAACACCATCGCGATGTCGCGGTCTTTGGGCGGTACGTCGTTCACCCGCCGTTCCCCAATGTACAAGTCGCCTGCGCTGATGTCTTCCAGTCCGGCCACCATGCGCAGGGTAGTGGATTTGCCGCAGCCGGAAGGGCCGACCAGTACCATAAACTCCTCGTTCCGGATGGTAAGGTTGACGCGGCTGACGGCTTCGGTGCCGTCGGCGTAGCGTTTGACGACATCGATCAGTTTGACTTCGGCCATGGTGGTGGAATATGCGAAAAAGCGTGTTACGTCAGTTCGAAATACGATTGAGGAATGTGCGTGATGCGGCAGCAAAGGTCCAGCTCGCCCGAGGCCACCACCAACACGTCGTTGTGCGGCGCTATGCCCGTCGAGAAGACCACGTCCGTCAGGTAAATCCCTTCGGTCTGGTCGGCAGTCAGTTCCGGGCGGGCTTCCAGGAGGGGCTGCGGTTCCAGGTGCAGAAAGTGGTGCGGGTCGTTAGCGTCGAGCATCGCCCAGAACGTACGGTAAATGCCCACCAGGCCGCGTCGTTCTACGCCGTGGAACAGCATCAGCCAGCCTTGCGGGGTTTTGAGCGGGGGTGTGCCGCCGCCGAGCCGTTCGGAGATGAGCGAGCCCAGCTGAGGGCGTAGAAACGGATGGTCCGTCGGTTTCCAGTGCAGCAGGTCCGGCGATTGCGCCAGGCTGATGGTTGGCCCGGGAAACGTCGGGCGGTCGGGGGGCGGGGCGAAGTAGACGCTGCCCATCGGGCGCGTCAGGGCATAGTAGAGGTCACCGATCCGTTCCGGGAACAACAGCATGTCTTTGTTCTGGTGATCGAGGATGATGCCTTCCAGCGTCCAGTCAAGGCCGTTGTCCGACGTGTAGAGCGTCGTGCAGAGGCGTTCGGAGCTCACCGAACAGGTGGTCATGTAATACCGCTCCCCGATACGGGTGATGCGCGGATCTTCCACACCGTATTCCTGGTAAGTCGTGCGCGGCTGAATGAGTTTCTCGTAGTGCACGTCGAGGACCTGCAACCCGTCGGGCGACAGCTCGACCGGCAGCAGCCACGAAACCGAGGTCAGGCTCAGCACCGGCGCGTGTTCAAACTTTTTGAGGCGGTAAACGCGCGGATCGCTCGTGTCGATTTCTTCCGTAGGGTACTCGTCTAGCACGTAGCCTTGCTCGGTCGTCCAGCGGATGGCGCGGATCTTTCCCCCTTGCTCCGGTACCTGCAAGGCCTCCGCCACGCGGACCATCAGAAGCAGGTTGTCGTTCGGCAGGCGGGTCAGGGCGGGGTTGAAAGCCCCGAGTACGTGGGTAGGTTCGCCGAGGTGTCGTCCGATGGGCAACCAGGCCGGATCGACGTCGCGCGGGCTGAAAATCAACTGATCGGTTTCAAACTGCATAGGTAAGTACGGATTAATCGGTTGAGGCAGAAACAGCGGGTGCCGGGAGACCATAGCGCGCTAACGCGCGGCGTGCCACGGGATGTTGCTCGATCGCTTGCAGTGTGAGCAGTGCCTCGATGGTCGATTCGGCACCCGCATTCCGGTTGATGTTGTCGGCGCTTTGTAGGCCATCGAAGCCCCGGCCGGTCGCGGGGTCGTACATCGGCGTATGGGCCCGGTTTTGTCCCAGAAACCACGCGGCCAGTTCGCCGGCCCGCGCCGCGTAAAGCGTATCCTGGGTCAGGTCGGCGGCTTCCAGGCACGCCCATACCTGCGGCCGGATGCCGTAAGCGATTTGCGGAAATGTTTCCGTTTCGAGCACGGCGAGCGTATCGGCCTGTACGGCCACGTTCCAGGCACTGAGTTGTTCTCTGTGCAGGAGCTGCGGATAGTAGTGATCGAGTTCCCGTTGCGCAGCCGCTCGCCAGGAAGGTTGTGGCAGCGTTCGGCTGGCGCGCAGCAGCGCATACGACTGGTCGTTGCCCCAGGCGTGCCACGTATTTTCCCAGCTTAAAAATGCCCCGGCCGGAAACTGCGTGGTAGCTGCGGTGCCCAGTTGCATGGTAAGCATGCCTTGGCCTAACTGCACGGCATAGTTGCAAAGCACCGAATCGCCCGGACACTGACTACTAAGAACCAGGAGCAACAGCGACGCCTGATCGGCCGCGTTGCCGTAGGGAAGCCACGTCGGTTGTGTCAGCCCTGCCACCCGTTTCGTTTCGGTCGAGGTCGGCAGTTCCGCTTTCCAGGCCGTGAGCAGCCGGTTCAGGCTTGCTTCCAGCCGCGCGGCCAACGCCGGATCTTCCGTACGAAAGACCGGGATGCTCTCGGTCAGCGCCCAGCCCGCGCGCCACGACCACCAGTTGGCCTCGGCCACGCTGGTCTGAAACGTGCGGTTGATCTGCCCGTCGGCCCAGACGAAATTGTAGAAATACCCGTTGTCTGCCTGGAGGTGCAACACAAACCGCAGCAGCTTCCGCGCCACATCGAGGTCGGCCGGATTGTGGTTGAGCTGGAACTGGCGAACGTAAAAAATAGCGGCCCGCGCCACGTCGTCCACGCATGCGACTCCTTCGTCGGCATCGTCCACCCAGCCGTAATCCGGGTACTCGCTGTAGATGTGGATGATGCCGACCGTATCGCGCCCCAGCACCATCTCCTGGTACAAACGCCTCAGGTGCGCGTCGTTCACCCAACAGACGTCCAGAGAGTCTTCCGCCGCTTCTGTCGCCCGTGGCGGTGCCTTCTCCTGACACCCTGCCCACACCAGCGCGATGAGCCCAAGCCAACCCAAGCGGCGGATACTCATACGGCGATCATTTCGTCGAGAAGTTCCTGAATCTTGAACCGGGCGAAGCCGGTATACGAGTCGGACATGGCATAAGGCATGATGATCTCGTCGCCGTGCTGCATCCAACCGCAGGTGTACAGCACGTTGGGCACGTAGCCTTCACGCTCTTCTTCTGTGGGTTCCATCAGCGGTTTGTCCAGACAGGCAATGACCTTCGACGGATCTTCCAGGTCGAGCAGGCAGGCCGACAACACGTACCGGCGCATCGGCCCGACGGCGTGGGTCAGCAGCAGCCAGCCCGCCTCCGTTTCGATGGGCGATCCGCCGTTGCCCAGTTGAATCAGCTCCCAGTCATACTCGGGCGTACGGAGCAGTTGCATCTCTTCCCAGATGTAAAGATTATCCGAGAACATGATGTACAGATTCTCGCCGTCCTGACGGGACGTGATGACGTACTGGCCGTTGATTTTCCGGGGGAACAGCGCCATGCCTTTGTCTTTCACCGCGATGCCGTGCATCGTCCGGATGCTGAACCGCTGAAAGTCGGTCGTTTCGATGAGCTGCGTATGGATCTGCCGCCCGTCGTAAGCCGTGTAGGTGCCGTAGTAGATGTAGGAGCCGTCGTCTTGCAGAAAGCGCACAAAGCGGACGTCTTCCATCCCGACCAGCTCGCGTTTGGAGTAGGGGAAGATGACCTGCGTGGAAATGTCGTTGCTGCGCGGGAACCGGAAGTCGTAGTTGGCTTCGAGCAGATCGAGCAGGCTGTGGATGGGGCGCCGTTCGGCTGGCGTGTTGTTTTTCGAGATTTTCAGGGCACGGAACGCTTCCCGTAATGTGAACGATTCCGGCAGTTTTTCCAGCGCTTCGCGGTCGAGGTCCGGCACAAACGGCGCCAGCATGCGCGCAAATTCGCGGGTATACACTTTCTCTTCCACAATCTCGGGCATCTGCGAATAGTGGAGCGGCTGGTCGAGGGTGACTTCCCCGCGGGCATCGACCACCCCACTGCGAAACTCGATCGACGAAAGGTGCCCTTCGCCGGTCGCACGCAGGCTCATGATGAACCGCACCGCGCCGTCGGGCAGGCCTTTTTGGTCCGGGTGGGGCACGATGGACGGGTTGAACAGCGCCACGGCCTGGTTCGAATATTCTTTCGAAAAATAACAGCCGACCAGCAGCTGCCGTTTGGTGCTCATCCGCTGAATGTGAGGATTGTGCCGGATGATGCGGCAGAAGTGCTCGTGTACGATGTCGACAAAGTGCTGATGACGGTGCGAAAACTTCTCGTGAATTTCGCCCAGCAGGCGGTCGACGTGTTCGTCGGACATTTCGCAGATGCTGTTCACCACCCGCTGTACGCGGCTTTCGCGGGGAATCACCAGAAACATGAGAATAACACGGCGGGGGTCTTGCGCAATCCGAAGGGGCAATCGGGTAACGTGCATATACTAAGAACGTTTCGTTTTAGAAGAGTCAATCTTGAGGTACGAAAGAAACTAATCTTTGATTCCGGTAGAGGCCATACTCTGGATAAAATATTTTTGAAAAAACACGTAGGCGACCACAATCGGCAGGGCCAGGAGGGTGGCCGCCGCCAGTTTGACGCCCAGTTGCGCATCGGCCCGCCCGCCCACCGCGAAGAGCGTCACCAGCTGCGGCATGGTCATCAGTTGCTGGTCGCGCACGACCAACAGCGGCCACAGCACCTCGTTCCAGGTGGCCATAAACGTAATGATCCCGACCGTAACCAGCGCCGGCACTGCGTTGGGCCAGAGAATCTGAAACAAGATGCGCAACTCGCCGCAGCCGTCGATGCGCGCCGCGTCAATCAGATCCTGGGGCAGCGTGGCGAAATACTGCCGGAACAGCACAATCGACAGCGCGTTGATCAGGTAGGGCACCACCAATGCCCAGTACGTGTCGACCCAGTGCAACTCCACCATCAGAATGTAGTTGGGAATCAGGGTGATCTGGAAGGGAAGCGTCATGGTGAACAGGATGATGTAGAAGATCAGGTTCCGCCCCCGGAACCGCATCCGCGCCAGTGCGTAGCCCACCATGGAGCCGAACACCAGCACGCCGCCCGTCACCAGCGACGCCACCAGCAGGCTGTTCAGCAGCGACCGCCCGATGGGAATGCGCTCCCACATCTGCACGTAGCTGGCGGCGGTCAGGCTACTCGGGAACAGCACCAGCGAACCGATGTCCCGCTCCGGGGTCAGCGAAGCGCTCACCATCCAGACGAACGGGTAGAGGAACGTCAGCGCCGCAAGGGTCAGGATCAGGTAGAGGAGCCATTTTTTCATGCCTTGTGCAGTTAAGTGATGGGATTAGGCGTCTTCCCGCTCGATAAACCGCCGTTGGACTACCACCACAAG
This sequence comes from Catalinimonas alkaloidigena, assembly GCF_900100765.1. Classification (NCBI taxonomy): domain Bacteria; kingdom Pseudomonadati; phylum Bacteroidota; class Cytophagia; order Cytophagales; family Catalimonadaceae; genus Catalinimonas; species Catalinimonas alkaloidigena. Next base: position 461,062 of record NZ_FNFO01000003.1, on the reverse strand, counting down.
CAGAATCAGAAATGCGAAGAAAAAGCCCAGCGTGGCGGCGTAGCCCATGTGGTAGTAGAAAAAACCCTGTTTGTAGATGTAGAGCACGGCCGAAAGCGTGCTGTTGAGCGGCCCGCCGCCGGTCAGGATGTAAGGCTCGATGAACAGCGAGAACCCCCCGATCGTCGAAAGCACCACCACCATGAAAATCGTGGGGTTGATCATCGGGAGGGTGATGTAGCGGAACTGTTGCCATGCCGATGCGCCTTCCAGTTCGGCGGCTTCGTAGTACTGCCGGGGAACCGTTTGCAGCCCCACTAGAAACAGAATGACGTAGAGGCCCACGTTTTTCCAGGTTGCCATCAGGGCGATGGAAATCATGGCCCAGTCGGGATCGACCAGCCACCCGATGCGGCCCAGCCCCAGCGAGGTCAGCCCCCGGTTCAGCAATCCCGTATCGAAGCCGTAGAGCTGTTCCCAGAGCATGGTCACCACCACCCCGGAGACAACGACTGGCAGAAAAAATGCCGCCCGAAAAAAGGCTTGAAAGCGCAACTTCCGGTTGAGCAATTCGGCCAGAAACAACGCGATAACGATCTGCAGCGGAATGTGGACGATCAGGAAACGCAACGTGTTGCCCAACGATTTCCAGAAAAACTGGTCTTGCACCAGCCGCTTGAAATTGCCCAGCCCAATCCACTCCATCGGCGCGATGATGTTCCAGCGGTGGAAGGTAAGCACCAGCGAAAAAACCACCGGAAACAGGATGAACACGCTCAGGTGCAACAGGTACGGCGCGACCATCAGGTAAGGAATCAGATTTTTCCGGCGGAGTGCCATGTTGGGGTAGCAAAGGGGTAGTTATTGGGTGAACAACAGGTTAACGGCCTGTGCGGCATCGTGGACGGCTTCTTCTGGCGTTTTCTGCCCGTAGATGACGCAGGCTTCGTACTCCTGCGAAATCAGGTCGAATACTTCTTTCATCACCTCGCTGTTGTCGGTGCCGCGTACGTATGCCGCCTGCCGCGCGAAGAAAACCATCTTCGGGTGTGCTTCGAAAAACGGGGCGAACAGGTCGTGTTGCAGCAACGCTTTGCGGCGGGGTAACTGGCTGGTCAGTTCCAGCAAGGCCAGGTCGTTTTCGGCATTGGTCGCAAACATCAGGAAATCGAGCGCGTCTTGCGGACGCGTGCACGTGTTAAAAATGACCATGTTTTTAGGATCGCCGTAGGTAAAATGCGGTTCTGGCGCGCCGGCGGGAGCGGGCATTTCGGCGAAAGCGTACTGAAACCCTTCCGGCTTGAACTGATCGGCGTGCGAAATTTCCCAGGGACCGGTAAACCGCGTGGCGATGACGTTGGCCAGAAACGGATCTTGCCGGGCCGAGAGGCGCTCGCGTGGAAAATACTGTTGCTGATAGAGGGCCTGCAAAAAGGCAAAAACCGCCACGGCGTGTTCATTGTCGAATACCGCACGGTTGTGTTCGATCAGGGGCGCACCGCCCGAAGCGGCCAGGTACAGCGGGTAGAAATCGAAGAAGCGTTGCCACCACGTTACCTGCGGCTCCGAATACCCGAACCATTGGTCCACGTAGCCGTCGCCGTCCCGGTCCTGATGGAAACGTTGCGCAGCCGCTAGAAACTCCGCGTAGGTCTGTGGCGCCCGCCGGGCCAGCGTATCGACGATGGTCTGGTTGTAGATCATCACGATCGGATTCACTTTCCAGGGAATCTGATAGATGTGGCCATCGTCCGAAGTGATCTCCCGGATAACGGCCGAATCGCAACGCGCCCGCAGGTAGTCGCGGAACCCCCGGAGGGTATCCAACGGCACCAGCCGCCCCGCCCTGGCGTACCGCTCCACATCGCCCTGCCACATGTTCGAATAGATGTCGGGCGTGGTTCCTCCAACGACTGCCGCCAGAATGATCTCCTCGCTCGACTGTCCCTCCGGCACCGGCTGAAACGCGACGGGCTGATCGGGGTGCGTGGCATTCCAAGCTTGCACCATCCGGTCGGCAAAAGCAATCTCCTGCGAATTGTTCGACGACCAGTAGCGTAGCGTGCGCGCAGCTCGCTCGTCGTCGTGGCATCCGCCCAGCAAAACGCCGGCGAACCCCAGAGTCGCGACGGTGCGCATCAGATGCGAAAACGAAGACGGTGGTGAGGGCCTCATTTACCTACATATGCACAGGCGCAGAAGATGTACTTACCGGCGCGCGAACATTCTCAATTTTGCGTCTGCGGTTTGATCCTGTGTTACGGAATTGTTATTTTTCCCATGACGTGCGGCGGTTCTTGCCCGAAGGTTTTTCCACTGCTACCTCCACCACCTTTCGACCCACTCCTCCCATGAAAGATCATCTACTTTGGCGTCAGTTCAAGGACGGGAATCATCAGGCGTTTGCTACCATTTTTCATACGCACTACCGGGCGTTGTTTCAGTATGGGGTCAAAATTGTGCCGGACGAGAATCTGGTGAAGGATTGCATTCAGGAGTTGTTCACGGATCTGTGGGAAAAAAGGCGGCGACTCGGCGATTGCCCCAGCATTTTGTTTTACCTGTTGAAATCGCTGCGGCGGCGCATCGTCCGGGTGGCGGCCGCACAACAGCGCCGCAATCGGCAGGATGCGCATTTGTACGAGCATGCGTTTCATCTGATGCTGTCGGACGAGGAACGGATGTTTGCGCAGGAGACGTACGATCTGCTGGAGAGCCAGCTACAAAAGGCGTTGGAGGGATTGTCGCCCCGCCAGAAAGAGGTGATCTACCTGCGGTATTACAACAATTTGTCGTTTCGTGAGGTGGCCGAGGTACTGGAGCTGAATTATCAGTCGGTGCGGAATTATGCCCACTCGGCCTTAACCGTATTGCGCAAGCGCCTGCAACCGCCCCTGAAGGTAGTGGGTTAATATGCAAAAAGGCTTTCTGCATGCAGAAAGCCTTTTTCGTAAGCTTGTTCGAGGTAGATCAACCGCCCTGCGCCAGCGCTTCGGCACCGCCCACAATCTCGAGAATTTCCTTCGTAATCGCTGCCTGACGTGTCCGGTTGTAGGTAAGCCGCAGTTCTTTCAGCAGTTCACCGGCGTTCTCAGTGGCGCTGTCCATCGCGGTCATCCGCGCACCGTGTTCGGCGGCATTTGATTCCAGCAGCGCTTTGTAGAGCTGAATGTTGAGCGATTTGGGAATCAACTCCTCTACAATGAATTCTACCGAGGGTTCGAACAGGTAATCGACATTCGCCGTTTCTTCGGGATCGGGTTCCGTCGGCATAATGGGCAACATCTGTTCCACGCGCATGATCTGCGTCGCTACGTTCTTGAACTCGTTGTAGACGATCTCTACGCGGTCCACTTCACCGTCACGGAACATCCGCATCGCTTCTTCGGCGGCATGGCGGGCGTTGTCGAACGTGAAGTCTGAAAACAGATTTGCGTACTCGCCGACTACCTGGTAGCCCCGCTTCCGGAACGCGTCGTACCCTTTGCGTCCGATGCACATCAGTTGCAGCGTACCCTGCTGCTGATGTTGCTGGTAATGGGCCGCAATGTGGGCCTGCGTGGTACGGACTACGTTTGTGTTGAACGCCCCGCACAAACCGCGATCGGACGTGATCGGAATCAACAGCACCCGTTGCGGGGGGCGCTGTTCGGCGTATACATTTTCTAGCTCGTCCGGATTAGTATTCGCCGAAAGGTTGTTCAGCAAGGCCGTCAGCTTCTGCGCATAAGGACGCATCTGCGTAATGGCCTCCTGCGCCCGCCGCAACTTCGACGCCGCCACCAGTTTCATGGCTTTGGTGATCTGCTGCGTCGAGTTGACCGACTGAATCCGGTTTCGTACTTCTTTTAAGCTAGGCATTAGACAGCGTACTTAGGTACGAGTTCTTTGGCAACTTTTTTCAGAACGTCGGTGAGTTCGTCACTGTATTTTCCGGCCCGCAACGCATCGAGCGTATCGCGGTGCTGCGCATCAAGCTGATCCAGGAATTCGTTTTCGAACTCTTTCACGCGGGCAACCGGCACTTTATCGATCAGACCATTGGTCGAAGCGTAGATGATGGCAATCTGCTTTTCAACGGGCATCGGGTCGTACTGCGCCTGCTTCAACACTTCTACGTTCCGCACGCCGCGGTCGATCGCCAGCTTTGTGGCAGCGTCAAGGTCGGAACCGAACTTGGCGAACGCTTCCAGCTGACGGTATTGCGCCTGGTCGAGCTTCAGGGTACCCGCTACCTTTTTCATGGATTTGATCTGAGCGCTACCGCCTACGCGCGATACCGAGATCCCCACGTTAATGGCCGGACGAACCCCCGAGTTAAACAGGTTGGTTTCCAGGAAGATCTGACCATCGGTAATCGAAATTACGTTGGTCGGAATGTAAGCCGACACGTCACCGGCCTGCGTTTCGATGATCGGCAGGGCCGTCAGCGAACCACCGCCTTTGACGACGGGGCGGAGCGACTCAGGCAAGTCGTTCATGTTTTTGGCTAGCTCGTCAGAAGACGTGAGTTTCGCGGCCCGTTCCAGCAAACGGCTGTGCAGATAGAATACGTCACCCGGATAGGCTTCGCGGCCCGGAGGACGACGCAACAGCAGCGACACTTCACGGTACGAAACGGCCTGTTTCGACAGGTCATCGTAAATCACCAGGGCCGGACGGCCCGTGTCGCGGAAGAATTCCCCGATGGCGGCACCAGTAAACGGCGCGTAGAACTGCATCGGAGCCGGATCGGCCGCCGAGGCGGAAACGATCACCGTGTAGGGAAGAGCGCCGCCTTTGTCCAGCGATGACACAATCTGCGCCACGGTAGAGGCCTTTTGGCCGATGGCAACGTAGATACAGAAAACGGGCTCGCCGCGCTCGTAAAACTCGCGCTGGTTGATGATGGTATCGATGGCAACCGCCGTTTTACCGGTCTGGCGGTCACCGATGATCAGTTCCCGCTGGCCACGACCGATCGGAATCATAGCATCGATGGCCTTGATTCCCGTCTGCAACGGTTCGTTTACCGGCTGACGGAAGATTACCCCAGGCGCTTTCCGTTCGATCGGCATTTCGTAGCGATCTCCGGTGATGGGTCCTTTGCCGTCGATCGGGTTGCCGAGGGTATCGACCACCCGGCCCAGCATGCCTTCGCCTACCTCGACAGAGGCAATGCGCCCGGTGCGCTTCACCGTGTCGCCTTCTTTCACCTGCTCGGAATCTCCGAACAGTACGGCGCCCACGTTGTCTTCTTCCAGGTTCAGGATCAGGCCGGTCAGGCCACTTTCGAATTCAATCAGCTCCCCGGCCTGCGCCTTGGAAAGTCCGTAGATCCGCGCTACCCCGTCGCCGACCTGCAGGACAGTACCGACTTCCTCCAGTTCTGCTTCGGTTTGAGCTCCGGCTAACTGCTGCCGCAGAATAGCCGATACCTCATCGGGTCTTACATCTGCCATGAGATTTTATCTTCTGATGTGATCGTTAATTAATAGATATGATGATGCAAGCGATTCCTTAGTATTTGGCTACGTAAGGGTTCTCGCTGAATTTGCGTTTGAGTTGGTGCAGGCGGTTCCGCACCGAGTCGTCGATGCGCCGGTCGCCGATTTGCAGGATGTACCCGCCGATCAGTTCCGGATCTACCTTCTCCTGCAGTTCCGCTTCTTTGCCGGTCTGTTTTTTCACCATCGCCATAAATTGCTGCCGTAGTTCGTCGGTCAGCGGCATGGGGGTAATCACCGTCACGTTCTCGATGCCCATCAGTTGGTTGTACTGCCGATGGAACGAGCGAGCAATGCCCGGCAATTGACTTTCCCGGTTTTTGCGGGTCAGGATTTCGAAAACAGAAAGCGTGAGATCGTTGACTTTCCCTTTGAAAATGCTTTGCAGGATTTTCAGCTTTTTATCGCTGTTAACGATAGGACTCTGCAGGAGGTTGGCTAACGCGCGATTTTCGCGGATGGCCTTGTCGAACAATTCCATGTCCTCACGAATTGCCTCCAGCATGCCTTTCTCCTGTGCCAGTTCCAGAATCGACTTGGCGTAACGGAACGCAACACGCGTGTTTTCTGCCGCCATGTTAGTTCAATTCTGAATCTTGAATGTACTTCTGCACCAGGGTCTTCTGCGCAGTGGGATTGTCGAGTTGCTGGCGTACCAGTTTCTCGGCGATTTCGAGCGACAGTTGCGCGACCTGATTTTTCAGTTCGGTGACGGCCGCCCGCTTCTCAGTTTCGATGGTGGCCTTGGCTTTGGCAATCATGGCATTTCCTTCGGCCTGTGCCTTGTCGTGCGCTTCGGCCACGATGCGTTCCGAAGTTTCGCGCGCTTCTTTCAGCATTTTGTCGCGCTCGCGGCGGGCTTCCTGCAACAGGGCTTCGTTCGACGCGTGCAGCTTTTCCATCTCTTCTTTTGCCTGCTGCGCAGCTTGCAACGAGCCTTCGATGTGCTCTTCACGCTCTTTCAGCGCGCTGGCGATGGGACGCCACGCAAATTTGCCCAACAACAACAATACTACCAGAAAGGTGACGGTTTGCCAGAAAAGAAGGCCAATACCGGGGGTGATAAGTTCCATGTATCTAGATCGTAATAAAACGCTTCAAGTTTCTGTAAAATAAAATGCCTGCCCCCCGACCTAGCGACGGGCGGCAGGCAAATGCATTATGCTTCCCGGAAGGAAATCAGCAGACAAACGACCACACCGAAGAGGGCTACCCCCTCGATCAGTGCCGCGGCGATAATCATCACCGTCTGGATACGGCCGGTTGCTTCAGGCTGACGAGCAATAGCGTCCATGGCAGAACCACCGATGCGTCCGATGCCCAGACCTGCGCCTAACGCAACAAGTCCGGCTCCGATACCGGCGCCCATGATGGCTGTGCCGATGTCGAGCAACATAAGGCTAAGCTTAAGAATAGCTGCTAACATGATTGTTTAGATTATATAAACAGAAACTAAGAAAATACTCGTTTTAGGCGTGTGCTTCGTCGTGATGCTCCTCTACGGCCTGGCCGAAATACATGGCGCTCAGCATCGTAAAGATGTAGGCCTGCAAAATGGCCACGAACAGTTCGAGGAAGTTCATGAACGTAGCAAAGGCTACGCTAACCGGACCGATGACGAAGCTCTGGAAGATGAAGATCAGGGCCATCAGGCTCAGGATGATGATGTGCCCGGCCGTGATGTTGGCGAACAGACGAACCATCAAGGAGAACGGCTTGGTGAAGATCCCCAGGATCTCGACCGGCCACATGATCGGCAGCAGCCAGGCCGGTACGCCGGGAGGGGCTACAATGTGCGACCAGTAGTTTTTGTTGCCGCTGAACAACGTGATGAGGAGCGTAAAGAACGCCAGGACCGCCGTAACGGCGATGTTGCCCGTCAGGTTGGCGCCACCTGGCAACAGACCCAGCAGGTTGTTGAACCAGATGAAGAAGAAGATCGTCAGCAGAAAAGGCAGATACCGCTCGTACCGCGGGCCGATGTTCGGCTTGGCGATGTCATCGCGAATGAAGATGATGATTGGTTCGAAAAAGGCAGCCAATCCTCTGGGCGGCTGATTGGGATTGCGCTTGTAGTAGCCGGAGATCGAAAAGAAGACGACGAACAGCAAGATTACGCTCAAAAACATCGAAGCGACGTTTTTGGTAATCGACAGGTCGTATACGTGGCGTCCTTCTTCTACCGGTGTAATGTGGCCGTGGTCATAACGGTAACCGGCGTATTCCACTTGAGCGTGGTGCTCGTCATAGAACCGGGACGAAGAGAAAACCTCCAGTCCCTGGTCGGCCGAGTAGAGGATGACGGGTAGCGGCAACGTCAGTCCGTCGGCAAAGTGCCACTCGTGCGCGTCGGTCACGTGGTGCGTGATCATCTCACCCGGGCTGAATTCCTCAGCTTCGCCTTCAGCGGCCCAGGCCGGTAAGGAGAATGACAAAAGGGAGAATAAATAGAAAATAGAAGGGAAAAATTGGCTTCTTTGGAAGATTCGTTGCACTATTTCCATTAGTTAAGGCCTCTCTGAGAATCGGAGCGCAAGTTACCCAATACGGCATAAATTTCAAATCCGACGAAAATCAGGTAAATCGCAAAAAAATTCAGGACAAACGTTTCCAACGCGGGGGTGCCCATATAAATGAAGGCAAAAGCGACCAGTGCGCTAATAAACAATCGGATAACCGATCCGCCTAAGTAGAAAATTTGGAAGCTCCCGCGGCGGTAATGTACCCCATAGTCCACCAGCAGTTGGATGCCAACGGCCAATAGTGTATTGATCAGCAGCAGCCACCAGACCATCGGGTGCAGCCAGCGAGCATCGGAGAACGCCTGGACGGCCCAGAGGGCGGCGGCCAGCAGCCCCGCAAACAACAAAACTCTCAGAACTCCTTTTAAAAGAAGAGGCACTGTGTAACAAGTTAGTAAGCCGCAAAGGTACACAGTTTTTGTGGGCCCGGCGTCTGAAGAAAGGGCTTTCTATTCTTCGCCTTTGGGTAGGCTGCGGATGACCCCGAGGATGGCCCCCACAAACCCCAGTACCGACAGGACGACGGTAAACCACGGAAAAGCAAAGGCGAAATGTGCATCCAAGCGCATTCCGCCCCAAACGGCCAGCCCGATGACGGCGATCATCTGAAAGGCCAGCCCCGAATATTTGATATAAGGATTAAACTGTGACTTTTTGCCCGTTTTTATGGGGTTGAACTTGGGGTTGCTGTTTTCCATGGGATGAATCGGCTTGTTCTTTTCCTTTTACGCCCATATGGCACTGACCGTTGAAGACGGCGCCAGATTCTACCATCATTTTGTTGGCGTAGATGTCGCCGTCGATGCGCGCCGAAGGCTTCAGCACCAGCAGCTCGGCTACTTCCAGTTTGCCTTTCATGTAGCCCTGCACTTCAGCATTTTGTGCTTCGATGTCGCCTTCGATGTGAGCGGATTCTCCCAATACGATGCGTGCCTTCGAGCGGACGTTGCCCGTAACGCGCCCGTCGATGCGGATGTTGCCGGTGGTGTCGATGTCGCCCTGGATGCTGGTGCCTTTCTGAATGTGGTTGCTCAGCACACCCACTTCTGGAGTGTCCCGACGTGTTTCTTTGGATGAGGAGCTGCTATTAAACATGGCCATTCTAGTGTGTTAGATGATAAAATGATGAGGATTAAAACTTGACATAATTCTTCGGATCGATGGGCTTGCCGTCGTACCACAACTCAAAATGCAGGTGCGGTCCCGTGGTCAGTTCCCCGGTGTTCCCGATGATGGAAACCACTTCGCCCGCTTTCACAAAATCGCCCACCTTTTTAGAGAGCGAAGAATTATGCTTGTAGATAGAAATCAGGTTGTTGGCGTGTTGGATGGCAATCGTGTAGCCCGTGTCTTCCGTCCAGGAAGCGATGATGACCGTTCCGTCGGCCACGCCGTGCACCGGCTCGTTTTTCTTCGCCACGACATCCACTCCGTAGTGCCCGATTTTAGTATCGTAGTCGGAAGAGACAATGCCGTTGATGGGCGAAAACAGAAATACGTTTTCCAGACTGGTCGACGCTTCTTCCGACATGATCACGTCCGAGCTGTGTTTGCTTTCAAAATCTTTCCGCCACTTGGTGTCGATGTCCGACAGGTCGTCCAGCGTGCTCTCGGCTACGCTTTCCCGCTCGATGTCTACTTCTTCTTTTTCCAGCTGATGCGCTTCGGCCTCCAGTTCGTCGCCGCTGCTGACCACCTTCTGGAAACTAAGAATAAACTGGTCGCGTTGCGAAACCTGTTCGGCAAGCGAATCGGTCGCCAGCGAAAGCTGAATCATTTGCCGGCGCATGCGTGCCTCTTCGCCGCCACTTTCGAACCAATAGAGAAGCCAAGCTTTACTTACATAGAAGCTGGCCGCAAACAAAATCGCCACCAGTAACCCACTGAAAACGATTACTTTTGCGTAATTGAATCGAAACTGTTTTCGAACCGCAAAATCTTCTTCACTTCGTACGACCAGACGGTACGGTTGCGTTAAACGTTGAGAAAGTGTCTTTTTTTGTTGCAAGGTAATTGAAGCCTTTTGTACAAAAGTAGAGATTCAATGATCATTAAGAAAGGTAATTATATTGACAATGTTACCTCAGATAACTCCGTGTTATTCACCACTTTGAGACATCAAAATCAGTTGCATTCGGGGCGCAGATGGTTCGGTGTAATCTTTGTTATGCTGCCTGTTTTCCTTTTTTCCTGTTCGGTCGAACGTAAGAATCCGCTCAGCAAAACCTACCATAATATTCTGGCACATTACAACGGCTACTTTTTAGCGCGCGAAAAAATGAAGACCTCGGAAGAGGGATTGCGCTCCAAAATGGTCGACGATTACAACCGTGTGCTTCCCATTTACCCCGACGTGACCGAGTCGACCGCCAGTGCGATGCAGGGGGATATGGACGAGATTATTAAAAAAGCTTCCATTCCCATTCAGCGCCATAAGAACAGCCGGTGGGTGGACGATTCGTACGTACTGCTGGGCAAAGCGCGTTACTATCAATACGATTTTGAGAACGCCATTCAGACGTTCAAATACGTTAATACCGAAGGCGAAGACGATGCCGCGCGCCATCAGGCGCTGATCTGGCTGATGCATACCTTCATGGACCAGGAAGAATACGGGAACGTGATTGCGGTGGCCGATTACCTGAAAAAGGAGGAACTGAATCACGACAACCTGCGCGACTTCCACCTGGCCCTGGCTCATTATTATTATGTAGACAAAAACTGGTCGCAAGTGGCCCGCAACATCGAAGCGGCGCTGCCTTACGTGCAGAAACATGACCGACGGGCGCGGCTCAATTTTATTTTGGGGCAGATTTACCAGAACGGGCAGCGCGATAGCACGGCCTACGATCGCTATCAGGCAGTGTTGCGCAACAGCCCCCCTTACGAGCTGTCCTTTTATACCAAGCTGAATATGTCGCAGGTGACGGAGCTGTCGGAAGGCAGCGACGTGCGGCGTATCCAGAAGTATTTCCGGAAGCTGCTGCGCGACCAGAAAAACAAGGAGTACAAAGACCGGATCTATTACGAAATGGCCCGCTTCGAACTGAAGCAGGACAACGTGGAGAAAGCCGTCGATTACCTGCAGAAGTCGGTACAACAGGAGGGCGGCAATCCAAACCAGAAAGCCTACTCTTACCTGGAATTAGGCAAGGTGTACTACGACCGCCTGCGCAACTTTGAGCGCGCAAAGGTGTATTACGACAGCACCCTGATGTTCATGAACCAGGAACTGGAAGAGTACGAGGCCATCTCCAAACGTCAGCAGGTACTGGAAGAGTTTGTCGGGCACTACTACACCATGCAGCACCAGGACAGCCTGCGGAAACTGGCGGCGATGGATTCCATAGAACTCTATGCCGTGCTGGACAAAATTCTGGATGCCGAAGAAGCCCGCCGGGAGGCCGAAGCCAAAGCCCTGGCTAGGGCAGAGCGCCGGGCGCAGAACCGGGCCGCGTCGGTGTTCGACATGAGCGGCGACGGGGGCTTCGAAACCGGAGGCGGGGCAGGATCTTCGTGGTACTTCTACGACACGCGAGCCCTCAGCCAGGGGCAGAGTGCTTTCCAGCGCACGTGGGGGAGCCGTCCGCTGGAAGACAACTGGCGGCGGTCGAACAAAAATTCGGACGCCGACTTCGATACGGGCGAGCCGGTCGCCGGTGCGCAGGCCCCCGCGGCCGATTCGGCGAGTGCCACGGCTTCGGTCAATGCGGCAGAAGTGCGGGAAAGTCGGCGGAGCGAGTTGCTGGCCAATATCCCCACCACGCCTGAAGCCCTGGCCGCCTCCGATACCATCCTGCAAACGGCGCTGTACGAACTGGGTCGCATCTACGACCAACGGCTGGACGAGCCCAAGAATGCCGCCACCACGTTTGAACGCCTGATTGACGAGTTTCCTGAAAACGAGAACTACGCCGAAGTGCTGTATTTTCTGCACCTGATCTACTCGCAGTTGGGCGACGAAGCCATGGCGGCCAAATACCGCGAAGCGCTGACCGAGAAATTTGGCAACTCCATCTACGCCAAAAAATTGAACAACCCCAACTACGCGGAAGAAAGCCGTCAGCGCATGGAAGCGATTGCGGCCCGCTACAAGGTGGTGTACGAACTTTACGAACAGGCCTTTTACGATTCTGCTCAGGCCGGCATTGATGCCATTCAGGTAGAGTACCCGACAAGCGAGTTTGAAGACCGGCTGGCGCTGCTGGAAGCGCTGATTCTAGGCCGTACCGAGAAAGGACCGGGGTATCAGCAGGCGTTGGAGCAATTCATTAATACGTATCCCACCAGTTCGCTGGTCGATTATGCCCAGCAGCTGCTGGACGGATACATCAATCAGGCCGGACAAGCCGATCTGGACCCGGAAATATTACAGGCCGACCCGGCCGAACTGGAGGAGGCGAATGCTGAGGCCGAAGAGGCCGTTGCCGATTTGTCGGGCATCAAAATGCCTGACAGCGAGCCGGTTGAAACAAAAGCTACCCCACCGCCCGCACCGGCCAAACCCGCGGTAACTTATTCCGAAAACTTGCAACGCCCTCATTACTTTGTCGCGGTGTTTCATCTGCCCGTGGGGCAGTCGCGCACACTGACGGAAAACTTTGCACGTTTCAACGACGACCAGTTCTCGACCGCTTCGCTAAGCAGCAGCCCGTTGATGCTGGACGACAGTACGTTTGCCGTCATCGTTAAAGAGTTTCCGTCTAAGGATCAGGCAGTTGCTTACCTACAGAAACATTACACCGAGGCATCGCCAACCGCTGCTTTTGAGCGGAACCAATACGATATATTTGTTATTAGCAATGAGAACTTCCCGCGTTGGTATAAATCCAAAGGCACGGAAGGCTACCTCGCATTCTTCCGTGAACACTACCGTTAACTATGGCAACCAAAGCAAAACAACCCCCTAAGCAGAAAAAGAACTGGCTTCCGTTGTTGGTCCGCACCATATGGGTGGCCTTTCTTGGCGGGCTTGGCCTTTTTGTGGGGTTCGTCATGGCGATCAATGTCGACTTGTTCGGGTTGTTCGGCGGGTTGCCCGGCACCGACCAACTGGAAAACCCTACCAGCGAGGTCGCTTCAGAAATCTACTTTGCCGATGGCGTGCGAATGGGGAAATACTTCCGGCAGAACCGCACACCCGTTAAATTCGACGAGCTTTCGCCCAACCTGGTCAAAGCGCTGTATGCCACCGAAGACATCCGCTTCGACGAGCATTCGGGCGTAGATTTCAAAGGACTGGGGCGCGTGGCCTGGGGGATTGGCAAATATGCTGTCACGTTGGGCAAAAGCGATCTGGAAGGCGGGGGCAGTACCATCTCGCAGCAGTTGGCTAAAATTCTGTTTGGTACCCGGAACGATCCGCGCTACTCGGGGCCGCTGTTGAAAGTGCCCGGCCTGGGCATGTTGATCATCAAGATCAAAGAATGGATCACGGCCGTGAAGCTGGAGCGCGCTTACACCAAGCAGGAGATCCTCACGATGTACCTGAACCAGTTCGACTTTCTCTACAACGCCGATGGAATCCTGGTGGCTTCGCAGACCTACTTCAACAAAACGCCCGATCAGTTGAGCGTAGAAGAGGCCGCTGTGTTGGTGGGAATGTTGAAAAACCCGAGTCTGTACAGCCCGGTGAAATACCCGGAGCGGAGCCTGAGTCGCCGGAATACGGTGATGTCGCAAATGGTGAAGTACGATCTGCTGGCGGCTGAGGCGTACGATACGCTGAAGGCCAAACCGATCAAACTGCGTTTCAAAATCGATACGCACAACGAAGGCCCGGCCACTTACTATCGCTCTTATATCCAGAACTACCTGGTCAACTGGGCCAAAGAAAACGGGTACGACCTCTACGAAGACGGTCTGCGCATTTACACCACGCTCGACTCGCGCATGCAACAGTACGCGGAAGAGGCGATGGAAGAGCACATGAAGTACCAGCAGGCGATTTTCTTTCAGCACTGGAAAGGACGCAACCCCTGGGTCAACGACAAGAACCAGGAAATTCCGGGCTTTCTGGACGTTATGAAAAAGCGCACGCCGCAGTACCGTGAGCTGAAGAAGGAATACGGCAATAATACCGACTCCATTGATTACTACATGAAAAAGCCGCGGCCCATGCAGGTGTTCTCCTGGACTGCGCCGGGGCACGTGCTGGATACGATCATGAGTCCGATGGATTCGCTGAAGTATACCAAACACTTCCTGCACTCCGGTCTGATGTCGATGGACCCGCATACCGGCGAAGTGAAAGCGTGGGTAGGGGGCATCGATCACCAGTTCTTCAAGTACGACCACGTACGGCAAGGGCGCCGGCAGCCCGGCTCTACGTTCAAAGCGGCCGTCTACACCGCCGCCATCGACAACGGCTACACGCCCTGCCATCCGGTGTACGATCTGCCCACCACCTTTCAGGTTGGCGATACCACCTACATTCCCAAAAACAGCGGCGGCGATTTTACGGGCGAAAAGATGACGATCCGGCAGGGGCTCGCTCAGTCGAAGAACTCGGTCAGTGCCTTCCTGGTCCGCAAGTTCGGTCCGCAAACCGTAGTTGATTACGCACGTCGCCTGGGCATTACCAGCCCGCTCGATCCGGTGCCTTCCATTGCTCTGGGAACCAGCGAAATATCCGTTTACGAAGCCGTTGGGATGTACAGCACGTTCGTCAATCAGGGAACCTGGACGGAACCTTACACCATCCAGCGAATCGAAGATAAAAACGGCAACGTACTCAAAACCTTCAATCCCAAGGTCGTTGACGCCATTTCGCCGCGCACGGCGTACACCATGTTGTACATGCTGATGGGTGCCACGCAGGAAAAGAACGGCACCGCGCTGGGGCTGTACAGCCGCAGCAAAGTGATGACCGACGGCAACCAAGTAGCGGCAAAAACCGGAACGACTGACAACTACTCGGACGGTTGGTTTACTGGCGTGACGAAAGATCTGGTTACCAGCGTCTGGGTGGGGGGAGAAGAACGCAGCATCCACTTCCGGACGTTTGAATACGGACAAGGTGCCCGGCTGGCGATGCCGATCTGGGCCAAGTACATGGACAAGGTCTACGCCGACAAATCGTTGCCGGTCAAAAAAGGACCGTTCGATGTGCCGGAAGAATACGAGTTCGACTTCAAGTGCCCGCCGATGGAAGGCGACTCTATCAACCTGGCGTCCGAAACCGAGGCGCCGCAGCCGACGCCGAATACCTACGTGAAGCCGACGCAGCGCGAAGATTTTTAAGATTTCAATCGAAATAATACAGAAGCCACTGAGATACGCAGTGGCTTTTTTAATGCAAAAAGTGGGGGATTGCAGAACGCTGCGTTAAGTTTGCGACCCAACCACACTACATTATTCCGTATGGATTATCGCATAGAAAAAGATACCATGGGCGAGGTGCAGGTGCCTGCCGATAAATTCTGGGGTGCCCAAACCCAACGCTCCCGCGAAAATTTCAAGATCGGAGGCCAGCAGATGCCGCTGGAAATCATCCAGGCGTTTGCGTACCTGAAAAAGGCCGCCGCCCTCACCAACCAGGAGTTGGGCGTGCTGCCCGAAGAAAAAGCCACTGCCATTGCGCAGGTATGCGACGAAATTCTGGAAGGCAAACTCGACGATCAGTTTCCGCTGGTTGTGTGGCAAACCGGGTCGGGTACGCAGAGCAACATGAACGTCAACGAAGTGGTAGCCAACCGGGCGCACGTGCTGCGCGGCGGGCAACTGACCGACCAGGAGAAGTTCCTCAACCCGAACGACGACGTCAACAAGTCGCAGTCTTCGAACGATACGTTCCCGACCGCCATGCACATCGCGGCCTACAAAATGGTGGTTGAAATCACCATTCCGAAGGTGGAGCAACTGCGCGATACGCTGAAAAAGAAAGCCGCCGATTTCAAAGACGTGGTCAAAATCGGGCGGACGCACTTCATGGACGCGACGCCCCTCACGCTCGGGCACGAGTTTTCCGGGTATGCCTCGCAACTGGACCACGGCCTCAAGGCGTTGCATAACACGCTCGATCACCTGGCCGAACTGGCGCTGGGCGGTACGGCCGTAGGCACGGGCCTCAACACGCCGAAAGGATACGCCAAACGCGTGGCCGAAGTGATTGCCGAACTGACCGGCCTGCCTTTCCGTACGGCCGAGAACAAGTTCGAGTCACTGGCCGCCCACGACGCCCTGGTCGAAACCCACGGCGCGCTCAAGCAACTGGCGGTTTCGCTCATGAAAATCGCGAACGACATTCGGATGCTGGCGTCCGGTCCGCGTTCCGGCATCGGCGAAATCCTGATTCCCGAAAACGAACCGGGCTCTTCCATCATGCCGGGCAAAGTAAACCCGACCCAGGTCGAAGCCATGACGATGGTCTGCGCGCAGGTGATGGGCAACGACGTCGCCGTTTCGGTAGGGGGGATGAACGGCCACTTCGAGCTGAACGTCTTCAAGCCCGTGATGATCTACAACGTGCTGGTATCAGCGCGTCTGCTGGGCGATGCCTGTGCCTCGTTCGACGAGCACTGTGCTTCGGGCATTGAGCCGAACAAACCGTTCATCAAACGCCACCTGGAAAATTCGCTGATGCTGGTAACCGCCCTCAACACGAAGATCGGGTACTACAAAGCCGCCGAAATTGCGAAGAAGGCACACAAAGAAGGCTCTACGCTGAAAGAAGCGGCCATCGCCCTGGGGTACGTCACCGCCGAACAGTTCGACGAGTGGGTACGGCCCGAAAAAATGGTGGGCAGCCTCGACTAAAAACAGACTACCGCATTGCACGAAAGCCCGGCCATCCGACCGGGCTTTTTTCGTAAAGAGAAGCGTTAGGGTCGGTGTGCCGTATGCGTCACGGCGATGCGGTCACAAATCAGGGTGGCGCTCTGCACAAAGCCGGTGGGGCGCTCGTCGCTGAGGCTGTTCACGCAAATCTTCAACCGGTCGGTTGGCGTCACTTCCAGGATGCCCTTCGAGATGAGGTGATGTTCCTCGTCATAGAAATCGATCTCCATCGGCGACGTGTCCGGATTGAGGCGATAATAAAACGTGAAGGTCGCGGCCGAGCTTCCGGGCAAATCCATCGACCGCATGCCGACCAGTTCGAAAATGTACCGGCCGTCGTCGGTGAATTCATACACGATGCTGTCGCCGCTCACGTTCGACGTCGCCCATTTTCCAATTTCCGAAGTTTGACCGAAGGCGCGGGAGGCGAGGACCGTAGAAAATAAAACCAGAACGCAGGCGCGCAAATAGAAGGAAGCTCTCATGATACGTTTGTAAAACGACGCTGCAAGGCAGCCATCATCTTCATTCCCAGGAGTAACGCACAAAAAAGCTTTTTATGATACGCCGCGCTGCGCAACGCAGAAATCTTTGTAGAGAAGAGGTGTGGTGAGGGGCTTGTGCTCGGCTATTGGCGCATCCATGTCAATGTTATAGCGCGTAACCCCTGAAATGAACTTGGCGATGTCCGGCAAAGCCACGACACGATTTAGATTATACGGTTGAACACAGCGACGATTCGCTTGGAGACGGGCAAGTGCTAGAAGAGCAACAGTAAAAAAAGCCGCTGCGGGGGACCGGGCCCATTGATTAATAAACTATCTAAAACGGCAATTGAGTGAAGGGATCTTCGTCTTTAAAAAAGTATCCCGCTCTATTATCCAAGGCTTATGGGTATTGGGTTAAACTGAGTTGGTCATTGCATTCTGCAGCTATTATATCCAAATAGTGAATTGCCTTTCCAAGATAGTAGAAGATGCCCTTTTCAGAAAAGTAAACCATTGCAATTCTACGGAGCACCAACTGTATTTGACCCACTACCGAATACTTCACACATCAAGTATCTATTTCTGTTCCTTTCTCTGCGTCTTTATTTACTTTGTTGAGTAGGAAGGGTGCGAGTACAGTTGCTAATCCACCTATGAGTCCAACCCCAGCCCAATCATGTCCCATATAGATAAGTCCTAAGCTACCTACGATAGTGATAATCCCTATAGTAAACGCCATCCACTGTCCAGTGCTACTTTGATTTAAACTCCTTTTAACCACAGTTTTTTCCAAATCTCTTCTATGCTCCGATTGGCTTTGAGCCATTTCAATCTTTGCTTCTGCCATTCGTATTATTCTTTCTCCACTACCCGGGAACGCGGCTTCGTATTCAGCCAGGGTTTCAGGAGAAGGTAATGGTCCGGAAAAAAACTTTTGCTGGACTTCATAAGAAGTAGCCATCAAATGCACCAAAAAGGGTCCCTGTTGTTCTTCAGGGACCCCTTCTAATTGGCTACGAACCGGCTCTGGAAGCTGGTCCGGGTTAATTCTAACCTGAGGCACGTGCGATGGCTTAGTACGTTTCTGCTGCTGTTTTGCCATCAAATTCTATTGTTAACTGATTTCTTAAAGCCAACTTCTCTTTAGAATCATATTTGCTTTCAGCAATAACCAAATCGTTATTGACAACGTCTAGGTCGTTGTTCAAAGCCTTGATGTCCAAAAGTTGTGACACCTGTGTGTAACGTAACCGCGCGCTTCCAGCCAGGTCAAATGCGCGACCAAAACCAGTCCAAAAGTTTGGTAGTGGAAGCCCGAAAACGAAGAGCTTTGTTTTAGTATCCATGGTAGGGGTTGGGGTTAGACGGGTTAATACTTACAATCAGTTTATAAGTGCATCATCTGAGCGTATCTCGTAGAGTCACAAATAATGCTTTTCTTACATCCGATTTTTGCTACTGTTGCTACAACGTATTAACGAAGAAAGGAGTTTGTGTATACAATACTATGTAAAATATAATATTGCCCGCAAATGTGAAAAGCTTTTTTATACCGTAATGCAATATCGGGGAAGAATGGAAATAAAATAAAACTGAAACAAAAGTTTACTTACACACGGTTTGTGTGAGATTGGCCTTTACATAAATAATGTATTTTGTTTGCAAAATAAAAAAGCACTTACTCGGAAAAACCGCGTAAGTGCTTAACAATGAAGCTCCCCAGGTTGGGCTTGAACCAACGACCCCCTGATTAACAGTCAGGTGCTCTGACCAACTGAGCTACTGAGGAATTTGTCAGTATGCCTTCCGAAAAAAGCGACACAAAACTAAGACTTCTGCGTATGCCGTGCAACCATTCCGGGGCAATATTTTTAGCTTAGTTTGGCGAATAGGCTTCTAAAAACGTCGCCAGCTTGTCGAAGCGTGGCAGCAGGTGCACGTGTTGTTCCATCTGCTTCCGGTACGCCTCGCGCACATCCTCGAACGGATACTGGCTCGCCAGACGTGCGACCACCAGTCCGCGGATGCAACGATGGGCCTGGTTGAAGGCGTAGGGGCAGGGCTCCTGGGGGGTGGCGTTCCACAAGTGGTCGATCTCGTGCAACTGGGTGTATTTGTCCAGAAACTCAAAACCCTGTTCGATCATAAAGTCGCTGATGGAGCGGCGCGTCTCCGAGAGGCACTTGGCCCCTTTGATGCAAAAGCGCTTGTAAGGCTGCCCCTGCAAACGCCCGAACGACGTAACCAGTGTGTTGCTGTTGCGCCGGAAGCCCTGCATGCCCGTGGTAAACGGATAAGCGAGTTGCTCGACCATGTCGAGACGGATGCCGATAAACGCTTCGATCCAGGTTTCGCCGTTGCAGGGACTGAAGGCCAGAATCATGTTCTGAAAGCCATTGTCGGTAGGGCGACGAAACTGGTTAAAGGCCCGCACCTGGGCGAATCCGTAGCGTTCGAAAAAAGGGGCTAGCTTTCCAAACAGTTCTTCTTCGATTTGCGTCAACTCCATATGATTGCCTAAACCCTTCGGCCGTCGGTTGGTTCCCCAAGCATGAAAACTTTCCTCCACGCCGGGTTGGATTTCGGCAACAAACGAGCCGGCACCACGGTCCTGTGCTGGCTCGATCCACACGCGCAACGGTTGCAGTTCCGGCGATCGGAGCGCGGACAAGACGCCGACCGGTGGCTCCACCAGCAGATCGAGGCCCTGATGCCCGACCAGATTTTTATCGATGCACCGCTTTCGCTGCCGGGGGTTTACCGGGAACTGCCGCAACACCACGACTATTTTTTTCGGGCGGCCGATCGCGCCCTGCGGGCCATGTCACCTCTGTTCCTAGGCGGCTTGACGGCGCGTGCCATGCAACTGGCCGCCACCGCACCCGACCCGGTGCGTTTCTTTGAAACGTATCCGTCGGCCGTGGCGCGTCGGCTGGGGCTCGGTGAGCTGGGCTACAAAAAAACGCTTCCACCGGTGGTAGAAGCGCTGACAAACCACACAAGCGTGGCGTTTCATCCCGACGAGTTGCCCACGTGGCACCACGTCGATGCGCTACTTGCCTGGCTGGCCGGCGAGCGCTTTTTGCGGCAGGAGCATGACGTGTACGGTACGCCGGAAGAAGGACTGATTTACACCTGAGGCACCGGGGCGGCGGGGTGTGGAAGCTGGCACAGCCCGTCTGATTCGACGTGAAACGCGAGGTTCATCAGGTTGTAGAAGTGCTCGCTGGCGACCATCCAGCCAATGCCGATCACCTGTTGCTCTGAGAAGTAGCGCTGGCAAAGCCGGTACGTGGCGTCACTGACCTGTTTTTCCAGCGTAAGCTCGGTGGCAAACCGCAGGGCGGCTCTTTCGGCTTCGGTAAATTGGGGCGAAGTCTCAAACGCATGGACCCGAAAGAATTTTTCCTGATTGACAAACGCCTTGAGGGCTTCGGCCTGACCAATGTCGATGCAAAAACGACACGTGTTGAGTTGCGCGACGTGGATGCGCAGCAGCACTCTGAGGGCTTTGGGAAGCGCTAATCGGGCTTCCAACGGCTGAATCTGGGCCATCCACCAACTGAACCGGAAAGGCAGTCGGGCGTAGATGGTTTTCAGGGGTGAGATGACTTTGCCCACCTGGCGACGCGAGAACCAGTACACCAGTTTCATCAGGGGACTGGACGGTTGTTCTACGGGAATGAGACGAATCGACATAAGCGTTTTTTCCCGTATGTCTGGAAGGCGCTCATTTTGTGACAGACTGCAACAAAATTTTTAGCTTGTCCGGGTTCCGCACGATGAAAAAGCGCTTCACCGCATGGTGTTCCAGTGCTACGAGCACGAGCGTCGCGGGCGTTCCGTCGGCTGCAGTATACAGGAAGCCCGTCTGGCCGTTTACGTCTACCACCACCGGTATGGTCGCCAGACCTTTGCGCGCCAATCCGAGGAAAAACTTGCCGACCGACCGACGGCCCAGCACAGGATGCACCGCCGCCGATACTTTTCCGCCCCCGTCCGAATACATCGCTACGTCTTCGTGCAGCAGTTGCAGCAACGCCTCCAGGTTTTGTTCCTGGCACGCGTGCAGAAAGGCACGCATCAGGGTTTCCAGGCCCGAGGACGGGGCGGGTGCTGTGGGACGAACGGCGATTTTCTGACGGGCCCGGCGCAGCAGTTGGCGGCAGTTGGCCTCGGTAGTATTCAGCCACGAAGCCATTTCGCGGTAAGGATAGTCGAAGGCTTCGCGCAACACGAACACGGCCCGTTCGGTCGGCGTAAGGTTTTCCAGCGCATGCAGCACCTCGTAACTCAGGATGCCTTCCGAGGCAATGCCGTCGGACCGTTCGGGTGTAATCAGGGGTTCGGGCAGCCAGGTGCCCGTGTACACTGCCCGCTGTTTCTTCAGCACCTTCAACCGGTCGATGCTCTGGTTCGCCACCATCCGGGTCAGGTACGCCTTGGGGTGTTGTATCGGTTTCGTCGGCGCTTCCAGGCAGGCCGTGACCACATCCTGCAGCACGTCCTCAGCCTCCTGCACTTCGCCTAAAATGTGGTAGGCCACGGCAAACAGGTAGGGGCGGTAGCGGGTAAATTCTTCGGCAAGCACCATCGTCGGAAAAGTTGCGAACGGATGCTAAAGTAAAAAAGACGACGGATTCGTCTACCGTGGGGGGTTGCCTTGGCAACTACTTTGCGCGCGGCTGAACCCACCTTGGTTTCTGAGGGTTACTGATAACGAATACTTTTTGATGCATGGCAAAACGATTCCGCTCGGACGTTTCCGAAGACGACAAAAAAGTCAAAGTTAACAAGCAGGGGTTGCAGCACCTGCGCCAGATCTTTGGTTTTATTCGCCCGTATCGCGGCTATTTTGCCGGGGGGCTGCTGTTCCTTTTGTTCTCCAGCCTGATGTCGATGGTCTTCCCGTTCATCACGGGCAAGCTGGTCGATTCGGTGGGCGAAAACACGGAGGGGCTCTTCGCCAACCGGAACCAGATTGCCCTCTTCATGATCGGCATTCTGGTGTTGCAGGGGCTTTTCTCCTATTCGCGCATCTGGTTGTTTGCCAAGATGGTAGAACAGGCGTTGCGTGACATCCGCCTGGCGTTGTATCAAAAAATGATGTCGCTGGGCATTCCTTTTTTTGAACAGAGCCGGGTGGGCGAACTCAACAGCCGCATCACCAACGACATCACCCAACTGCAAAGCACCTTTTCGACGACGCTGGCCGAATTGCTCCGTCAGATCGCCATCCTGATTGTTGGGATCGGCATCATCGCGTTTCGCTCGCCTCAGCTGACCCTCGTCATGCTCCTGTCTTTTCCGGTTCTGATTGTAGCGGCTATCTTTTTCGGGAAGTTCATCCGGAAACTGTCCAAGCAGGTGCAGGACGATCTGGCGCAGGCCAATACGGTCGTTGAAGAAACGCTTCAGGCCGTGCAGGTCGTCAAGTCGTTTACAAACGAACGTTACGAGGTGGGGCGCTACAGCACGGCGCTGGAGCGGGTGGTACGCAATGCCCTGAGCGCTGCGCGTTACCGGGGGCTGTTCTTCGCGTCGTTTATCATTTTCTCCCTGTTCGGGGGCATTGTGCTGGTCTTGTGGTATGGATTAGGGCTGGTGGCCGAAGGCACGATGACCATCGGCGATCTGGTTTCGTTTATCATCTACACCATGTTCATCGGGGGGGCGGTCGGTGGCATGGGCGACCTATACGGGCAGTTGCAGAAATCGATCGGGGCGTCGGAGCGCGTGCTCGACATCCTGAATACGCCCGGCGAACTGGATCTGACTCAGCCGGAAGTACCCGTGCCCGCTTTGCGTGGCCACGTCACGTACGAGCACGTACGTTTTGCGTACCCCACCCGCCCGGACGTTACGGTGCTGAAAGATCTTTCGCTGGAAGTGCTGCCGGGGCAGAAAATTGCCCTGGTCGGGCACAGCGGCGCAGGCAAATCGACCATTGTGCAGTTGCTCATGCGGTTCCATCAGGTGGAGGGAGGGCGGATTTGCATCGACGACCAGCCGGTGCACGACATGGACTTGACCGCGCTGCGCCATCACATTGGCATCGTGCCGCAGGAAGTGATGCTGTTCGGCGGCACCATTCGCGAAAACATTGCGTACGGCAAGCCGGGGGCTACAGAACAGGAAGTGATTGAGGCGGCTCGTAAAGCCAATGCCTGGAGCTTTATCAGCGCGTTCCCCGAAGGGTTGAGTACCGTGGTGGGCGAGCGGGGCGTCAAACTTTCGGGTGGGCAACGCCAGCGCATCGCCATCGCCCGCGCCATTCTGAAAAATCCTACCATTCTCGTCCTGGACGAAGCGACCTCTTCGCTCGATGCCGAATCGGAACGGGTGGTGCAGGAAGCCCTCGACGTGTTGATGGAAAACCGCACGACCATCATCATTGCACACCGTTTGGCGACCATCCGCAAGGTAGACCGCATTTATGTAATCGGCGACGGGCAGGTGGTCGAAGCGGGCACGCATGCCGAACTGGCGCACCTGGAAGAGGGCGTGTACCAGCACCTGCTGCGCCTCCAGTTCGAGCCGCAACAGGTTGGTTAAGGCAGGGGCCGTTCCTGCGGAGCGACTTTGCCGTTTGTGGCGTTGTTTTGAGCAGGCACGCTGTTCTCGAAGTAAAGCGAGCGCGACGGAAATGCAAACGAACAGCCGTGTTGCCGGACGATCGTCAGGATTTGCAGGTTTACCTCTTCGCGGACCTTGTTATACTCGTAATAGTCGAGCGTGTTTACAAAGAAGAGCACCAGCAGACTAAGCGAGCTGTCTTTAAATTCGAGAAACGACACGTGGCTGTCGTCGTTGAGCTTCGGATGCTGGCGCAAGGCCTCTTCGATGGCCTGAATCACCTCCCGCAGTTTTTCTTCGGGCGTGTTGTACATCAACCCGACTTCGAAACGTGCCCGGCGGAACGTCCGCAGCGCGAGGTTGTCCAGCGGCTGGTCGATCATCTGTTTGTTCGGCAGGGTTAGCACACTTTTTTCCAGCGTCCGGATCTGCGTGCTCCGAAAGCCAATGCGCTCCACCGTGCCGATGATGGAACCGACCTGCACCAGATCGCCGACCACAAACGGCCGGTCCAGAAAAATCGTAAAGGCGGCAAACAAGTTTTCCAGCGTCTCTTTACCGGCCAGCGCTACGGCCAGCCCGCCGATGCCCAGCCCGGCGATGATGGACGAAATGTCGAGGTGGAATATGGCCCCAAGCACGAAGAAGAAGGCAATGATGATCAGCACAAACTTGCCCATCTGCCGCAGGAAGGGCACCAGCTGTAGTCCCAGTCGCGACTGGCTCTCTTCGGCGCGCTCCTGATACAGGATGGCGAAATAGTCCACGACGCGCAGCAAGATCCACGTGGAAGCAAACACCAGCGTAATCTGATACGCACGCAACAGGCCCAGCCGCAGACCGGGCTCGTTGGGGGGCGTCAAGTCCCAGGCGTCCGGAAACTCCAGAATCGAGAGGGCCGCGAACACAATGAGTAACGTCAGCACCAAGCCTACAGGCTTGCGCAGCAGTTCTGCAAAGCGGGCGGCGGGGTGTTCGGTAACCACCGGTGGCACAGCGCTGTCCTGGGGTTGCGTTTCCGTCGCATCGCCGCCCGGAGAGGTGCCGCGCAGAAGACGGTAAAAAAGGTAACTGAGTGCCCGCACAATGAAGCGCCGCAGCAGAAACCACGCGGCAATGATGCCCAGGCTGTACAAAATGCTGCGCAGCGGGTTGTCCAGAATTTCGTGCGCCAGCAAAGAAGTCAAATCGGTCAACTCAAACATAGAACGTGTGGTGAGGTCGCAACGCCGACCGCAAGACGCCTGCGTTGCGGTCGGCAAGGGTTACTCAAAAGTCAGGTGGTTTACCCGTTAAAATGCGCCGCAAAGGTAGCTAAAAAGAAAAGGCAGCCCTCAACGGACTGCCTTGTTTTATGGGGACACAACGGCGTCTTAGCCGTTCATCGAAATCAGGAATTCGGCGTTGTCGCGCGTGCCTTTCATTTTGTCTTTGAGGAACTCCATCGCTTCGATCGAGGTCATGTCGGACATGTGCTTGCGCAGAATCCAGACGCGCGATAGCTCGTCTTTTTCCATGAGCAGGTCTTCGCGGCGGGTGCCGGAAGCAGGTACGTCGATGGCCGGGTACACACGCTTGTTGGCCAGCTTGCGGTCAAGCTGCAATTCCATGTTACCGGTACCTTTAAATTCTTCGAAAATCACTTCGTCCATCTTCGAGCCGGTCTCGATCAGCGCCGTGGCGATAATGGTCAGCGAACCGCCGTTTTCAACGTTGCGGGCCGCACCGAAGAAACGCTTGGGCTTGTGGAGGGCGTTGGCATCGACACCACCGGACAGGATTTTACCCGACGACGGCACCACCGTGTTGTAGGCACGGGCCAGGCGGGTGATGGAATCCAGCAGAATCACCACGTCGTGACCACACTCTACCAGACGTTTGGCTTTTTCCAGGACAATGCTGGCCACTTTTACGTGGCGCTCGGCCTGTTCGTCGAAGGTCGACGAAATCACTTCTGCCCGGACGTTGCGCGCCATGTCGGTTACCTCTTCCGGACGTTCGTCGATCAGCAACACCAACAGATACACTTCCGGGTGGTTTTCGGCAATGGCATTGGCAATTTCCTGCAACAGCACCGTTTTACCGGTTTTGGGCTGGGCGACGATCATGCCCCGCTGTCCCTTCCCAATGGGCGAGAACAAATCGAGCACACGGGTCGAAAGTTTGTTGCTGGCGGTGCTGAGTTGCAGCCGTTCGTTCGGGAACAGCGGCGTCAGGTACTCAAACGGAACGCGGTCGCGAATTTCTTCGGTGGTCTTTCCGTTCACGGTCTCGACGCGCAGCAGCGCAAAGTATTTTTCACCCTCTTTCGGCGGGCGAATCTGGCCGCGCACCGTGTCGCCCGTTTTGAGGCCGAACAGTTTAATTTGAGACGGCGACACGTAAATGTCGTCGGGAGAAGCTAAATAGTTGTAGTCGGGCGACCGTAAAAAGCCGTAACCGTCCTGCATCATCTCCAATACGCCCTCATTGTCGATCACGCCATCGAAATCGCGGATCTGTTTTTGAGACTTTTTCGTCGGGCGCTGGTTGTGAGTTTGAGGAGCGGGGGCGGCTGCGGAAGCACCGTTGCCATTGGGGTTGTTATTGGGGCGGTTTCCGTTGTTGTGCACCACGTTTTCGCGTTCGCGCTTGGGCTGTTCGCGTTCCCGGCTGGGTTTTGGGGGTGGCGGAGCAGACTCTTCCTCATCGGCATCGAATGAGGTCATGGTTTGTTCTATCTCTGACGTAAA
The DNA here is from genome assembly GCF_900100765.1 of Catalinimonas alkaloidigena. NCBI lineage: Bacteria > Pseudomonadati > Bacteroidota > Cytophagia > Cytophagales > Catalimonadaceae > Catalinimonas > Catalinimonas alkaloidigena. Next base: position 434,501 of record NZ_FNFO01000003.1, on the reverse strand, counting down.
CGATTTGAGTAGGTCTATATCTTCGTCGTCGTTGTCATTATCGTTTGAGGACGACGTGTTTTTTGAGGGGTGAGAAGGTTCTGCGGCGACCTCTTTGACGTTTGCCCGCTTCACACGCACACGCTTGCGAGGCGCGCGGTTCTCTTCTCGGTCTTTCTCAGGCTCGGCGGCTGATGTTGAGGCGCTTTTCGCCACAGGCTCTTTGCTGTCTTCCGCTTCGGCACCCTTTTTAGGGGGCAATTCTTTTTCGGGGATAACTGCCTGCTGGTCAAGTATTTTGTAGACAAGGTCGTTTTTGGCGACTCGTTTGTAATTCTTGACGCCCAAATCCTCAGCAATCTCTTTTAGTTCGGAAAGAAGCTTTCCTCGCAGTTCTTCAATGTTATACATAAAATGGGACTCGTAGAAATTCGATGTTCACGCACAGTGAGGGTATAAAATGCGCAATGGCTGACTAGTTTGTGATCTAAGCCGGAAGGCGTAGGGGTAAGAAAAGCATCTAAAAAGGAACAAGCCTGCTATGATGTAGGCTCGGGTCGGAAACAATTCTGCAATAGTATCAATTCAGGCCTTACTTGTCAAGGTAATGGCATTGACCACTGCAAAAAAGTTTACGGAAAATTGTACGTCGTGATTTTAGTATTAGTTCCTCGCGTGTACAATTACGGCGGCTGCACTGAAAGGTTTCTTTACTTTTGCCGCCCCAACCCTTGGCGAAGGGTGGTCACTCATGTACATATACTTCTTACAATCATTTTATGTTACAAGTTCAGTTTATTCGCGAAAATCAAGAAAAGGTGTTGGCTGGTCTGCAAAAGCGGAATTTCCCGAATGCCGAAACCCGCGTGGCGCGCATTCTGGACCTGGACACTCAGCGACGTGAATTGCAGGGACAACTCGACCGTGTGCTGGCCGATGCCAACCAACGCGCCAAAGCCATTGGGCAGTTGATGAAAACCGGACAGCGCGATCAGGCCGAAATTGCCAAGCAGGAAGCCGCTCAGCTCCGTACCCGCTCTAAAGAACTGACAGATCAACTCGCCACGGCCGTTGCGACCCTCGACGAGTGGTTGGTGGAATTGCCTAACGTACCCCACGAGAGCGTTCCGGCAGGGACGTCGGCGGATGAGAACGAAGTCGTACGGGAGGTTGGTGAGCACCCACATTTGCCCACGGAAGCGCTGCCGCATTGGGACCTCATTCGCCAGTACAATATTATCGACTTTGAACTAGGGAATAAAATTTCCGGAGCAGGTTTTCCGGTTTATAAGGGAAAAGGGGCCCGATTGCAGCGGGCGCTGGTCAACTTTTTCCTGGACAAGGCCATGGAAGCCGGATACGTCGAGGTTCAGCCCCCGATCCTGGTCAATCGCGACTCGGGTTATGGCACGGGCCAGTTGCCCGACAAAGATGGACAGATGTACCACATCACCGCCGACGATCTGTTTGTCATCCCGACGGCCGAAGTGCCCATTACCAACCTGTACCGCGACGTGATTCTGGAAAAGGACGAGCTGCCGGTGCGCCACGTGGGGTATACGCCCTGTTTCCGGCGGGAGGCGGGCTCGTGGGGAGCGCACGTACGGGGCCTGAACCGACTACACCAGTTCGACAAGGTGGAGATTGTACAAGTGCGCCGGCCGGAAGAATCGTACCAGGCCCTGGAAGAAATGCTGGCGCACGTCGAGCATCTGTTGCAACAGTTGCAGCTTCCGTACCGGGTGTTACGGTTATGTGGGGGCGACATGGGCTTCACCTCCGCCCTGACCTACGACCTGGAAGTGTGGTCGGCCGCGCAGCAGCGCTGGCTGGAAGTGAGCTCGGTCAGTAATTTCGAAACCTTCCAGGCCAATCGCCTCAAGCTGCGCTACCGGCCCGAAGCCGGCAAGAAGCCGGAGATCCTCCATACGCTCAACGGGAGTGCGCTGGCCCTGCCACGGATTGTAGCGGCGTTGCTGGAAAATAACCAGACACCCGAGGGAGTGCGCCTGCCCGACGTGTTGCATCCGTATACCGGCTTCGCGTCGATCGAGTAGACGCTGGCCGTGGGCGTGTATACTTCCCCCGGCCTTTTGCGTACAGATGTTTCAGAAGCTTACGTTCACTTCCCCTCTATGAAAGACTACACCATTCGGAAAGCCACCCGCGAAGACGTTCCCGCGCTGTTTCGTCTGATCAAGGAACTGGCGTTGTTCGAGAAAGCTCCCCGCGAGGTAGAGAACTCGGAAGAGCAGTTGCGCAAAGACGGCTTCGGGTCTGATCCGCTGTTCGGCGCGTATGTCGCCGAAATCGACGGCAAGGTTGTTGGCGCCGCGTTCTATTACTGGCGCTATTCCACCTGGAAAGGCAAGCGCCTCTACCTGGAAGACCTGATTGTGGAGGAAGACCACCGGCGCAAAGGCATTGGCAACGCGCTGTTCAACCAGATGATCCGCGTGGCGCAGGAAAACGACTGCAACGGCATGTCGCTGCAAGTGCTGGAGTGGAACGAGCCCGCCATCAACTTCTACAAACGACAATTCATGACGCTCGATCCCGAATGGGTAAACGCCCACATGACGCGCCAGCAGGTGGAGTCGTGGCGATTCGACGAGGAAGCATAAGAAACCGGGGAGCGATGCAACACATCGCTCCTTTTGTGTGTTGGCTAGGCATGGACACGAACGAACCTCTTTTTCAGGAAGGACTGCGTCTGCTGCAACAGGAAAAGTACCGGGAAGCCTACCAGGCTTTTTCCAAGGTGTTAAAGGCGAAGCCTCAACACGCCGATGCCCTGCACCAGCGCGGGTTAGCCTCGTTTCGGGTGCAAAACTTCCCGCTGGCGCTGACCGACTTCGATCAGGCCGTGGCGCTGGCCCCGCACCAGGCTGTGTACTATGCCGACCGGGCCATCGTGCATTACCATCAGGCGAATGCGCAGGCGGCGCTGGCCGACCTCGACCAGGCGCAGGCGCTCGAACCGCAGAATCCCTACCGTTACAGCAGCCGGGCGTACGTGCGGGCTCACTACGGCGACGTCGAAGGGGCCATCGCCGATTATCAGTACGCCATTGAACTGGACCCTGACGACGCCATCGCGCACAACAACCTGGGGCTTCTGGAAGAGCAACGCGGCTACAAACAACGCGCCCAGCGCCATTTCGACCGGGCCGATACGTTGAGCGGCGACACGCCCCGCGCGGGCCAGAACGTCCCGACGCCGGCAACTGACGCGGCGGCTGCCACTCCGCAACCCCTTCCGCCCACTGCGCCGACCGAGGCCGCCCGGCCGGGCGTGGGCGACTACCTGCGGGTGATGCGCGAACTGACCACCACACGGCAAGGCTGGCGCGAAGTGGCCGACTTCATCCGCAAGTCGCTCTCGTCGTAAGCGAAATCCGGTTGCCTTTTTGTTCCGTAGGTTTGGCACGAGGCATCCGTATTTTGTTGTAATTTTGTCGGGTTCCGTTCTCTACTAACCTTACATCTTCTTATGCTTACGCAATCTTCTGCTCTCACGCGCGATGCCCGCATTTTTGATCTGATCGAGAAAGAAAAACACCGCCAGCAGTACGGCATCGAGCTGATCGCCTCCGAAAACTTTGTTTCGCCACAGGTGATGGAGGCAATGGGCACTGTGCTGACGAACAAATACGCAGAAGGCCTGCCCGGCAAGCGCTACTACGGCGGATGTGAAGTCGTCGACGAGATCGAGCAACTGGCCATTGACCGGGTGAAAGAACTGTTCGGCGCCACCTGGGCCAACGTACAGCCCCATTCGGGCGCGCAGGCCAACGCGGCGGTGATGCTGGCGGTGCTGAATCCCGGCGACAAAATTCTGGGCTTTGACCTGTCGCACGGTGGCCACCTGACGCACGGTTCGCCGGTCAACTTTTCGGGGAAACTGTACCAGCCGCTGTTCTACGGCGTAGAGGCCGAAACCGGCCGGATCGACTGGGACAAAGTGGAAGCTACGGCCGTGAAAGAGAAGCCGAAGCTGATCATTTGCGGGGCCTCGGCCTACTCGCGCGACTGGGATTACGAACGCCTGCGTGCCATGGCCGACCAGATTGGCGCCCTGCTGCTGGCCGACATTTCGCACCCTTCCGGCCTGATCGCCAAAGGGTTGCTGAACGATCCGCTGAAACATTGCCACATCGTGACGACCACAACGCACAAAACGCTGCGCGGCCCGCGGGGCGGGATGATCATGATGGGCGAAGATTTTGACAATCCGTTCGGCCTGAAAACCCCGAAAGGTGAACTGCGTTCCATGTCGTCGCTGCTCGATTCGGGAGTATTCCCCGGTACGCAGGGCGGTCCGCTGGAGCACGTCATCGCGGCCAAGGCGGTGGCCTTCCACGAAGCCTTGTCCGACGCCTACGGCGACTACGTGCGCCAGGTACAGCAGAATGCCGCGGCCATGGCGAAAGCCTTTGTGGCCCGTGACTACACCATCATTTCGGGCGGAACCGACAACCACATGATGCTGATCGACCTGCGCTCCAAAGGACTGACCGGCAAGCTGGCCGAAAATACATTGATCAAAGCCGACATCACCATCAACAAAAACATGGTGCCGTTCGACGACAAGTCGCCGTTCGTCACGTCGGGGATGCGGGTCGGCACGGCAGCGGCGACTACCCGCGGCCTGAAAGAGAGCGACATGGCGCGCATTGTGGAGTACATCGATACGGTGCTGATGCACCACGACGACGACGCCAAGCTGAGTGCCGTCAAAGAAGAAATTAATCAGTGGATGGGTGACTACCCCCTGTTTCAGGCGTAATGCACGTTCCAAACGTGCGCGCAACAGGTATCCTACTTTTATGACTAGAGCTAATGAGGAACGAGGATTCGTTGGATAGCAAAGAGATGTCGTTCATCGACCACCTGGAAGAACTCCGGTGGCACTTGATTCGGGCCGGGTTGGCCATCGGGGTGTTTTCCATCCTGGCGTTCGTTTCGAAGAAACTGATCTTTCACGACCTGATCCTGGGGCCTTCGCGTACCGATTTCTGGACGTACCGCATGTTTTGCAAACTGGGCAACCTGATGGGGTCCGAGGCGCTTTGCATGGACAAACTGCCGTTTGTGATCCAGAGCCGGACCATGACGGGTCAGTTTTCGATGCACCTGACCACCTCGTTTGTCGTTGGGCTGATTTGCGCTTTTCCGTATGCCTTCTGGGAATTGTGGCGATTCATACGACCCGGCCTGTACGACCACGAGAAAGGAATGACGACCGGTGCCGTGTTCTGGGTGACGTTGCTGTTCATGACGGGTATTGCCTTCGGGTATTTCATTGTCACGCCCATTTCGGTCAACTTCCTGTCCAACTACCAGGTCGACGAAAGCATCCTGAACGAGTTCGACATTCTGTCGTACGTCTCGACGGTGACCATGATCGTACTGGCCTGCGGCCTGATGTTCCAGTTGCCCGTCGTCATTTATGTGCTGTCGAAGGTGGGCGTGGTTACGCCCATCACGTTGCGCTACTTCCGTCGCCACGCGCTGGTGGTGATCCTGGTCGTCTCGGCCGTCATCACACCACCGGATGTCATCAGCCAGATCATGGTATCGTTGCCTCTGCTGTTGCTTTACGAAGTGGGCATCCGCATCTCGGCCGTAGTGGTGCGCAAGCGAGTAGAAAAACAGATCAGCGCCCTGCAAGTGCGGGACGATGCTGAAGTACCTGAAAAAACTGAAATATAAACGCCATGTTTACCAAAATAGCCATCGGTGCTGACCACGCCGGTTTTGCCCTGAAAGAAAAAGTAGTGGCCTTGCTGAACGAACGCCATCTGGAAGTTGTCGACAAAGGCACCTACAGCGAAGATTCGGTCGACTATCCCGACTTTGCCCACCCCGTCGCCAGTGCGGTCGAGGATGGTGCGGTCGAGTTAGGGGTGCTGATCTGCGGTACGGGCAACGGAGTGGCCATTGCGGCCAACAAACACCAGGGCATTCGGGCAGCGCTGTGCTGGACCTCCGAGATTGCCGCCCTGACGCGTCAACACAACGACGCTAACGTTCTGTGCATTCCGGCCCGATTCGTCAGCGAAGCCACGGCGCTGGAAATGGTGCAGACCTTTCTGGATACTGCTTTCGAAGGCGGGCGGCACGCACGCCGGATCGGCAAGATCGCCTGCGTGTAAACCACGATACGTCGCTTAAAAAGAAAAGCCCCGTCTGTGCAACAGGCGGGGCTTCTTTGTAGGAAGATAAGATGATTACATCGTGGTGTCGGTGGTCATGGTGTCCATCGGCATTTCCTCCATGCTCTGTCCTTCTGCAGGAGCATTCATCATGGGTTCCTGGACGGTTGCCGTGTCGGCATCGCCCGAAGTTGAAGTGCCTTCTGAACAAGCAGCGAACGCAAGCGCGCCGCCAACAAATAAGAGAGCAACCAATTTTTTCATCTTGAAACGAAAGTTAAGTAAGACACAAAAGTAGCTACGAGTCTGACTTATTCAAGGTTCGTCATTTATTTTTTTCTGAAGAAGATGTTGATAGGAACACCTGTGAAATCAAAATTTTGCCGAATTTTATTCTCCAAAAAGCGTTGATAAGGTTCTTTTACGTATTGCGGCAAATTGCAGAAGAATGCGAACGACGGCGTTTTGGTCGGTAGCTGGGTCATGTACTTGATGCGGATGTATTTCCCCTTGCTGGTCGGCGGCGGTGTTTTCTCGATTTCAGGCAGAATTTTTTCGTTCAGCTCCGACGTCGGAATGCGCTTGCTCATGTTTTCGTACACCTCAATGGCCTTTTCCATCGCCTGGAAAATGCGTTGCTTCGTCAGGGCCGACACAAACAGCACCGGAATGTAGTCCATCGGTTCGAGGCGCGCCTGAATGGCCCGTTCAAAATCGCGGGCGGTGTTGGTGTCCTTCTCCACCAGGTCCCACTTGTTCACCAGAATCACCAGCCCCTTTCTGTTTTTGGCGGCCAGAAAAATGATGTTGACGTCTTGCGCCTCGATGCCGCGCGTGGCGTCCAGCACAATCACGCACACGTCGGAGTCTTCCAGCGCCCGCAGCGAGCGCATCACCGAATAAAACTCGATGTTTTCCTTCACGCGCGATTTGCGACGTAGCCCTGCCGTATCGGTCAGGATAAAATCTTTGCCGTAGGCCTTGTACCGCGCGTCCACAGCGTCGCGGGTGGTGCCGGCAATGTCGGTCACGATGTTCCGCTCCTGGCCCAGCAGTACATTCACCAGCGAGGATTTGCCCACGTTGGGGCGGCCCAGAATCGCGATGCGCGGAACGCCCTCGTCAGGATCTTCTTCGCCGGGCGACTGGAAGTAGCTCACCACCTGGTCGAGCAAATCGCCGGTGCCTGCGCCGTTCTGGGCGGAAATCGGATACGGGTCGCCCATGCCCAGGGCGTAAAATTCGCCCATCATGTGATGGCGGTCCGTGGTGTCGGCTTTGTTCGCCACCAGCAGCACCGGCTTGTCGGTCTGGCGCAACACCTGCGCAAACTCCTCGTCCAGGCCCGTCATGCCGGCGTCGACGTCGACCACAAACAGCACGACCGTCGCCTCGTCGAGGGCGATCTGCACCTGCTCGCGGATGGCGCCTTCGAACACGTCTTCGGACCCGACGACGTAGCCGCCCGTATCGACGACGGTAAAGTACTTGCCGATCCACTCGGAGTGGCCGTAATGGCGGTCGCGCGTGACGCCGCTTTCGTTATCCATGATGGCCTGACGGTGTCCCACCAGGCGATTGAACAGGGTTGATTTGCCGACGTTGGGGCGGCCGACGATTGCAACTAAATTGGCCATGATTGGCGGATATAAACGTGTTAAGGTTGAAGAGGTACACGCGGCGCGCCCGAAAAGTTCACCACGCATGGTGTCGGGCACCGGTGCCTCGCACGATGTGTAACTAGTAGCCGAGTTGGTCGAGCTGACGCCGGTTGGTGCGCCAGTGCGGCTCCACTTTGACGAACTGCTCCAGGAATACTTTCTTCTGGAAAAACGCTTCCATGTCTTTGCGGGCCTGCATGCCCACTTTTTTGAGCGCTTCGCCGTTTTTCCCGATCAGGATGCCCTTCTGGCTCTGCCGTTCGACCAGGATCTCCGCCCGGATGCGGATCAGGTCGTCGGCCTCCTTAAAGCTCTCGATCACCACCTCGCAGCTGTAAGGAATCTCCTGCTTGTAGTTGAGCAGAATCTTTTCGCGGATAATTTCCGACGCAAAAAAACGCTCCGACTTGTCGGTGAGCTGGTCTTTCGGGAAATAGGGTGGATGGTGCGGAATGTGCTCGAGAATGAAGTTGAGCACCCGCTCCAGGTTGTAGCCGTGCAGCGCCGAAACCGGAATGATTTCCGTCGCCTTGACGCGCTCCTGCCAGTACGCGATCTTCTCCTTCACCGTCTCCTGGTCGGCCTGGTCCACCTTGTTGATGAGCAGCATCACCGGCACTTCGGCCTGGTTCACTTTGGCGACGACCTCCTCTTCGCTGAACTTCTCGTAGATGTCGGTCATGAACAGAATTACGTCCGCATCTTCGAGCGAGGTGTTGACGAAGCTCATCATCGACTTGTGCAGTTCGTACTTCGGCTCGATGATGCCCGGCGTATCCGAATAGACAATCTGAAAATCGTCGCCGTTGATGATGCCGAAAATGCGGTGGCGGGTCGTTTGCGCCTTCGACGTGATGATCGACAGGCGTTCGCCGATCAGGGCGTTCATCAGGGTGGATTTCCCGACGTTCGGTTTCCCGATGATGGTGACGAATCCGGCTTTGTGCTGCTCCATGTAACCTAGAAATTTTTCTTCCGTTTACTAGAAAGAAGCACAAAGGTATTGCATTTTTAAAAACCTTCCTTACCTTTGTGCCCCACATCGCGGGGTAGAGCAGTTGGTAGCTCGTCGGGCTCATAACCCGGAGGCCGCAGGTTCGAGTCCTGCCCCCGCTACTAAAAACCCTTCATACAGCCAGTATGAAGGGTTTTTTCGTTTTATACGCCTTTCTTATACTTTTTTTGGTTTATGCCTAGGATCAAGTCATTCTATGGGAGCTAACTAATTATTTGGATAACTTGAATCTTAGCATTTGCTTATGATCGTCTTCTTAAGCAAAGTTATGTCGTATGCAAATGATGCATACGAAGTGGTTTCGAAAAACTGGTATACTTCGTATTCATGAAAGTAAATATGGCTGACTCAATATGAGCAAAGAGCGTCTATTCAGAGCGATTCGCAAAGAACAAGTTACCCTCTGGGCTGGTGCTGGACTTTCAATGTACGCAGGATACCCTTCGGGCAAAGGGCTGGCTCATCGTATATATCATGAACTGTCAGAGGAAGAGAAACAATATATAGATCCAAATTCACTTCTACCTGACCTGACAGAGCAATTTGTCAGAAACAGAAACGGCAAAAGGCATGAGCTGAACACAATTCTTAAAAATATCTACCAGAAAGCTCCTGATTCAATAGAATATCATGAAAAGATCGCCAGTATACCGCACTTCAAGGAAATCATCACCACTAATTATGACCCTCTGTTTGAAAAGGGATATGATGATCAATGCCATCTGATTTTAAGGGATGGAGACCTTCCGTATGCTAAGTCGGCGAAAGTACCTATTTACAAGATACATGGGGATTTGTCAGACCTCGCTACAATACTGATCACTAGGAAAGACTACAATCGATTCTTTTCAGATCGAGACAATAGCGTCTACTGGAGCTATATCAAGAGTGTGATGGCTACCAAGACATTGCTTTTTATAGGCTATACTTTGGAAGATCCTAATGTAGAAACTCTCTTCGATGATATCTGTGCGGCACTTGGGCCAAATCAGAGAGAATCATTTTTCGTGGCTCCAAGTATGTCACAAGCGAAGATCATTGACTTAGCTAAAAAGAACATTACATACATTGATTCGACTGGAGAAAAAATAATTGACGAGCTGTTAGAAAATGTTAATCGAAATATAGCTGATGACCTGCGAGATGGGTTAGTATCCTCTGACACCTTCATGAAGTTTTGTGCAACGCGAGGAGTTTATACAGAGATAGGCGCGGAAGAGAACGGGTTTTCTTTGAAATCACTGACAGGAAGGAGTAACCAAGTTGAAGGTAATCTGATTTTTACCTTGAAAGATGGTGATAATGAATTTCAGGAAAAGTTTGAAGAGTTTATTTCCGGAAAGGTATTTGGCGACTTCGAAGTGCCAGAAGACAAGATTTTGCATGCAATCTTATCGATCGCAGGTATTAAAATCAAGGATCGTGAATCAGGATTAGGCAAGCTGCAATTTCAAGCTATACCGAAGAAACTATTGAAGTTTGACATCAACTTCGGGATAGAATTCGCATTGTCTGATCTAGTAGGAAGGCTGTATGGGTCAAAGCATCTAATCGAATTGAAGCTTGAATACAAAGAGGCAGTTTTCAAAATTCAATTAAAAGAGAGCGAAGAGTTTAGCAAAATTCATTTTTTATTTCGCCACAGTGAGATCTTCACGAAAACGAAAGACGAGATAGAAATATATAGTCTTCTTAAACACTTAGCTTCAGGAAATACCTTTACTCTTCACTTCGAAGATGGAAGTACTTATAGAGAAGCAATGCAGAAAATGCAGCATATGGTAGAATATGCTGACCATTATTTGGCATACTTCAAAAAGTTAAAGGAGATCGAAGATCATTATGAAGTTCAGTTTCGCAATATGCATTCAGAAGCTGTGAGTAATGAGCAGAATCTGGATATACTCAATAATGTCTTAGCATCAATTCGTAAAGAGCCCATTCTTTACAGGTGGGATGGGCCCTTAACTTCAACGATAGACTTTGAAGAAGATGGAGTACAACGACTCTCAGATGTAAATAGCGGGGGGAGTTCAATTTCTGCAACATTTGGCCCTTGGGAAGTGTATCTACATAAAAAAAGGCTCATGTTGGGAACTAGAATGGTTGAATTTCTTGACCCATTTATAGCAAACCTGGAAGCGATTCTCAATAGAAAAACTACCAAAATGGAGCTTTATAGTAGATCGAAACAAATCAAAATATTCTATTTGGAGGGGCCGATAAATGAGCTTGAGTGAGACAAGTCTCGCACAGGTTAGCAGCAGCGTACCTACAAAGCCCTATTTGGCGCGGTGGTAAGCTTGCGATTACCTAGACGTACCACTTTTACCAATAGGTCGGCAGCGTAAAAGTGGTACGTCTGAAAAGGTACCTTTGACACTGACCTGCCCACGCGGTGTCACCCTGAAAGGAGGCTTCTTCCCTGTGATAGCAGAGGCATTCGGTAGGGGAACTGCGTCCTCCTGTATTGGAACGGGAAGGTGAATTCCGTTTTCAAATTCACCCCAAAAGCGGGCAATCCTGGCTACTTTTGTGCTCCGCCTGAACGGGCCGAACGTTGACAACCTGAACCCAAATCCCCTCCTTATGTCGCAAGCATCGCAACCAGCCGCTACGATCAAAGCCTACGTCGAAGCGAACAAAGACCGCTTTCTGTCCGAACTGATGGACCTGTTGCGGATTCCGTCGGTGTCGGCCGACAGCAAGTTTAAGCCGGAAGTACAACGGGCCGCCGAATTCATCAAACAGCAGCTGGAAGCCGCCGGGGCCGAGAACGTGGCACTGTGCCCGACCCAGGGGCACCCGATTGTGTTTGGGGAGAAGATCGTCGACCCGGCGCTGCCGACCGTGCTGGTGTACGGGCACTACGACGTGCAACCCGCCGACCCATACGAGTTGTGGAAGTCGCCGCCGTTCGAGCCGGAAATCCGTGACGGACGCATCTACGCTCGCGGCGCCTGCGACGATAAGGGGCAGGCCTACATGCACGTGAAAGCCCTTGAGCTGATGATGCGTGCCGACATGCTGCCGTGTAACGTCAAGTTTATGATCGAAGGGGAAGAGGAAGTCGGCTCTGAGCACCTCGGCGACTTTTTGCGCGACAACCGCGAGCGGCTGGCCGCCGACGTTATTCTGATTTCGGATACGGGCATTTTGTCGAACGAGCACCCGTCGATCACGACCGGATTGCGCGGCATGAGCTACGTGCTGGTCGACGTGGTCGGCCCCAACCGCGATCTGCACTCCGGCATGTACGGGGGGGCGGTGGCCAACCCCATCAACGTGCTGTGCGACATGATTGCTTCGCTTGTGGACGACGACGGGCGCATCACCATTCCTGGTTTCTACGACGACGTGGCGGAGGTGAGCGACGAAGAGCGGAAGGCCATGAATGCCGCGCCCTTCAGCGAAGAGGCGTTTAAAAAAGAATTGGACGTGGCCGACGTCAAAGGCGAGAAAGGCTACACCACGCTGGAGCGAAAGTCGATTCGTCCGACGCTGGACGTCAATGGCATCTGGGGCGGCTACACCGGCGAGGGGGCCAAAACCGTGCTGCCCTCCGAAGCGCACGCCAAAATTTCGATGCGGCTGGTGCCCAACCAGTCTTCGCAAAAAATCACCGAACTCTTCACCCGGCATTTCGAGTCGATTGCCCCGAAAAGCGTCAAGGTGAAAGTAACGCCCCACCACGGCGGCGAACCGGCCGTGACGCCCACCGATTCGGTGGCCTACCAGGCGGCCAGCAAGGCGTTTGAAGAGGCCTGGGGCAAAACCCCGATTCCGTTGCGCGAAGGCGGCAGCATTCCGATTGTGGCGCTGTTCGAAAAAGAACTGGGCCTGAAAAGTGTGTTGCTGGGCTTCGGACTGGATTCAGACGCCATCCACTCGCCGAACGAGAACTTCCACGTGTTCAATTACCTGAAAGGCATCGAGACGATTGCGCTCTTCTACCAGCACTTCGCGGCGATGAACCCAGAGCGGTAGCCTCAGGCCGATTACCGCAGCGGTGTGCCCACCACGACGATCGGCTTGCCTGCCGGATTGGTCGTGGCGATGAGCGAGCGCGTATCGCTTTCGCCCAGCTTCAGCTTCTTCCGGATGTGTTCCGGCGAAAGCGGGAAGTTGCGGGTCAGCACGTGCGCACGGCCCTCGGGGAAATGGGCGTGCAGGGCTTTTTTGTTCAGCGTGGTGACGGCCCCGACTTCCCACCGGCGTCCCGGAAAATCAGGGACGAGTGTCTGCGAGGTATAGAGATGGCTGTTGGGATGGAGCTTGGCGAGGCCGTAGCGCTGCCCTACCGTTCGAAAAGCTCCGGCTTTCAGCAAGGCCGCGTGCGGTTCGTAGAGGTAGCGTTGCGGAGCGGCCAGCGTCACTTCGGTGGCTGCCTCTTCGGCAAAGGTGAACGTAAACGTTTCTTCGGTGGCCTCTCCGGTCAGGTGTACGGCGTGGATGCGGGGTTCGGTGGCCTGCCGTTCGGCCAGCAGCAACACTTCCTTGCATTCGTTCGCTACGGCCACGACCCACGCCTGGGTGACCGTACGGAGTTGCAGCAGCGCGCGTGGCAGGTCGAGCAGCGGCGAGGCTTTGATCAGCACGCGGGGGGCGCGTTCCAGCAGAGCGGGTAGCCAGCTCACTACGTCGGGGCGGGCGTCTTCCAGACTCACCACACGGCTGTGTAGGCGGTCGGGGCGGCGGTCCGGGTCGAGGTAAATGCAGTCGGGCGCAGCGTCCAGGGTGGGTAGAAACGTTTCGGCAGGGCCGGAATGCCAGGCGATGTTGCACTGACCGAACACCGCGCCATTGTGGGCGGCCAGCGCACTTAACTCCCCGTCGGCTTCGACCGACACAACCCGCGCAAACGAACGGGCAAAGAACGAGCTGTCCACACCAAAGCCGCCGGTCAGGTCCACCAGCAGATCGCCCGATACCCGCGAGGCCTTAAACGCCGCGGTCCGTTCGGACGAAGCTTGTTCGACCGAGCGGCCCACCGGAAACAGGATGCCGGGTGTAGCGTACCAAGTCGGGAGCTTGTGCCGGGCCTTCTGGCGGGCTTGTAACTGTTGCACCACCAGCCGCATGGGCCAGTCCGGGTGCGGCGGTGCCTGGAGGAGCAGGCGGGCCGGATCGTCGGTGGCGTGGGCCTGCAAAAACGCCTGCACGTCTGCCGACAACAACCTGGCTTTTTCTTGCTCCGTCATCTTGCAAAAATCACGATTTCTTCAGAATTCCTTCAAAATGTGGGCGTACCTTTAAAATGGATTAAGCTGACCATACTGCGCTGCTACGTGTGCTGGGCAAAAGCAGAGCGTATCACGAAGCAAAACCCGAAAACTTTGTGGGTGCTTTGTGTAAAGATGACACTACTCTTTCGTTACTTTGTCGTAGGCGGGCGGGAGTTCTTCCTGAGCGCTTCCAAACAATCGTACAGCCGGATGGTTCTTACCACATGTAACAACACACCATGAATAAGACGAGCAAGCGTATCCTCTACGGAGTGATCGCTGTAGTGATCATTTTTTTGCTGGCGCTGCCCAAGCTGAATTTGTTTAGCGATCCGGAAGAAACTGCCACACCAGCCACCGCACCCGGCAGTGGGGCCGTGGCGGTAGAGGGCATGGTCGCGAAGCTGACGACCCTGAACAACCGCATTGTAGCGACCGGAACGGTACTGGCGAACGAGGAGATCGAAGTCCGCAGCGAAATTTCGGGCAAGGTCACCGAGATTCTGTTCCAGGAGGGCGATCGGGTGCAGAAAGGACAAACGCTGCTCCGCATCAACGACGACGAACTGCGCGCGCAGTTGCAGCGGCTGGACTACCTCCGGCAACTGGCCGAAGACAACGAGTCGCGTTATAAAAAGCTGCTGGACCGCGAGGCCATCAGCCAGGAAGAATACGACATTGCGGCCACGGAAATGAAAACCTCGCAGGCCGAAGTCGAAAACCTGAAAGCACAAGTGAGCAAGGCCATCATCCGTGCGCCTTTCGAAGGGGTGATCGGGCTGCGGCAGATCAGCCTGGGAAGCTACATTGCGCCCACCACGCCCATCACCACGTTGGTCGACAACGACCCCATCAAAGTCGAGTTTTCCATTCCGGCGCGTTACAGCAAGTCGGTAAAAGTGGGCAACGCCATCGATTATCAGGTGGAAGGCTCACCCAACACGTTCCGGGGCGTGATCTATGCCATTGACCCGAGCATCGATCCGGTGACGCGCACCTTGCGGGTACGGGCCCGCACGCCGAATCCCGAAGGAGAGCTGCTGCCCGGTGCTTTCGCCACCATCGAACTGGTGCTGGAAGAGATCGGCGAAACCATCATGCTGCCGACCGAAGCGGTGGTTCCCAACCGTAGTGGGCACATCGTGTACGTGAGTCGGGCCGGAAAAGCGCAACCGCAGGACGTAGAAGTTGGCTTGCGCACCCCCAGCGACATTCAGATTACGCAGGGCATTTCGGCCGGCGATACGATCGTGGTCACGGGGGTACTGCAGGTGCGCGCGGGAGCGCCGTTGCAATTCATGAACGTGACTTCTTCAGACCAGGAGCGCCCCACTTCCGTGGTGGATAGCCTGGAAATCAGGCAGGGCGCCTGAGTGCACCGATACGCCAGTTTTCTGACTTTAATTTTTTAAAACCACCTTCCGTCCATGGCCGATTTATCTTCCCTTAGCATCCAGCGGCCGGTTCTGGCCGTCGTGATGTCGCTGGTCATCATGCTGTTCGGCGTCATTGGGTTCTATTACCTGGGTGTCCGCGAGTACCCCAGTGTTGACCCGCCCATCGTTACCGTCAGCACCAGCTACACCGGCGCCAATGCCGATATCGTCGAGACGCAGATCACCGAGCCCCTGGAGGAGGAAATCAACGGGATTGCCGGGGTGCGCTCCCTGACGTCTACCAGCCGCGACGGGCGCAGCACCATCACCGTCGAATTTACGCTGGATTCGGACCTGGAAGCAGCGGCCAACGATGTGCGCGACCGGGTGTCGCGTGCCGTGCGCTCGCTCCCCCCGGAAGCCGACCCGCCGACGGTGAGCAAAGCCGACGCCGACGCCGGTGCCATCATCTTTTTGAACGTGCACAGCCCGAAACGTTCGTTGCTGGAGCTTTCTGACATTGCCGACAAAATCTTCAAAGAACGGCTACAGACCATTCCTGGCGTTAGTGAAATCCAGATCTGGGGCGAAAAACGTTATTCCATGCGGCTGTGGATCGATCCGCTGCGGCTGGCCGCGTACCGCCTCACGCCGCTGGACATCCTGACGGCCCTGCAGCGCGAAAACGTAGAGTTGCCCTCGGGGCGCGTAGAAGGGCAATCGACCGAACTCAGTGTGCGGACCATGGGGCGTTTGCGCGACGTGGATGCCTTCAACAACCTGATCATCCGCCAGGAAGGCGACCGGGTGGTGCGGTTCAAAGACATTGGTACCGCCGAACTGGGGCCGGAAAACGAGCGGACCATTATGAAGCGCGACGGCGTGCCGATGGTGGGCGTGTCGCTGGTACCGCAGCCGGGTTCTAACCAGATCGAAATTGCCGATGCTTTCTACGCGCGGGTCGAGCAGATCCAAAAAGACCTGCCGGACGACATCAAGACCGGCGTCGGATTCGACAACACGACCTACATCCGCGAGTCGGTACGGGAAGTGGAACAGACCATTTTCGTGGCATTTATGCTGGTGGTGTTCATCATCTACCTGTTTTTGCGCGACTGGCGCAGTACGCTCATTCCGGTCCTGACCATTCCCATCTCGCTCGTCGGGACGTTCTTCCTGATGTGGCTGCTGGGCTTTTCGATCAACGTGCTTTCGCTGCTGGGCATCGTGCTGGCCATCGGGCTGGTGGTAGACGATACCATTGTGGTGCTGGAAAATATTTATACGAAGATCGAAGAGGGCGTCGATCCGGTGACGGCGGGTCGGGAGGGGACCAAAGAGATCTTCCTGGCGGTGATTGCTACCACTGTAGCGCTGGTGGCGGTATTTCTACCCGTGGTGTTTCTGCAGGGCATTACGGGGCGTCTCTTCCGCGAGTTCGGGCTGGTGATCGCCGGTGCGGTGGTGATTTCTTCTTTCGTTGCCCTGACGCTGACGCCGATGGCGAGCGTCCGTTTACTCAAGAAACGGGTGCAACAGCCGTGGTTCTACCGCAAAACGGAGCCTTTCTTCCAACGCCTGACCGACGCCTACCGCGCATCGCTCGAAAGCTTTATGCAGATGCGCTGGATGGCTTTTGTTATCATGGGCATTTCGATCGGGTTTATTTACCTGTTCTTTAAAATTCTGCCCCGTGAGCTTTCGCCTCTCGAAGACCGCAACGGCTTCACAGTCCGTGCGACCGGCCCCGAAGGCGCCACGTTCGAGTTCATGGACCAGTACATCAATTCCTTGATCGACCTGGTGGAGACAGAAGTCGGCGACGGCCTGAACGCCATCATTTCCATTACCTCACCCGGCTTCGGTGGGTCCAGTTCGACCAATACCGGCTTTTTGCGGGTACGCCTGAAAGATGCAGAAGATCGGGAGATTTCGCAGCAGGAGATCGTCGACAACCTGACGCCCAAGCTGACGCAGTTGCCCCGCGCGCGGGCCTACGTCTCGCAAGATCCAACCATCAGCAGCAACCGCCGCAACTCGTTCCCGGTGCAGTTCGTGTTGCAGGCGCCCACCATCGACGATCTGAAAGAGATTCTGCCTGCGTTTGAAGAACGCGCGCGGCAGGATCCGCACTTCTCGTTCGTGGACATCAACCTGAAATTTACCAAGCCGGAAATTCAGATCGACATTGATCGC
Source organism: Catalinimonas alkaloidigena (assembly GCF_900100765.1). Lineage (NCBI taxonomy): Bacteria > Pseudomonadati > Bacteroidota > Cytophagia > Cytophagales > Catalimonadaceae > Catalinimonas > Catalinimonas alkaloidigena. The sequence goes on along the minus strand of NZ_FNFO01000003.1, from coordinate 416,891 downwards.
AACAAAGCCCGTACGATGGGCGTCAACGTGAACGACATCGCGCAGACCTTGCAACTGGGCCTCAGCGGCCAGCGCTTTGGGTACTACGTGATGAACGGGAAGCAGTACCAGATCATCGGGCAGGTGGGACGCGAAAATCGCAACGAGCCGCTCGATCTGCGTTCGCTCTACGTACGAAGCAACAACGATAACCTGGTCCAGATGGACAATTTGGTCACTCTGACCGAACAAAGTACCCCACCGCAGTTGTACCGCTTCAACCGCTACGCCGCGGCTACGGTACAGGCGCAACTGGCCAAAGGGGTAACCCTGGGGGCCGGGTTGGAAGCGATGGATAAAATTGCCGACGAGGTATTGCCGGAATCGTTCTCAACGGCGCTCGACGGCGACTCGCGCGAGTTTATGGAAAGCTCGTCGAGTCTGGCGTTTGCCTTTGTGCTAGCGCTCGTGCTGATCTACCTGGTGTTGTCGGCACAGTTCGAAAGCTTCCGCGATCCGTTCGTCATCATGTTTACCGTGCCGCTGGCACTGGTCGGCGCGTTGCTGTCGCTCTGGTATTTCGACCAGACGCTGAATATCTTCAGCCAGATCGGCATCATCATGCTGATTGGGCTGGTTACTAAAAACGGCATCCTGATCGTGGAATTTGCCCAACAGCGCCGCGAAGCCGGACGAAGCATCACCGAGGCCATTCAAGACGCCGCCACCGCGCGTTTCCGCCCGATTCTGATGACGAGCCTTTCGACCATCCTGGGCATTTTGCCCATTGCCCTGGCGCTGGGCGCCGGCTCAGAAAGCCGCGTGTCGATGGGCATTGCGGTCGTAGGAGGGATGATTTTTGCCACGGGGTTGTCGCTTTACGTCATTCCTGCCATTTATACCTATCTAACTTCTCGTTCCGTACGCGCTGCCCAAGCGGTGTGATGTTGTGTATGAAAAAATTGTGGTTTGTTCTAAGACTGTGTCTGGTGCTCCCCCTCCACGCACAGGACGTTCTTACATTAACCGAAGCGCTTTCGCTGGGGCTTGAGAAAAATTACGCCATCCGCATCGCCCAACTGCAGCGCGATAGTCTCGACAACCAACTGACGTTGGGAAATGCGGGTTTCCTGCCGGTGATTACCGCCGACGGAACCCGTCAGTTCAGCGTGAACGATACGCGGCAGGTGTTTCTGGACGGGCGCAACAACGCGCTCGACAATGCACGTACGGACGTTCTGAACGGCTCGATTGATGCCACGTGGCGCATTTTCGACGGGTTCAACATGTTTGTGGCCTACGAAAGCCTGACGCAATTGCGCAAGGTCGGCGAATTTACCCAACGGGCTGCCATCGAAAATCTGGTGGCCGACATTACAGACGCCTATTACAACGTCGTCCAGCAAACGGCACGTGTGCGCGCGTTCGAAAATACGCTCACCATTTCGGAACAGCGTCTGCAACTGGCACAGGATAACTACGAGGTGGGGACCGGTACCCGCGCCGAGTACTTAGCGGCGCAAGCCGATTTAAACACCGACCGCTCGGCGCTGATGCAGGAACAGCAGTTGCTCAAGCAAGCGATCATTCAGGTGAATGCTCTGTTGGTCCGCTCGCCGATCGTGGAGTTTGCCGTGGCCGATACGCTCATTCCCCTCGGCGATTCGCTACAATTTCAGGAACTGACGGATGAATTGGGCTCGGCCAATACGGAGCTGCGGCAGGCACGTTTGCGGCGCGACATTGCGCTGTTGCGCACGCGTGCCGTCAAGTCACAGCGCTATCCACAGGTTGATGTATACGGGAGTTATTCGTACAACCGCTCTAATTCGCAGGCCGGCTTTCTGCTCCAGAACCGGCAGGTCGGGTATACGTATGGTGTTACGGCCCGCATCAACATTTTCGATGGCTTTAACCAAAACCGCCGGGAACAGAACGCCCGCGTAACGGAGCGTATACGGGAAGCGCAGGTCGAAAATACGCAGATAGGACTGGAGTCGGTGCTGGCGCAGGTCTACAACGACTACGTGAACAGCCTGCGGCTGATTCAACTGGAACAGGAAAACTATGCTATTTCGCAGGAACGGGTATCCATCGAACTGGACCGTTACCGGATTGGTGTATCGACGCCTTTGCAACTGCGTGAGGCGCAAACCACGACCGTTGAAACCAACCGCCGTTTGATCGAAGCGCAGTATACCGCCAAACAAGCCGAAACGGAATTGCTCCGCCTGACCGGCCGTTTGGTCAACACCACGAATTAACCTTACCCCACTACGCGCGGAGGGTGTAGAACTCCGCTTTTTCGTAATCGTGGCGTAACAGATCGCCTTCCAGCACCAACCCTGTCAGAATACGGGCCGCCCGGCGTTTCGAGACGTTGATCAGGCGCGCATAATCCTTCAGCGAAATTTTGTTTTTCCGCCGCAGGTAGCTGAACACCGCTTGCTCGTTGCGCGTGTACGTGCGGTTATCGGCCAACCGCTGTAGCGTCTCTTTGCGCAGTACATCAACGGTTTGCTTGCTGGCCCGCACACTCTGGTCCTGGCTTCGTACGTAGACGTGCCACTCGCCGTGCTTGTTGACACAGCGATGCGGCTTGTGCTGGCTTTCGGCCACATGCGCCAGCAGCACGGTCCCTTCGTTCGTGTGAATTTCTTCCAGACGCAAAGGCACGGCGGGGTCGCAGTAATGCGCCGCTGCATCCTGAAGCATGTACGATTCTTCGTCGGGATTAATGCCGGTGATCTGGCGATCGTCTCGTACACCGACAAGGATGGTGCCGCCGCGGTTGTTAGCGAAGGAGACGATGGTTTTGGCGATCTTCTCGCGATGGGTAATGGTTTTTTTAAAATCAAGCTGGCTGTTCTCGCCTTGCCTGATCAGTTGCTTTAGCAGCAATTCCATACCGTTGCAGTTGCCTTCCGTTTCTGTTACGGACGAAGTATGGTTCGGAAAAGTTGCACGCCCCGGAGGGATGCTCTTTACGTTTCCGGCCACATGTCGTTCCGACCCCGGAACCGGAAATTGTTCTCTATCTTTGCCCAATTTAACAAGAAACTTTGCACTGAAAACAAAAAAACGTGAAAAACTTATCCCTCGCGCTCAACATTGTCTTACTCATTGCGGTCATCGTACTTTATGTCTTGCATTTTAGTGATCGTCAGCCTGTTACGGCTTCCGCGAAAGGCGATACGACTGGCGTAGCGGCCACAAATGAGGGGGGCGCATCGGTCCCTGTCATTGCTTTTGTGAACACCGACAGTTTACTGACGAAGTACGATTTTTTCAAAAGCAACCAGGCGTCGCTCGAAGCGCGTGGTCGTCGGGCCGAAAATGATTTGCAGTCGCGTTCGCGTACGTTGGAGAACGAAGTGCGCTCCGCGCAGCAGCGGGCACAGAGCGGGAGTTTGACTCAACAGGAAGCTGTCGAACTGGAGCAGCAGATCATGAAGAAACAGCAGGACCTGATGGCCTACCGCGACAAATTGACGCAGGAACTGGCCGCCGACGAGCAACGCCTTGTGCGCGAACTGAACGAAAACATTGTCGACTACCTGAAAGATTACGGCCAGAAACAGAACTATACGTACGTGTTGGGCTACAATCTGGGAAACAGCAACGTGCTGTTCGCTGCCGACAGTCTGGACATCACCGCCCAGGTGCTGGAGGGACTAAACCAGGCATACGCCGCTAAAAACACGGCCAAAGCCGACGAGAAAAAATAACCTTACCGGCCTTTCGTAAAAAAGCCCTTCTGCCATGACGGCGGAAGGGCTTTTTAGTTGAGCGTGGAACGGGATTAGTCTTCTACAATGACTTCGATTCTGATGTAATCCCCTTGGTTATAGGTGCCTTTTACTTCTTCTACGTGAATCAACCCTCGCTTACGGCCACGTTCCTCGTCTAATTCAAACACCAGGTAATCGCCCGTTTCGATACGCGTTACCGCTTCGCCGCTCGGCGAGTTCGGGTCGGCTGTGGAGGCGTTCCAGATTTGAGTGATCCCCTGTGGGTTGGTACGGGCTTCGGCGTATTGACCGGCGCTGATGTTGGCCGGGCGGAGCAACGTGTTGTTAAGCGTGTTCCACTGGTTGCCCGACGTTCCCAGGTTGTAAATAGAATCGGGGTAGGCGGCTGGCGAAGCAATGGAGGCATCGTCGTCATCTCCATAATAATACCCGAAGTCGATCATGGCCGATGTGTTAGCGGCCCCGGTATTGACCTCGTTCACGGTATAAGTAGTTCCGGTTTGGGCATCGAAGAAAGTTTCTGAATTCCGTTGCCCTAGCGGTGCATACAACAAAACCGCCCTGAAGACCTTGGTAGGCGTATTCATGGCCGTGATTTCGAACGATTGCGACGTCGTCTTGCCGTTGCTGTCTTCGGCTTGGAACCGCAGCGTGACGGTGCCGGCCGTGTCTTCGGGCATCAGCACGTAACGATACGTGGTGTTAAACGTGGTCGGAGATTGCCCCGCCGGGCTGGAAAACGAGGTGTCTGCGGTGTTGTTTCTCGAAATGGTCAGCACACTGAATCCGTCTTCGGCTTCAACGGCTACGTTAAACAACAGCGTATCGCCTACGTATCCGTCGTACGAGTCTTCGTCGGTAATGCTATCGCCCGTCAGGGTAATCGACAAATCGCCACCCAGCGGAACCGGGTCTTCTGTCGTATCCCCGCACGCACTCAAAAAAAACACAAACCCCACCGCCCATAGCGCAAGTAGGTAGAGAGATGACTTTTTCATAATGATAAAAATGGTAAAAAAATAAGCCCTTCTCTGTAGGGTACAGAAAAGGGCTTATTACACTAAAACTAATTAATTAACGATCTTCAGCGTAATGGTGATGGAACCGTTATCGTATTCCTGCTGACCTGTCGTAGGGTCGCGCTCAGTATCGATGCTGTTGACATAGATCCAGCCTTTCTGTCCATCGGCAGTCTCAAAGGCTACTACATCGCCTTCGGCCAGTTCGTTCGCTTTCGAGTCGCCCGATTCCGTAATGGTCGCGTTGATGGTTCCGGCCGTTGCGGCGTCGAAATCAGCCATGGCCAAATCCGTCTTCACAAACTTGGTAGAGTTCTGCGTATCCCAGGTGCTGGGGCGCGACGGAGAGTTGACGTAGACCACATCCACAGATTCGTCATCGGGAGCGGCGAGCGTGGCCAGGTTGGTCGGACCGTAGAAGTAGACAATATCGATCATGGCCGAATTGGCTTTGGCATCGGCAATTTTGTACACTTTACCGCCGCCGTCTACGTCGTAGAAGCTACCGTAGGTTGTGTTCTGGTTACCGCCCAACAGAACGGCTGTCTGGGTACGCATGCCCGTAACCGTTACGACAAAACTGCTGGTTACCGTCTGAGCGGTAGGCGTATTGTCGTCTGCTACTTCGAAGTTCATCACGATGCCGTTGGTATCGGCTTCGGTCGGAACGTAGTAGAACGTAGTGTCGTAGCTGGTAACCGTTGTCCCTGACACTTTATTCTTTCTGAACAGCTCGGTAGAGCCTTTTTTGACACTCAGGTAATTGAAGCCTACGGCAGAAGTAATGTTAACTTCGACTTCGATGGAATCGCCTACAAAAGCGGCTACAGAATCGGGATCTTCTTCTCCGTCTACAGTTACTGTAATCTCAGGCGCGGCGCCTCCTCCGGGTGTTGGATCTTCTGTGGTATCGCCGCAAGAATTTAAGAAAATCATTGAGCCTACGGCCAACAATGACATAAGGTAAGCTGAAAGCTTTTTTTGCATGTTCATAAGTAAAATAATTAAGAGAAAAGGTTGAATAGAGATTAAACCAAATGAGGTTCTAGTTGGCGTTGCAATTCGTTTAGAGAAGAAGCTCCGGTCTGGCGCCAGATGGCCTTTCCCTGCCGGAACAGGATAAACGTCGGAATGCTGCGGACCTGATATTGACCAGCCACGGCCTGATTCTTATCCACGTTGATTTTGATCACTTTCAGCCGACCATGCAGTTGACTGGAAAGCTGGGACAGAATGGGGCTCATCGTTTTACAAGGCCCGCACCAATCAGCATAAAAGTCGACCAGGACTGGCGTCTCTCCTTTGATTAGCGCTGCGAACTTTGGCTTGTTACTCATACTGCTTTATACGACACAGAAATAATGCCGTTTCATAGCGACGTTACGAGAAGAAATTCAGAAGGTTATTGAGGGGCAGGATTTTACGGGGGCAGGCGGGTGTAATATTTTTTGAGCTTATTGCCTTTTTCAGCGCCTTGAGCCCCATTCCTTCTTCTGGAGACGCAAAATCTGATGTTGGGAAAAATAGCGTTGCATGCACGGCTACGCGACGATGAACGTAGCACGAGGCAAACTTCAGCCTGTCGTAATGATGAACAGAACCGGGCTGTACTTTCTGGCCGACTATTTCAGGCTGCCGACACAGAGAAAAGATCAGCGTGTTCGACGAATTCTGGACCTAACTTCCTGAGCCAATGCTGACTAGGACTGGTGGCGCCAGCTAAAAATGTTGTGCCGAAAAAGTCGCCTATGCTGGCGTCCGTTGCGCAAACCATGGCCTTCACCAGCCCAGCACTCGCCTGACACGCGGGCAGGCAAGTGCTGGGCCGAAAGAAGCACACCAATAAGCTCGCTTTTGTGAGCTGTTTTTCTCCTCTAGTCGTTGGTTGCCATTACAGCGAACTGGTGCGGCCACCGTCAACGGGCAGGTTGATGCCGTTGATGAACGCCGCCGCCGGGGTCGCCAGAAACGTTACGGCGGCGGCGACTTCGGCCGGTGTGGCAAAGCGTCGGACCGGAATTTCGCGTTGCATCTTCTCCGCCATCTCGTCGGGTGTGAGGCCGTCGCGTTCGGCCCATTGCTCAATGAGGCTCCGCAGGCGTTCCGTGTCGGTCGAGCCAGGCAAGACGTTGTTGACCGTGATGCCGAAGGGGCCTAGCTCCTGCGACAGGGTTTTGGCCCAGTTGGCCACCGCTGCCCGGATGGTGTTCGACACCCCCAGGCCCGGAATGGGCTGTTTGACCGACGTCGAAATGATGTTGATGATGCGGCCGTAGCCCGACTCTTTCATGAGGGGCAGAAGGCACTGCACCAACGTCTGGTTGCAAATCAGGTGTTGGTTGAATGCCTTGCGGAAGGTCGAGGCATCGGCTTCGGTCAGAGGGCCGCCGGGAGGGCCGCCGGTGTTGTTGACCAAAATGTGGACGTGGCGCAGTCGCTCCAGGTACACATCCATTTTTTCGCGGAGCTCGTCCGGGTGCGAAAAGTCGGCTACGACGTAATCGTGTCGCTGCGTGTCGCGGGCGGGCAACTCACGGCGCACGGCCTGCAGCTTTTCTTCGTCGCGGGCCACCAACGTTACACTGCAGCCCAGGGCGGCCAGCTCCTGCGCGACGGCCCGTCCGATGCCTTGCGTGCTGCCACAGACGACGGCCCGCTTATCGTTAAGTTTAAGTTCCATACACTATAATCTGTGAGGCTAGTTTAGGCATTTTATGGCGGAGAGAGAACTCAACCGACCGAAAATCCGAAAAAACAGTAGCTTTGGTCTTATTCATCTGCAACGCAAGTACTTGCCTCTCATGCCGATACAACGCCCATTTAACATCCAAGCCTGGATTGAAGAACACCGCCACCTGCTGAAACCGCCGGTGGGCAATCAACAAGTCTTCAAAGCCAACGACGACTTCATCGTGATGGTGGTCGGAGGGCCGAACGCCCGGAAGGATTACCACTACGATAAAGGAGAGGAGCTTTTTTATCAACTGGAAGGCGACATCACCCTGAAGATCATCGAAGATGGCAAGCCGGTGGACATTACCATTCGGCAGGGCGACATGTTTCTGTTGCCCCCCGAAGTGCCTCACTCGCCGCGCCGTCCGGCAAATACCATCGGGCTGGTGATTGAGCGGTACCGGAAACCCGACGAGATGGACGGTTTTATGTGGTTTTGCGAGCACTGCGGCAATAAACTGTACGAGGAGTTTATTCCCGTGTCGGACATTGTGGGGCAACTGCCCAAGGTGATGAACGCGTTTTTTTCGTCGGAAACGCTGCGTACCTGCGATACCTGCGGGACGGTGATGGAAGCGCCCGTGCAGCCCAAGTAACCTGCGGGAAGAGGCGGCACGGCGTAGCATTGTTAACTGAAAATTCGGGAATGCGGTGGCACAGCGTCAGGAATCGATGACCGATGTGGCGGGAGACTCAACCTCTTCCTGCCTGAAGGTCGACATCCATACCCATATTCTGCCTGAGTCCTGGCCCGATCTGCGTGAACGCTACGGCTACGGGGGCTTCATCCGCTTGGAGCATTACAAGCCCTGTTGCGCCCGGATGATGATGGACGACCGCTTTTTTCGGGAAGTGCAGGACAATTGCTGGGACCCCCAGCGGCGCCTCTACGAATGCGATCAGTTCGGCGTTGGGGTGCAGGTGCTTTCGACCGTGCCGGTGATGTTCAGCTACTGGGCCCATCCGGAACATACGCTCGATCTTTCGCGCCTTCTCAACGACCACATTGCCGGCGTAGTGGCCGACTATCCCGACCGCTTTGTGGGGTTGGGCACGCTGCCCCTACAGGCGCCCGACCTGGCCATCGGTGAGCTAGAGCGCTGCGTAAAAGAGTTGGGCCTGGCGGGCGTGCAAATCGGTACCCATGTCAACGACTGGAACCTGGATCATCCCGGCCTTTTTGCGGTGTTCGAAGCCGCCGCCGAACTCAATGCCGCCATTTTTGTGCATCCGTGGGACATGATGGGGCAGGAACAAATGCCGAAGTACTGGCTGCCGTGGCTAGTGGGGATGCCCGCCGAAACCGCACGCGCCATTGCGTCCATGATTTTCGGCGGAATTTTCGAACAGTTTCCGCAGTTGCGTGTTGCCTTTGCACACGGAGGCGGCTCGTTTCCGGCGACCATCGGACGCCTGGAGCACGGGTTCCATGTACGACCCGATCTTTGTGCGGTCGACAATCCGGTAAATCCGCGGGCGTATGTCGGCAAGTTTTACCTCGATTCGCTGGTGCACGATCCGCAGGCGCTGGACTACATCGTCAAGCTGATGGGCGCAGAGCGCATTGCGTTGGGCACCGACTATCCGTTTCCGCTGGGCGAACTGGAGCCGGGAAAGCTGATTGAATCGATGCCGTACGACGCGGCTACCAAGCGACGCTTGTTGCACGGAACGGCGCTGGAATGGCTCGGCCTGCGTGAAGAACATTTCATTCCAACCTCGCGAAAAACCTCTTGAAGCGTAAATACTGGCTGATGCTTGGGTTGTTCGGGCTCATGGCGGGCTGCGGCCTGAAACTGGACCGGGACGTCAACGAACATCAGGCTCGGTTTCGCACCACCGATGCCTCGGAACTTTACTTCCGGAACGTACGCAGCACGGCCTACGAAGCACAGGAACTTCCGGGTAACCAGATGCGTGTGTATCGGATGGACGATCGCTCGCGCGCTACCGATCGCCCCGTGCTGAACCTGGCCATCGCCCTGAATTGGCAATACGACGAGGCGTACGTACTTGTGGAGCCCAACGGGTGGTTTCCGGAGAGCGATACGTTGCAGGTCGCGTGGGAGCAGCCCGACAGCCTTCACTCCGGCCTTTACACCTTCGCTTTCGGGAGTAAGGAAAATCACTTCCGCTTTGCCAGCCAACTCCAGCGAAGCCTCTTGCGCGGCGATGCCCTTTATCATCAGGCTACCGACGGAACGCGCACGCCGCTGCTGGCACAAAAGGCTGAGCGAGAAATATTTAGGAAAACGATGATTGATTACTACCGACTCGTTGAATTAGACTAGAAAAGCTGTATTTTCAAGTCTTGAACCAGACGAGGCATGCTGCACTTTCGGACCATTCTCTTCCTTTTATGCTTAAGCCTTAGCTTTTGCACGTGCGGGCAGACCTCCTCGGGCCTGACAGGCGGTCTTAACTTGTCTACCCTGTATGGGCCAGACATGGTGAGCGCCCAGTGGAAGAAGGGGTTTCATGCGGGGTTTTTTGTGCGGCATCAGTTCAATTACGTGGCGGGGCTGCATACGGAGCTGTTGGCTTCTACCCGAGGCTTTATTGACCTAAATGGTACACGCTTTCAATTCATCTACGCTTCGTTGCCTGTGCTGGCCTCACTGAAACTAAACCGCCGGACTGACTTGCTATTCGGTCCGGCGCCGGGTCTGTTCATTGGCGGCATGCAGACGGAAAAAGGCAAAGAAGCGGCCGAACTGATGCCCGCCTTGCGTCGTGCTGACTTGAGTCTGGCGTTAGGTATGCTCTTCCGGCCGAACGACCGTTACCATCTGGGAGTGCGGGTTAATTCGGGTCTGTTTCCGGTCGCTAACGGGTGGAATGCCCAGCATCTGAACGCGCAGCTATCGTTGGGTATTTATTTGCCGCAACTGCCTCGTTAATAGCACCTTACCCCTTTCTTGTTAAATTTTTTTACACTTTTTAAAGGGAGGCGCAACTTCGCTGAACCCTAGCGCACTTTTACCGTTACTATTCGTGCGAGTTAGTAAAAATTCAGAATAAAATATTGTCACTCACCATAATGTAGCCCTTTAATCATGGAAAATTGTCTTTATCTGAAACGTAACTTTGGTTCCAGCTCCGTCTATTTCTACGTCGAGCCAAAATTGTTAGGCGATCTGTTCGAAGCTACCGAAGTAAATGTCGGCATGCAGTCCTGGCGGGGACAGGCCGCACAAGGGACGCGTCTGATGACGAGTAGAGACCTGGAAGACTTGTTCGGAGAAGGCTATTTTGAGGTGAGTGAGACGGAATTCCAACGTGCGACCGGCCAATTTCAACGTGCAATTGCCTGACCGTTGCTTGTTTTGTTTGTAAAATTAGATTTGATTTGCCGTACTCTGTGGAAGCCAGCGGTTTACGCCACGGTGTTCGTACCAAATATAAATTTAATTTACACACGCAGATTCTGTAAAATTAGCCCCTGGTGGATTTCGTCAGGAGTTTAGTCACACTCATGCAAAGTTTATATCTGAAATGCATTTATGAAGATGGGCTCGTGTATTGCAAAATCGATCCTATTGACGATGCGGAAGATGATTACGTATTTCGCGGCATTGAGCTAGCGCTTGAAAATGGAACGTGGGAAAAAGATACGTTCGAGCTAACTGAAGACGAGTTAGACGAGATGTACGACGATGGCTTCCACGAAGTAGAGCGCAAAGAATACGAAGAAGTATTAGAAGAATACAAAACCAAGAAGTCGCGCTAGACGCTTGGTAGATAGCCCCGCCAAGAGTGGCCCCGCCAGGAATCGAACCTGGATCAAAAGTTTAGGAAACTTCTATTCTATCCGTTGAACTACGGGGCCCCGCTAGGCGGGGCTGGGGACTTGCCCAAAACTACTGGTTACTGTTCTGGATACAAATGCGTGGCGGGCACATAGTTGGGAAATATCGTACGGAACTTTTCCGCTACCAACGCAAATAATTTTTCGCGCAATTCATCTGCATACAGGTTGTGAGCCGCCGAAATGAACACCGCCGGGTGCTCGGTTTTGGTGGCGTACGAATTATTCAACTGCTCCAACAGAAGGGTCCGCGTCTCTTCCTGAGCGAAGCCGGGCAGTTGGTCCACCTTGTTAAAGACCAACAGGGTGGGTTTGTCGGCCGCGCCCAGGTCTGCCAAAATGCTTTGTACCACCTCCATATGTTCTTCGTAAGCAGAGTGCGACACATCCACGACATGCACCAAGATGTCGGCTTCGCGCACTTCGTCTAGTGTTGATTTAAAGCTCTCGATCAGGTGGGTGGGCAGCTTGCGGATGAACCCCACCGTATCGGTCAGAAGAAACGGAACCTGATTGAGCACAATTTTCCGTACGGTTGAATCGACGGTTGCAAATAATTTGTTTTCGGCAAACACATCCGATTTCGAAAGGAGGTTCATCAAGGTAGATTTACCAACGTTGGTGTAGCCAACAAGTGCTACCCTGACGGTTAGGTCACGGTGTTTGCGCTGCGTAGTACGTTGCCGGTCAATTTTGTCCAGCTTCTCTTTTAGCCACGCGATACGGTCCTGTACAATCCGCCGGTCCGTTTCCAGTTCTTTTTCCCCCGGTCCCCGCATCCCGACGCCCCCGCGCTGTTTGCTCAAGTGTGTCCACATGCGCGTCAGGCGCGGATACATGTACTGGTACTGTGCCAGTTCTACCTGAAGTTTGGATTGCGCCGTTTGCGCACGCTGGGCGAAAATGTTGAGGATCAAAAGGCTGCGATCCAACACTTTACACTGCAAGGCCGCCTCTACGTTGCGCACCTGCGCAGGCGTTAGGTCGTCGTCGAAGATGACCATATCAATTTCGTACGCCTTGACATACGCCACGATCTCTTCCAACTTTCCTTTACCTACGAAAGTGCGATGGTCGGGCTTCTGCAAGCGTTGCGTGAAACTCTCCTTAGTAATGACCCCGGATGTACTCGCCAGAAAAGCCAATTCGTCCAGGTATTCCTGGGCCTGCTCGTCTGATTGGCCTTGCCTGACGATGGCTACTAAAACGGCCGTTTCGGGTTCGTCAGTGGAAGAAATGAATTTTTTTTCGATCATGAATTAATAACAATTACAAGCTTGCCGAGATAGCCTACTGTAACATAGGCCGTGGCATAAATGGTTTCACTGGGCCCAGGAACGATAAAATTTCGGGCGATTGTTTCTCAACCCGCGGGCAAGTGCCTAATTTAGTGCAAAGAATTTCGCAAGTTCTGCCCGAAATCCGGACACTAATGGTATTTGAAGAATCGTATCTAGAGGGAGTATATCACATAAAACCGCGCATTTTACAAGATGATCGCGGATTTTTTTTTGAATCCTACAACGACAAAGCGTTTGCTGCGCAGGGCTTGTTTCTAAATTTCGTGCAAGATAACCAATCCTTTTCGCGCAAGGGAGTCATACGAGGCATGCATTTCCAGCGTTATCCGCATGCGCAAGGCAAATTAGTGCGGGTCGCGCACGGCAAAGCCTTGGATGTGGTGGTGGATTTAAGGGCTGGGTCACCCACCTTTGGCAAAGCCGATAGCTTCGTGCTCGATGCCACGCAAAACAACATGGTCTGGGTGCCAGTGGGGTTTGCACATGGGTTTGAGGCGCTGGAAGATTGCGTGCTGATGTATAAGTGTACAGACTTCTATCACAAAGATTCGGAGGGCGGGGTTGTATGGAACGACCCGAAGCTGGACCTTCCGTGGCATGTGCAGCAGCCTCATCTTTCAGAAAAAGATGCCGCCCTTCCCTTATTTGATCCTGATGCGTATTATTTCTGAGTTAGTTACTTCGCAAGGGTATCTTGTATCCATTCAAAACTTTATCATGAACTACGCTTGGGTGGCGAAAGGTAACCTAAGTCGCGCGTTGGTATGCTGGGGGCTATTGCTGCTGGTGTGCACTTCGTGCAGCTATTATAAGCAGGATATCTTGTTCCGTACAGATGGCACAGCGAATGCTGCCTCCTTGCAAATGAGCTTGGCCGATGCTGAGCGTAATTACAAGATCCGTGTGAACGACTTCCTGATCCTCGCACTGTATACGAACGACGGCGAAGTGATTCTCGATCCAACTGGGGAATTAACCCGGGAGATGGGCTTGCGTCAAAACAACGTGGTTGGTGGGGGCGGCGGAAATCAGGGACAGAACAACCGAAGTAATATGCTACTCCGGCAGTATCTGGTTCGGTACGATGGCACTACGAAGTTACCCTTAGTAGGCGATGTGAAGCTGGCCGGTCTAACTCATTACCAAGCAGATAGCGTACTGGCGGAGCGGTTTAGTGAGTTTTACGAAGATCCCTTCGTGATTTGTCGGGTCAACAACCGACGCGTATTCATTTTGGGCGGCAGCTCGGGCCGGGGTGGAGGACAGGTTGTGGATCTGGAGAACGAAAACACAAACCTCATCGAAATTCTGGCACGTTCTGGCGGGGTAGGTAGTTTTGCCAACGCAGGCAATATCCGGTTGATTCGGGGTGATCTGAAGAACCCAACGGTGCAAATCATCAATTTGCAAACAATCGAAGGGCTGCGCCAGGCGGAACTTCAGGTACTGCCCAACGATATTATTTACATCGAGCCCGGTCGTAGAAATGTTTTTGAAGGCCTCCGCGATGTTTCTCCGTTTATTGGCCTTACGTCCTCACTCATTACACTTTACTTCCTGATCGACAGGCTATTTTGATGGTAGAGCCCACGGAAATACAGCACTTAGGACGTCCCATCGACAATGAAGAGGAAGAAAGCTTCCTGAGTGTGATTGATTGGCCCAAGCTGCTCTCGATCGTCAATCGTAGCATCGTGTGGGTATTGCTATTTGTAGCGCTGGGAGTACTGGCCGCCTGGATCTCGTTGCGTTACATTAAACCCGTTTACGAGTCGGCCTCGCTGCTGAAGCTGGAGGTAAAGCGCAATGCCAATGTGTTGTTTGGGCGGAACTCAGACTTAGGGTCGCAGGTGGAGAACATTACCGGTGAGATTGAATTCATCAAATCACGACTGGTGTATAACCGGGTTATTGATTCGATGGATTTGGCAGTTAGCTACTACGTAGTCGGCGATGTTGTCAATTCTGAAGCGTATCATGACTCTCCATTTCGTGTAGAGTATAAGCTAAAAAGTGGCGCGATCCAGGATCGATCCATAGAGTTAGAAGTGCTAAACGAGCGCGAGTATCGCTTGAAGTATGAATTGAATGGGGAAGAGATTCAGGGGAATTTCCTGTTCGACAAAAGCTATGAGAATCAGCATTTCCGCTTTGAGATTCATAAAACGCGTTTCTTTACCGTGCCCGGTTCTATTCGGCGCTATTACTTCGTTATTAACAGTCGTGGGGCGCTGATTTCGTATTTAGCCGAAAACCTGACCGTGAACGTGGTAAATGCGAATGCCAGTACCATTCGGATCGCCTTTAAAGACTATACGCCTGAAAAAGCGCGCGATATTGTCAATAAAATCGACTCCATCTATTTGGTGCAGACGATTGAAAATAAGAACCTGGCTACAGAGCAAACCTTAAAATTTCTGGATGACCAGCTGGATTCAACTGCGCAAAAGTTGGCCCAGCAGGAAGAGAGTATCGAAGACTTTGTACGCGAAAACCGCACCCTTAGCATTAGTTCTACCATTGGGCAGACGCTGGAACAAATCAAAAACCTGAGGTTTGAGCGCATTACGTACGAGCAGCAGTTGCCGGCACTCGATGAACTGGAAGCGTATGTAAATCGCGTCGATTCAACCCTCGAAGTGGAGTTCATCCCTTCTACACGGGCGATCAGAGACGAACAGTTGCTTAGCTTGGTAAATCAACTGAATACCAAGCGTATCGAGCAGAGTACACTCTTGGTTTCTACCAAGCCGACTACCCAGGCGTATCAGTTTGGCGTGACCGAAATCAACAAGCTTGAGAAGTCGGTTAAAGAACTAATTGATTTCAATCGGACACAGACCCAAGAGCGCATCAAGGAAATTGATCGGCTGACCGAAGAACTGGAATCTACCTTTACCAACTTACCTACTAAAGACACGGAATTTAACCGTACACAACGCTACTACGGTCTGTACGAAAAGTTCTACCTGATGTTGATGGACCGTGTGGCGGAGTTCGGCATTGCCAAAGCCGGTACGGTTCCCGAGTTTCAGATCCTGGCCCCAGCCAGCCTGCCAGGCGTTCCCATCAGTCCCATCAAAAGCAGCTACTACATTACCGCCGTTGTCATTGGGCTGGGATTGGGCATAGGGTTAATCGCGGTACGCTATCTGTTGCACAACCGCTTCACCAACCAACGCGATATAGAGAGAGCAATCAATGCTCCTTTGTTGGGATTGGTACCCGCCTACAAACGCAGTCCTCTGGACGTGGCTCGCATGGTGGTGGATAAAAATCCTAAATCGGCTATTAGCGAATCGCTACGCTCCATTCGCACCAACCTGGAGTTTATCAACTCAAGTCAGGGCAGTCGCCTCATTTCGGTGACTTCTACCATTAGTGGTGAAGGCAAAACCTTTATTGCGGTGAACTTAGCGGGCATTATCGCAATGACGCGCAAGCGTGTCGTGGTGTTGGACCTCGACATGCGTAAGCCGAAGGTGCACTTGGCGTTTGATGCCTCCAACGACGTTGGCATGAGCACGCTACTGATTCAACGCAACAAACTCGATGAGGTAATTCAACAAACTTCCGTAGAGGGGTTGCACATCATCACCTCGGGGCCGTTGCCGCCCAACCCTTCCGAGTTGCTGCTACGCCCTAGCTTCCAGGAGGCCATTGAAGCATTACGACAGCGGTACGATGTGATCGTAATCGACTCGCCGCCCGTAGGGCTAGTTACTGACGGGCTGCTGATCATGCGCAGGGTCGATGTGCCCATTTATGTGGTACGCTCCGAGTATTCACGGAAAGAGTTTGCCAAGACCATCAACCGACTGATCAACGAAAATGGAATCAGGAAACTGTCGGTCGTGCTCAATGGCGTAGACAGTTCGCGTGCGTATGGCTACGGCTATGGGTACGGTTACGGCTACGGCTACGGACACGAGTATTATACCAGCGATCATGGGAATGAGAATCAGGAAGGTTCCTGGCTGAAGAACCTGTTCCGCAGTAAGTAAACCCGTTACTCCATGCTAGCGCGATTGTTCGGCAGGAAACTGCCACCCCCGCCCCCTTTGCTCACGGATATGCATTCGCATTTGATTCCGGGCATCGACGATGGTGCGCAGACGCTGGAAGAATCGATCGAAATGATTCGGTATTTTGCCTCATTAGGCTACCGCAAGCTCATCACCACGCCGCACATCATTCACGATTATTACGAAAATACGCCCGAGATCATCGAGCAGGGATTGCAACAGGTGCGTGACGCCGTCGCGCAGGCAGGGATCGACCTGACGATCGAGGCGGCTGCAGAGTACTATCTGGACGAATACTTTGCTGAGTGCCTGAAAGAGCGGCAACCTTTGCTGACATTTGGCGGAAACTACGTGCTGGTCGAAACGTCTTTCCTCAATGCCCCGATCCTGCTGGAGGCCCTGGCTTTTCAGTTACAGGCTGTGGGGTATCAGCCCGTTTTGGCCCATCCGGAACGTTATCAATACCTGCAAAACGACTTTTCGATGGTAGAACGGCTCTTGCAAATGGGGCTGCTGATGCAAGTAAACATTTTGTCGCTGGGTGGGTACTACTCGAAAGGGGCGCGCCGCTGTGCCGAACGCATGATCGACCAGGGGTGGGTGCACATGCTGGGCTCGGACTGCCATCGGCGCAAGCATCTGGAAGAAATCGAGGCCATCCGCCAGAAGAACGCCTATTACCGGAAAGCGGTAGAATTACCTTTGCTTAATTATAACCTGTAGCATGGTTCTAGTAACAGGCGCTAACGGACTGGTCGGTGCTTACCTTGTGAAGGCATTGCTCTTGGCCGGACATCCGGTTCGTGCGCTAATACGCTCCGAAACTTCCGATTTGCAGTTGTTGCGCGACGTTCTGCCGGAACTAGAAATTGTCTACGGCGATCTGCTCGACGTACCCGTGCTACGGCAGCATGTACAGGGGTGTCGATACGTGATCCACGCAGCGGCTATGGTGACTTTTGAAGAGGGCGTAGAGGACGACATGCTGCGCACCAATGTAGAAGGAACGGCCAATGTAGTGAACGCTTGCCTGGCAAACGCTGTTGTGCGGCTGTGCCACATCAGTTCGGTCGCGGCGCTGGGCCGCCGCCGGCCGGGAGAAGTCATCGACGAACACGCACAGTGGGTTGAATCGCCTTACAATTCTTTTTACGCGCGGACCAAATACCTGGCCGAATTGGAAGTATACCGGGGCATTGCCGAAGGGCTGCATGCCTTTAGTGTCAATCCTTCACTGGTCTTAGGCCCTGGCCCCTGGGAGCGCAGCAGCATGAAAATCTTCCGGTACGTCTGGAACAAAGGGTGGTTTTACACCCAAGGGAAGGCCAACTATGTCGACGTGCGGGATGTCGCGCAGATTGTTACGCAGTTGCTTGAGGACGATGTGTCCGCCGGCGAGCGTTTCATCGTCAGCGCCGGGGCCGTCGAATACCATCACCTGTTTGCGCGGATCGCTCAGGCGTTTGACCGGCGGCAGCCCCCCTTCCGGGCGGGGCGATTCCTGGCCGAAGTCGCGTGGCGCTGGGAGTTGGCACGTAAGCTGCTGACGGGGCGGCGACCGACCGTAACGCGTGATGTAGCGCGCAACGCCAATCGCGATTTCCGGTATACCAACGAGAAAGTTAAGGCGTTACTAAACTATGAATTTCGCCCATTCGACGACACAATTGAGTGGACGTGTCGAGTGTTACGAGAGAACTTCGGTGAGGGAAAACTGTAAGGGCAACTTACTGGCGATGTTTTATGTTTTATCCCCAGGGGCCTTTGCCGAACGTAATATATTGCCGATATTGGGTTCGAGGGACCGTCACAAAGTTGTTATCTTGAAAGTACAGTTCCATCTTTATCCTTTAACAAAACTACATGGCGAGACACTTTAAGAACAGGGAAGAAGGGAAAGAGTGGATAGCGAGATATGAGGAGATGCTCGACCGCCAAGAAGCCTGTTTTTTCGACCTTGAAACGTTTGATTACATCATTAACCATTATAATGAAACAGGCCAGCCGGAGCGTGCGCTAAAAGCCTGCGACCTAGCAAGCCAACAGTATCCTTTCTCAGCTGAAATTCTTCACAGTCGTGCACAAATTCTAGCCAACCTGGGCCAGGTAGAAGCCGCCCTGGAGTTGATTGACCAAGCCGTTTCGCTCCAGCCGAACGACACCGATCTGATCGTATTGCGCGGTGCGTTGCTGACGCAGGCGCAACGTTACGAAGAGGCCATCCAGCACATGGAACCTTACTTGGACGGTATTGAAGAGCGTGACGAGTTGTTGTTTGCCATGGGCATGGCCTACCAGCATTGGGGCCGTTACGACGAAGCCATTCATTTCCACAAGAAAGCGCTCGAGGCCAACCTGACGCACGAAGATGCGCTTTACGAGTTGGCCTATTGCCTGGAAATTACGGGGCAGTTGGAAAGCAGCCTGTCGTATTACAAAAAGTTTATTGATCTCGATCCGTTCTCGGCTCCTGCCTGGTACAATCTGGGGATTGTCTATAGCAAGATGGAAGAGCACGAGGAAGCGTTGCAGGCTTACGAATACGCCACGCTGTTGAAAGCTGACTTTGCGTCGGCTTGGTTCAACATGGGCAACACGTACATGAATCTGGAGCGTTACGACGAAGCGCTGAAGTCGTATCTGCGTACGCGCGATCTGGAAGAAAAAAACCCGGAAACGCTCACGTGCCTGGGAGCGTGCTACGAACGCCTGGGCCAGTACGACCGGGCCCTGTCACAATACCGGCAGGCCTTGAAGCTCGATAGCGAGTACGACGACGCTTACTACGGAATCGGAAGTTGTCTGATGGCGCAAAACAAGAACTACGAAGCGATTCATTTCTTGCGGAAAGCCATTAAGCTGAACGAAGACAACGACCTGTATTGGATCGACCTGGCACGGGCCGAATACCGGATCGGAAACGTCATCTCCAGCACCGAAGCGTACGAGCGCGCCAGTTTTCTGGAGCCGGAGAATGCTGAGCTCTGGCAGGAGTGGTCTTATATCTACTTTGATCAAGGCGATTACGAGCGAGCTATCAGCCTGATTACCAGTGGAATAGATGAATTACCAAACGATGCAGAGCTGCATTATCGCTGCGCTGCGTACTTACTTTGCGATAGCCAATACAAGGAGGCCCTGATTTATTTGGAAAATGCTTTAATTTTGGACTTCGATAAACATACAGTGCTTTTTGAGTTTTTCACTGAACCTCAATCACGTAAGGCGCTGTACAAGATTATCGATCAGTTCAGAACTAAAGGCGCTTAATGAATTACCAGCTCAATAACATTCCTGAGCGCGTGGTGAAACCCCGTGATTACGGATTGACCATGGCCATGGATAAAGGCTTGAGCGTACGTGAGGTAGAAGACCTCATATCGACCTCATCCGACTATATCGATATTGTCAAGCTAGGGTGGGCAACCTCCTACGTTACGCCTAACCTTGACCAAAAGCTGAAAGTCTACAGAGATGCGGGCATTCCCGTTTACTTTGGAGGGACGCTTTTTGAAGCTTTTATCATCCGCAACCAATTTGACGATTACCGCCGGGCGCTGGATCGTTTCGGAATGGAACTCGCAGAGGTGTCCGACGGGTCCATTGACCTGCCGCACGATGAAAAATGCGAATACATTCGCCAGCTGGCCCAACAGGTAACGGTGCTTTCAGAAGTAGGCTCTAAGGACGTTGAGAAAATCATTCCACCTTACAAATGGATTGGTTTGATGCAAACGGAATTGGATGCCGGTGCCTGGAAGGTAATCGGAGAAGCACGCGAGAGCGGTAACGTAGGTCTATTCCGGTCCTCGGGCGAGGTGCGCTCCGGGTTGGTCGAAGAGATCTTGACCAAAATTCCTTTCGAAAAAATCATCTGGGAAGCCCCGCAGAAAGAGCAGCAGGTGTGGTTCGTGAAACTGCTGGGGGCCAACGTGAACTTGGGTAACATCTCGCCCCACGAGGTGATTCCCCTGGAAACGGTTCGCTTGGGCCTGCGCGGCGATACATTCAGTCACTTCCTGAATAATAACCACAAGTAGCGCTGTTGGGGTCCCGACGGCTGGCGTGTTCATGAGAACGATCAAAGAAAACCTTCTTTTGTTTGCACGCGGCTTGGCGATGGGGGCGGCAGACGTAGTACCCGGCGTATCGGGAGGGACCATCGCGTTTATCACGGGGATATACGAAGAGCTTTTGGGTTCCATTCAGTCGGTCAATGCGGAAGCAATCCGGTTGCTGGTGAAGGGGCATGTGAAAGCTTTCTGGCAGCACATCAACGGCAACTTTCTGCTGGTGCTGTTCGCCGGGATCGGCTTCTCCATCATAACCCTGTCCCGCATTGTGCTCTATGCGTTGGCGAACATTCCCGAATTGCTGTGGTCTTTCTTCTTTGGGCTGATTGTCGCTTCAGCGTGGGTTGTGGGGCGTAAGGTTTCCCGCTGGACTGTCCCCGTCGTGGTGGCCCTTCTCTTGGGCGTCGTAGCCGCGTACCTGATTACCGAGGCCACGCCCGCAGAAACGCCCACTGCTGCGTGGTTCATCTTCCTGTCGGGAGCCATTGCCATTTGTGCCATGATTCTGCCCGGCATTTCCGGAAGTTTCATCCTGGTGTTGCTGGCCAAATACGAATACATTCTGAATGCGGTCAAGCAATTGGACGTGGTAACGATCCTGACGTTCATTTTGGGCTGCTTGGTTGGCATTCTCTCGTTTTCGCGCCTGTTGAAATGGATGCTGGAGAAATACCACAACCTGACGGTGGCGCTGCTGACGGGCTTTATGGTCGGATCGCTGAACAAGGTGTGGCCGTGGAAAGAAACCATTTCTACCTACACTGATCGTCACGGCGAAGTGAAGCCGTTGGTGCAAGAAAATGTGCTGCCGCTCGACTACCTGGACTTGACCGGCCGCGAACCCTATCTTTTTTCGGCAGTGGCCCTGGCACTGGTGGGCTTTGCCGTCGTGTACCTGATTGACCATCTGGCGGTTGCACCAGAAGCAGTCGCAGAAGAAGCGGTATAACCATGCGAAAGTTTGGCCTGATCGGCTACCCACTGACCCACTCGTTTTCCAAAAAGTACTTCACCGAAAAGTTTGCTCGCGAAGGCATTGCCGAGGCCTCCTACGAGCTTTACGAGTTGCCCGACATCGAGCGCTTTCCGGCGCTGTGCGAAGCCGAACCCACCTTGATGGGCATCAACGTTACCATCCCTCATAAAAAGGCCGTGATGCCCTTTCTGGATGCGCTAGCGCCCTCAGCCCAGAAGGTAGGTGCGGTGAATGTGATCCGCCGATTTCCTGACGGACGCAACGTCGGTTACAATTCCGATTACGATGGCTTCCGTTTATCGCTGGAGCGCTTCCTGCCTGATTCTTTCGCTGGCAAAGCACTCATTCTGGGAACCGGTGGCGCTTCGCAAGCGGTGCGCGCGGTGCTGGACGATTTGGGCCTTGCGTATCATTTTGTGTCGCGCCAGGCCACAGCCGATTTTACGTACAAGACCCTGACGCCGGAAATTTTGCAGGCGCACCGGCTGATCATCAACACTACTCCCTTGGGCACGTGGCCTAATGTGGCGCAAGCCCCCGACCTTCCGTACGAAGCTTTCACGTCGCAACATTATCTGTTTGATCTCGTGTATAATCCGGAAGTGACCGAATGTATGCACCGGGCAAAAGCGCAGGGGGCTCAAACTAAAAACGGCTTGGAAATGTTGCATTTACAGGCCGAGAAAGCGTGGGAGATCTGGAACGAACCCGTCTGACGCTTGGCCTTAATCCCAAGCCTTTATGCCATTTCAGCTATCCTCTGAATTTAAGCCTCAGGGTGACCAACCTCAGGCCATTGCTCAACTGACCGAAGGCGTCCAGCGCGGCGACCTGGCCCAGACGCTACTCGGCGTTACCGGTTCCGGCAAAACCTTCACCGTTGCCAATTTGGTGCAGGAGGTGCAACGCCCCACGTTGGTCCTCAGCCACAACAAAACCTTGGCCGCGCAGCTATACGGCGAGTTTAAGCAGTTCTTTCCAGACAATGCCGTCGAGTATTTCATCTCTTATTACGACTACTATCAGCCAGAGGCTTACATCCCCACCACCAATGTCTACATCGAGAAGGATCTGGCCATCAACGACGAAATTGAGAAGCTTCGGCTGAGCGCTACTTCGTCGCTGATGTCGGGCCGCCGCGATGTGCTGGTCGTAGCGTCGGTGTCCTGTATTTACGGCATTGGCAATCCGGACGAGTTCCAAAAGAACGTAATGCAGGTGCAGGTAGGCGATGTGGTGGCTCGCAACGTCTTTTTGTTTTCGCTGGTCAATATCCTCTACAGCCGAACGGAAGCGGATTTTAAGCGAGGCACGTTCCGTGTCAAAGGCGATACGGTCGACATCTACCCGGCCTATGCCGACTTTGCGTACCGGCTGTTCTTCTGGGGCGATGAAGTAGAGGCAATCCAGCGCATTGATCCGGAAACCGGCGCTAAATTTTCTGACGAAAAAATCATCTCTATTTTCCCGGCCAATCTGTTCGTAACTGGAAAGGACCTGCTGCACCAGGCGGTGTATGAGATTCAGGACGATTTAGTGATGCAAGTCAAGCATTTTGAGCAGGAACAACGCTATTTGGAAGCGCAACGCATCAAAGAGCGCACCGAGTTTGACTTGGAAATGATGCGCGAGTTGGGCTATTGCTCGGGCATTGAGAATTACTCGCGCTATTTTGACCGACGCTTGCCGGGGGCGCGTCCCTTCTGTTTGATCGATTACTTCCCGGACGATTTTCTGCTGGTAGTGGACGAGAGCCACGTCACCATTCCGCAGATCCGGGCCATGTGGGGCGGTGATCGCGCCCGCAAAGTATCACTGGTCGATTACGGGTTCCGGTTGCCTTCCGCACTTGACAACCGACCGCTCACGTTCAACGAATTTGAGGAGCTCACCGGACAGACCATTTATGTGTCGGCAACGCCCGGAGAGTATGAATTAAAACGTTCGGAGGGCGTAGTCGTGGAACAGATAATTCGTCCGACCGGCTTGCTCGATCCGGTCATTGAGGTACGCCCCAGCGGCAACCAGATTGACGATCTGCTGGGCGAAATCGACGAGCGGGTCAAGCGCAACGAGCGCGTGCTGGTCACGACCCTGACCAAGCGCATGGCCGAAGAACTAACGCGTTTTTTAGAGCGCCTGAATGTAAAATGCCGCTACATTCACTCCGAAGTAAAAACGCTGGATCGGGTGGAAATTCTGCGTGACTTACGCTTGGGGCTGTTCGATGTCTTGGTAGGGGTCAACCTGCTGCGCGAAGGCTTGGACTTGCCCGAAGTATCGTTGGTAGCGATCATCGATGCCGATAAAGAGGGCTTCCTGCGCGATAACCGTTCGCTGATTCAGACCATTGGGCGGGCGGCGCGTAACGCCAACGGGTCGGTGGTGATGTACGCCGATAAGATTACAGAGTCGATGCGGGCCGCCATTGATGAAACCAACCGTCGCCGTGCCATCCAGCAGGCCTATAATGAAGAGCACGGCATTACGCCGCAGACCGTACTGAAATCTCGAGAGGCTATTTTAGGGCAAACCAAAGTGGCGGATTCCAAGAAGAAAGAGATGAAGATGTACGCTGCCGATCTGGAAACGCCCTCTGTGGCGGCCGATCCGGTCGTGGCCTACATGGGCGAAGAGGAATTGACTAAGCTTTTACAGAAAACGCGCCGGAACATGGAGAAGGCTGCGAAGGAACTTGACTTTATCGAAGCCGCCCGTTTGCGCGACGAACTCTTCGAGTTGGAGAAGCTGGTGCAGGATCGCCAAAAGAAATAAGGCCTATTTTCGCCATTCAGCCATGTAACATTTTTATTTATCGTGATTCTGCGGAAATATATCGAATAGGTCTTTGGATGCACAATAAAGATGTTTACATTTGACATGTCCTCGGAAATCAGACATATTTCCGAACAAAATATTAAACTTTCCATAGCTGGTTGAAAGAGCCTGGAGTCGGCAAAGCGCAAGGCGCAAGCTGCTCCAGGTTTTTTTTTGACGTAATTTTTACCGCGTTTCCTCTCCAAGCGGGTTGCTAGTCTCTCCTGAAAATAACAGCTATAAAACCCTTTCGGTAAGCTGGTCTTGAAATTGATTTGCTTTTTGAGCGAAGGATTTGACTCATTCGTCAGCTTAAACGTGTTGAATGAAGGTTTGCTCTTGTTTGGTGTGAATAAAATATTATAAATTGAGCAAACTTTGTTTGAGTAATGCTGTTTTAAGTGCAGCAGATTCTAGTACCTCATCAACGCAAACTAAATTAATCTCAATTCCGCGTCTTATGAACAAATCAGTAAAGTTTTCTGGAGAGCAGCTTAGTCAACTCATCGGCTACTATCAGGAGCAAAAAGAGCAGCTCAATGCAGAAATGCAGGAACTGAAAGAAAAAGTAGCTTCGGTTTCAGACATGATCAAGCAACTGCAAGAGGCTCAAGGAGCTGCTGCTGCCGTATCGGGTGGAACCGAAAGCAAACCTGCTCCCAAGACCCGCGGTCGTAAAAAAGGAAGCACGGCAAAAGCCGCTACTGCCGCTGCCAAACCGAAAAAAGCCTCGGGCCGCGCCAAAAAATCGGATGCTGATAAGACGCCTCGCGTTTCTTTCGCTACTAAAATCCTGGAATCGATTCAGCAGAACGACCGTGCTATGAACGCCGCCGAGCTGTTCGAGCAGATGGCCGAAACTGAAAGCGGCGAGATTCAGGAATCAAAATACAAGCAAAACATCCACAGCAATCTGAACAACCTTTACAAAAAAGGCGCGCTGAAGCGTATCAAAGACGATAAGACCTACGCGTACGGACTGGCTGAGTGGTTCGGAAACAAAGGGGAAATCGATCAAATGCACGCTCCGATTCGGAACCAAGTCTCTGAAGCGTAAGCTTTTGATAAGTCAGAAAATAAAAAAGCCTCTACATCGTAGAGGCTTTTTTATTGCGGTGGGTCCTGTAGGATTCGAACCTACGACCCCCTGCTTGTAAGGCAGGTGCTCTGAACCAACTGAGCTAAGAACCCGCTTGCCCGAAAGGGGAGTGCAAATATAGAGGAGGTTTTCTAACCCGCAAACAAAGCACGAAAAATTTTTAGGGTTGTGGGGAGGAGGGTTGCATAAGCGCCGCCATCCCCTGGGTTTGAAACGTACGCAGTTCTCCTGCCTCGTCGCTGTAAATGAGCAAAACCTCCAGATCTTCCATCCGCTGGGCCAGCTGGATGGCTTTGTCTTTGCCCAGCACCATAAAGGCGGTGGCGAACGCATCGGCCGTCATGCAATCGGTGGCTACTACGGAAGCACTCAGCAACGTGTGTTCAACCGGATAGCCCGTTTTAGGGTCGATCGTGTGTGCGTAACGACGTCCGTCCTTGATGTAATAGTTTTCGTAATTGCCCGACGTCGCCATCGAACGATCCTGCAGATTGAGAATTGCGGTGGGGCGCTCGTCCGACTGCGTTTTGTATTCCGGATTCTTAATCCCAATCCGCCAGGACTGCCCTTCGGCGTTTTCCCCCCGGCAACGCACTTCCCCGCCAATTTCCACCATGTAATCCTGAATGCCGCGCTCCTCCAGGTACTCCCCAACTACATCTACACCGTAGCCTTTGGCAATGGCACTAAAATCGAGCATGACCTCTTCTTTCGCCTTACGGACTGAAGTATTGTCAAACTCAATTTGGGTGAACCCCACCAGGCTGCGTAACGAGTCGACGCGGGCGCTATCGGGATACTCACGTTCCCCAGGTCCAAATCCCCAGGCTTTCACCAGGGGCATAACCGTAGGATCAAAAGCCCCGTCGGTCAGCTCAAAAACTTCCTTACTTTTTTGCAGTACCGGAAAAAAATAAGGAGAGCGGTAACGCAATGCGTGAGAATCGTTAAATTCGGAAATCTCTGAGGTGGGAATATAAGTAGACAGGGATTGGTTAAACGCGACCAACAGCGAATCGACTCCTTCCTGTAAATTCCGGCCTTGTGCGTCCTGATACCGAATGTGGTACGTGGTGCCCATGGTATTGCCAGCCAAAGTAGGATGCTGGTCCTGCTGCTGCCGAACAACCGATTGTTGGTACTGATAGCCGCCGTACAGCGCAATGGCCAGAAACACGCTGTAGATGGCATTTTTTTTACGCGAATTCATGTGAAAATTAGAATGGAAATTCCTGTCTTTAAACGCGATAAACAGAATTAAAATTCAGGTATTTTCGTTTCATAACAGGACGATTACTGACAAAAATAGACAATGCGCAAAGACTATTTGAGCGGCGATAGCAATAAGCTCTCGACGACGGAAAAAGAAGTCGAGCGGGCGCTTCGCCCCCTAAGCTTCGAAGATTTTACGGGGCAGTTCAAAGTGGTAGAAAACCTGAAAATTTTCGTAGCGGCGGCTTCTAAACGCGGTGAAGCGCTGGACCACGTGCTGCTGCACGGACCTCCGGGATTGGGTAAAACCACGCTCTCGCACATCGTGGCGAACGAGCTGGCCGCCAACATCAAAGTGACCTCCGGCCCGGTGCTGGACAAGCCGAGCGATCTGGCGGGGCTGCTCACCAACCTGGACGAGCGTGATGTCCTCTTCATCGACGAAATTCACCGGCTCAATCCCATCGTGGAAGAGTACCTCTACTCAGCCATGGAAGATTATAAAATCGACATTGTGCTGGATGCCGGGCCTAACGCACGCACGGTGCAGATTTCGCTCAATCCGTTTACGTTGATAGGCGCAACCACCCGTGCCGGGCTGCTCACGTCGCCGTTGCGCGCGCGTTTTGGCATCAACGCACGGCTGGAGTATTACGACGCGCAGTTGTTGACCAGCATTGTGCAGCGCTCGTCAGCCATTCTGGATACGCCCATTGACGACGAAGCGGCCTACGAAATTGCCCGCCGGAGCCGTGGGACGCCGCGTATCGCCAACAACTTGCTGCGCCGCACTCGCGATTTTGCGCAGATCAAGGGCGATGGCCGCATTACCGTCGCGATTGCCAAAATGGGACTCGATGCGCTGGATGTAGACCAAAACGGGCTGGACGAAATGGACAACCGGATTCTCAACACCATCATCAGTAAATTCAAAGGCGGACCGGTAGGACTGAGCACCATCGCGACGGCATGTGGCGAAGAAGCGGAAACGATTGAGGAAGTGTACGAGCCGTTTTTGATTCAGGAGGGATACATCAAACGGACGTCGCGCGGCCGGGAAGCGACCGAGCAGGCCTACAAGCACTTAGGTGTTGTGTCGCCGCATCGGGCCGGCCAGCTATTTGAGTAAAGTTTTGATCCCCGCCCAGCGGGGATTTTTTATGACTTACCGCAGGCGCGGCAAACCCCTTGTACAAGCATGTTGACCTCGATGGGTTGAAAGCCCTGTGGAAGGGCAATGTTCGGGACATGCACCTCTTCCACGCATTGCGTTTGCCCGCAATTGACGCACTTAAAATGCACATGTTCGTGGTGATGCTCACTTTCGTTGCAGCTCGATGGGCAAAGGGCGTAGCGAACCGTTCCTGAGTCGTCCAGCACTTTATGCAGCAACCCACGGTCCAGGAACGTTTTCAGCGTGCGGTAAATCGTAACCCGATCAATCGAGGCATCGATCGTCGCTTCAATGTCGGCGTGCGACAGCGCATAATCGTGCGCCATGAAAAGCTGTAAAATGGCTTCTCGAGGCGTTGTAGAACGTAGATTATGGGTTTTTAGAAACTGACGTATTTCCATGTGACGGTCAGGTCGGCATCGGTGGTGTAAAGTTCTAACAACAAAAGAACAGAAATGTATCCTTTCACGGCGGATTAAATTCCTGAAAAAGATAGCTTTGCTATTGAAGGTAGTCTTACTACATTTGATAGTAGTACTAGGCATGGGGTTTGCTTTGGTGCTGCCTGTAGATTCATTAACTCGTTTTCCCGTGGCTACATTAATTCTGAAAGTAAGCGATAAGCTGTTCCTGCGCGACCCACAGGATACCGAACTGGGTCGGAAAATCATTGAGTTTAGCATTGAGTTGATCGAAGAGATGGGGTTTGAGCAGTTTACCTTTAAAAAACTCGCGAAACGCATCGCCTCCACCGAAGCCTCGATCTACCGCTATTTCGAAAACAAACACCGCCTGCTGGTTTATCTGGTATCCTGGTACTGGACCTGGGTCGATTACCTGATTGACTATCAGACGCATAATCTGAGCGATCCGGCGCAAAAGCTGCGCATTGCGTTGCGAGTCCTCATGGAGTCGCGCCGTAACGATCCGGCTTCCATTCACGTCGACGAAGAACTGCTGCACCGCATTGTGATTGCCGAGTCGCCGAAATTGTACCTGACCAAACAGGTAGACGCCATCGGAAAAGAAGGCGCTTTTAAGGCATACGAAACCTTGTGCCAGCGGATTGCGGATCTGGTAGAGGCCTACGCCCCGGGGTATCCGTACGCGTTGTCGCTGGTCAGTACGCTGGTAGGGGCGGTCCACGAACAACTGTTTTTTTCGGAACATTTACCCAACCTCACGGCCGTACGGGCCGATCCTGACAACCCCAAGGAGCTGTTGCAGTACCTGGAGGGTTTGACGTTCAGCGTGCTCGATAAGTTTGCCGGAAAGTAGCGACACGGGCGACCGATTGTGTAACTTCGTTGCCTAGCCAAACGCATCACATGAATCCGAAAAGCCGCCGTGCCGAGCAATTGGAGGCCTTTGACCGTCTCCTGACCATTATGGACGAACTGCGGGAGCAGTGCCCGTGGGATCGTAAACAGACGTTGCAAAGCCTCCGCTACCTGACCATCGAAGAGACGTACGAATTGTCGGATGCCATTCTGGAGGACGACTTGCCGGAAATCCGCAAGGAGTTGGGCGATGTGATGCTACATCTGATTTTTTACGCGCGCATCGCTTCCGAAACGGGTGCATTCGATATTGCCGACGTGCTACACGGACAGTGCGAAAAGCTGATCAGTCGCCATCCGCACATCTACGGCGACGTTAAAGCCGACGACGAAGAGACCGTGAAACGAAACTGGGAAGCCCTTAAGCTGAAAGAGGGCAACCGGTCGGTGTTGAGCGGGGTGCCCAAATCGCTGCCAGCAGTGGTGAAGGCCATGCGCATTCAGGAAAAGGCCCGCGGGGCCGGGTTCGATTGGGAAGAAAAATCGCAGGTGTGGGCGAAGGTGAAGGAAGAGATGGGAGAGTTTGAAGAGCTTTACCTGAAAACCGACCGGGGCGAAGCCGACCAGGCCGAGCTGGAAAAAGAATTTGGCGATCTGCTGTTTTCGCTGATCAATTTCGCCCGCTTTGCCCAAGTGGAGCCGGAAGCCGCCCTGGAGCGCACCAATAAGAAATTTATTCAGCGCTTCACGTATCTAGAAGAAGAAGCCCGCAAGGCCGGCAAACAACTGTCGGACATGACGCTTGCCGAAATGGATACCTATTGGGAAGCGGCCAAGCTGCTGGAAAAATAAGTCAGAAGCGAATGCCGCCGCCCCATTCAAGGCACTCGGCTTTGCGCGAATACGCCCGCACGGTGGTCTGTACGAACCAGCGGCGGGTCAGTTGGTAGCGCAGCCCGAAACGTTGGTACAGCCTGCCGTTGAACAGGTGTGGATCGTACGCCATCAGCCCCATTTGTGCCAGTACCCCCAACGTTCCGATGTGCATTTCGCCGCCAACCGTGACGCCGGCTTTCCAGGGATCGGTATTTTTTATTTCCTGAAGACGGGCGGCATAGTCGCGGTCGAACGTCGGATCGTGGATCAGATCCGTTCCCAGCGTTAGTGAAGCGTAGCGTCCCAACCGATGCATCAGCATTAGATTTCCCTGATAGACCGCCTTGCGCGGCGTACCGAACGTCACTTGTTTCCAGGCAATGGCCCCGGCCAGGTGCAGGTGCCACGTTTTTTCTACCGGGGTGGTGGGGGGCTCCGGGCGGATGGGCACCAGTGCCCCGTGGGGTTGATACCGGACACCTACGCCGACAAGTGGGTAGTTCATCCCGTTGTTCGGGTTGCGCATCGCACCGTTCGAAAAATGGCGAAAGGCCAGGCTGGCGACTAACGCCCACCGATCCGCAAGGGTATGGTAGTAATTCAGGTTGCCGCGCAACAACACGCTAAAGTGGGTACTGTAAGCTTTCTGGTACGGATTGGTCTCCCGGTCGTAGGGTCGGTTGCCGTACACCACACCCAGTCCGGGGTCGGCTTCCAGCCATCCGTGCCGAAAACGGCGCAGCGGCACCCGAAACTGCGTGGTCGCGCCCACCGCACGGCCTAGTTCGTGCGCGGTGCCAAAATGAGTATACGAGAGCGTGACGCCTACCGTCGGGCCGCCGTACATCCGCTCCCAGTCGTGTCGCCCGGTCGGAAGGCGGTTTACGGTAACTTCAAGGGAATAAGGGTGGGTAAACAGGACCTGTTGGGTGTGGCGTTGGTAACGGAAAATGGCCCCGTAGTAGGCTTGCGCATCGTAGGCGAAACAGGCTTTTTCGGCACCCGACTGCGCTAGGAGCACCCCGGACAACGACCAACACAAAGCTATAAACGCAAACTTTCTGGAGCAGAACGGCATAAGCACGCATCAAGACAGACCCGCGCAAGTTAGCAATTCCCGCGCGAGGCTATTTGACCGAAGGACCGACGTAAATGTCGAAGTGACATTGGAACGTTTTCCCACTGCCTAAAGAAAGAATCCCCTCTTTGGCAGAAAGCTGCCCTGTGGCGTCGGTCGCGTCCGCCAGGCCATACCAAGGTTCGATGCACACGAACGGAGCGCCCGCCTTGGACCAGATGCCCAGGTAAGGAAAACCTGCGTAACAGACTTTGACCCGGTAGTCGCTCTTGCGGCTTTTCAGACTTACTTTTTGTGATTTCAACTGTTTGAACACGATGGCATCCTCGTCGAACGAGTGGGCGTCGAGCGGAAGCGTCGGGGTGCCGGTAAGAACGGGCCGGGTCGCGCTGTTGAAGAGGCCGCCCTCCAGCAGCGCCCGTGCGGCACGCTCCGCATGGTCAAACTCCAAGTAATAATCATCCAGTTGTTCGTCCGGAAACAGGCAGATTGCAAAGCCCGGATGCGCTCCGATCGAAAAATACATGGTTTCGTCTCCCTGATTGGCAACCGTATAGCTCACGCGAACGGCACTCCCTCGCAATGCATACCCGATGTCCAGCCGAAATTCGAACGGGTATTTTTCGCGGGTCGTCGAATCGCTTTCTAACCGGAAGAGCGCCTGCTGTGGACTTTGTTTGATCAGTTCGAACGGCAAATCCCGCGCAAAACCGTGCTGCGGGAGGGTATACGTCTGTTCATCGACCTGATACTGATTTCCCTTGAGCTTGCCCACGATCGGAAAAAGCACCGGGGCGTGCCGGGCCCACACCTCCGGATCGGCTTGCCAGAGGTACTCTTTTTCTTGTGCAAGGTGGTAAAGGCTGGTCATTTCGGCACCGATGGGTTTCAGCGTGAGCCGTAAGTGATCGTTTTGCAGCGTAGGCATAAGGGCGGTGAAAGCGGGTTGAGGACGATTTGCAAAAGCAGATACTGCACGAAGCCGGTTTAAGTTACCGGATTGAAAAATTAGTGCGCGAAAATATCGGATGCGGTCAAATTACTCGTGCTGGTTTACGTACCGCTCCCATTTGTCGAGCGCGGCCGCAAAATCGTCGGGCAGCTCAGACTCGAATTGAAGCCACTGGCGGGTGGTCGGATGCACAAACCCCAACGACTTGGCATGAAGCGCCTGCCGGGGCAGCAACTGAAAACAGTTTTCGACAAAAGCCTTGTACTTCGAAAAGACCGTGCCCTTCAGAATCTTGTCTCCGCCGTATGTCGCATCGTTGAACAGCGGGTGCCCCAGGTACTTCATGTGGGCTCGGATCTGGTGCGTTCGGCCCGTTTCCAGATTACACTTTACCAGCGAAATGTACCGCAGCGGTTTGAGCACCTGATAATGCGTCACGGCCCGTCGCCCGATGTCACCCGCCGGAAACGCATCAGTTACCCGCCGGTCTTTCAGGCTACGCCCCAGGTTCACGTCGATCGTACCTTGCGCCGGCTCCGGCTCGCCCCACACCAAAGCCCAATAGGTCCGCTCGATCGAGTGATCGAAAAACTGTCTCGCTAGGTGCGTCATCGCGACTTCCGTTTTGGCCACTACCATCAGGCCCGACGTATCCTTGTCGATGCGGTGTACGAGCCCGGGACGCGCCTCGCCGTTTTGCGAGGTCGGCAGGTTCTGGAAGTGGTACGCCAGGGCATTGACCAGCGTCCCCGTCCAATTGTTGTAGGCGGGATGCACCACCATGCCCGCCGGCTTGTTCACCACCAGCACGTCGTCGTCCTCGTAAACAGTATTGAGCGGGATGTTTTCCGGGAGAATGTCCGTTTCGCGCGGCGGGTGCGGCAACGATACGGTAATCACATCGCCCGGCTTTACCTTATAATTGGACTTGATGTTTGCCTCATTCACATGCACAAAGCCGTTGGCAATCGCCTCCTGCACTTTGTTGCGGCTGGCGTTCGGCAGGCGGTCGGTCAGAAACTTGTCCAGCCGCAACAACGACTGGCGCGGGTCGGCCTGCAGTCGGTAATGTTCAAACAGGTCATCCGATTCCTCAAAGTTTTCGTCGTCTGGTTCCGCCATTTTGCTGATTTTTCCGGCCGCTAAATTACAATGATGTCGCAATCCGTTTCGGTTCCGCTCCAAACCCTGACGCATCCCGTGTTCCGGCAACGGGGCATCGAGGTGAAGGTGCTGCGCGACGATTTGTACCGCCTGCCCCCCTGGAGTGAGGAAGTGCGGCAACACCTGGCGGGCAACAAATGGCACAAACTGCGTTACAACGCAGACCAGGCCCGGCGAGAGGGCCACACCACGCTGCTGGCCTTCGGCGGAGCTTATTCGAACCTGATTCGGGCGGTAGCGACCCTGGGCCAGGCCGAAGGGTTTCGCACCATCGGGGTGATCCGGGGCGAACCGCACGAGCCGCTGAATCCGGTGTTGCAGTGGGCCTGCCAGTGTGGCATGACGTTGCATTACGTGGACCGGACGCACTACCGTCAAAAACACGAGCCCGCTTTCAGGGACGCGTTGGCACAACAGTTCGGGCGGTTTTATCTGATTCCGGAGGGCGGGAGCAATGCCCTGGCCGTTCGGGGATGCCGCGACATTCTGGCGTCGGTAGAGGAGCCGTACGACTGGGTCTGCTGTCCGTGCGGCACGGGCGGAACGCTGGCCGGTCTGGTGGTCGGTATGCGGCCGGAGGCGCAGGCCCTGGGGTTTTCGGTGCTGAAGGGTGGCGACTTTTTGCGCGACGACGTGCGACAGTTGCTGCACGCCTACGCCCGGCAGTTTGGGCCGGTGTCCGACCGGTCGTGGGACGTGTGCACCGCGTATCATTTTGGGGGCTATGCCCGCACCACGGCGGAACTAACCTCGTTCGTATCGCATTTTACATCCGTCCACCGGATTCCCCTCGAGCCCATCTACACCGGAAAAATGTTTTACGGAATAGTGGCGTTGGCAGAGAAAGGTTTCTTTCCACGCGGTAGCGCCCTGGTGGCCGTCCATACGGGTGGCGTTTTTTAGTGTACGTTTGCAACAGCCGTTCATGTTGAGAAAAATCATTCGCTGGGCGATTGTCCTTTTCCTGATCTACCTGGCCTATTACCATTTGCCCAGGCTCTGGCGTCCCGATCCTTCGCCCCAGAACGTCACGACGACCCACCACACCCTCGTCGAGAAAATCGAAGCGCTGGGACGTATGGAACTGGTGCGTTACCACTTTACAGACGTGATCGACCACGAAGTGGTGCGCGAGTGGTTTCTGCCCAATGCGCAGGTGCATCTGTTGGTGCGGGGCGAAGCCATCGGGTGCATCGACTTTGCTAAGCTCGACAGTAGCGACGTTCAGATTGTGGGCGATACGGTGCTGGTGCAGTTGCCCGCGCCGGAAATCTGCTCGCATCGGATCGATCACCAGCGTTCGCGGGTGCTGGACGTAGAGTACCAGCCCATGAATCAGGGAAAGCTGGTGGACGAGGCGTATCGCCGCGCCGAACGCGAGATTCTGAACGCTGCGTTGAAAGACGAAATTTTGAAGGAAACGGAAGAAAACGCCGATAAGGTGCTGCGGCCCATGCTCGAAACCCTTTCCGGCCGGACGGTGATTTTACGTTTTGCGCCCGCGCCCGTTCCGATTCGCCCGCAGTAAGACGCGCGGGATTTTTATCCGTACAGATTTTTGACGAACTTATTCTTATGCACAGATCCCGACTTTTCCTCTTCCTTCTCCTGCTGATGGCGTGGGTGCCGCTGGCGACCAAAGGTCCCGAGCCGGATCGCGTCGAGGTTTTCCGGCAGATCAACCAGGAAGTGAAAGAGCACGGGCAGGCATATCAGACCCTGGGCGATGCGACCTCTACCATCGGGCACCGGATGACGGGTACCGACAACGGCCACCGGGCAGAAAAATATGCGTACGATCTGTTGAAGAAATACGGCTACCGCAACGTCGATTTCCAGGAATTCGGGGCGGAAGTGTGGCAGCGTGGGGAAGTATCGCTGAACATCGTCCCGGCGCACAGCGACAATTTTGTGACGATGAAGGCCGTTACGCTGGCGCATTCGCCGATACAAAGTAATGTAAAAGCTCCTTTGCTCGACCTGGGTAACGGGCTGGCCCGCGATTTCGAGCACCACGCGGCGGAGGTCAAAGGAAAAATTGCGGTGATGAACCTGGGGCTGGTGCCGCAAACGCCCGCCGATAGCCTCCTGAAAAACCTGCACCGCTCGGAAAAGACGGCCCTGGCCATCCAGTACGGCGCTGCCGGGGTGATCCTGATCAACCAGGTGGCAGGCAACGTGTTACTGACCGGTACGGCTTCGGTCGACGGCGCATTGATTCCCCTGCCGGCGGTGTGCATTTCGAGCGAATCGGGAAAGCAGTTGCGCGACTGGATGAAAGAAGAAGCGTTGGAGGGACACTTGCAAATGCGCAATACCAGCGATCAGGTGCAGGCCCGTAACGTGATTGCCACGCTCGAAGGAAAAGAATTGCCCGACGAACGCATCATCATCGGGGGGCATCTGGATTCGTGGGATCTGGCCACCGGGGCGCTCGACAACGGCATCGGGTCGTTTACGGTGCTCGAAATCGCCCGGGTATTCCGCGAACTCAAGCTTAAACCCAAGCGCACCATTCAGTTTGCTCTCTTTATGGGCGAAGAAATCGGTTTGTTCGGGTCGCACGCCATGCTCCACGAGTTAAAGGAAACGGGCGATCTCGACAACGTACGTTACATGATTAACCTGGACATGGCCGGCAATCCTGTCGGGTTCAACACCTACGGTCGCGACGAAGCACTCGCGTTTTTCCAGTCGGTGGGCGAAGACATTCGAAAGGTCGAGCCAGAATTTGCCAATCGGCTGATGAGCCGACCGGGGCTGCACAGCGATCACCAAGGATTTATGCTGGAGGGCATTCCGGTCGCAAGCCCCATCAGCAACCTCAACCCGGCGCTTTACGACTGCTACCATGCCGATTGTGATGACTTCGACCTGATCAACCGGGCCGATATCGAAAACAGCGCGCGCTACACCGCGATGCTCCTCTGGGCGCTGGCCAATGCCGACACCATTCCTGCCGCGCGCCTCAGCACGGAAGACACACGCGACTTTCTGGTGAAGCACCATCTGAAAGAGCCCCTGCAACTGGGAAAAGAGTGGCGTTGGGGCGAGTAAGCGTAACTCAGCCGCCCGATTTTTTGGCTTTGTACCCCTGGTCCAGCAGCAACTGCAATACTTTGTCGCGGTGGTCGCCCTGCACGACGATTTCGCCGTCTTTGGCCGCCCCGCCCACGCCACATTTGGTCTTCAGCATCTTGCCTAATTCTTTCAGGTCGTCGTCCGTGCCGACAAAGCCCGTGACCAGCGTAACCTGTTTGCCACCCCGCTGTTTGCGGTCGAGCGAAACGCGGAGCTGCTGTTGCTGCGGCGGGAGCGTCTCTTCCTGCGAAGCGCCTTCGTAATCATAATTAAACGAGTCGCTGGTGGAATACACCACGCCACTTCGGCCTTTCCAGTCATTCTTCTTTTTTGCCACGGCAGTAAAAGGTCAAGTGAAAAATCGACCGTAAGGTACAGATTTCCCGGCCGTCGGTTCAGCACAGCACCCGCAGGCTCCCCGGCCGAATGGCAATCGTAAACGGACCTTCCAGCGCCAGCGGCTCCCCGTCGATGTGCAGCGGCGTGGGGACCGACGTATCGCATTCTAACACTACTTTTTTGACAGGATGGATGTCCAGGTACGGCGATTGATCGAGGGTGCGGCGAAACAATTGCGTGCCCAGCACCGGCATAACGTAATGTGGAAAAGGGCGAAGCACACACAGGTCCAGCACCCCGTCGGCGATGTCGGCCTTGGGGGCAATCCACGCGTTGTTGCCGTATTGTCCGGCATTGGCGAACGTGATGGTAAACGCTTCAAGCGCCAGCGATTGGTCGTCCCAGCAAAGACGGTAGCGGTGCGACTCATACTTGAAATACTCTTGCAGCGTGGTCGTGACGTAGCTGCGAAAGCCGCGCCGCACGCTCCGGGCAAACAGGGCGCCGACGTGCGCATCGAACCCGACACCTGCCGTGCAGAAAAAGGGCCGGCCGTTCAGCGTAGCGGTATCGATAGTATAGGGGCTGTAAACGGCGAGGTTTTGCAGGGCGCGAACCGGTTCGAGCGGGATGTGCAAATGGCGGGCCAGCCCATTGCCGGAGCCGAACGGCACAATGCCCAGCGCCACGGACGAACCCACCAGCTGGGATGCCACTTCGTTGATGGTACCATCGCCCCCGACGGCGATCACCGCCTCAACGCCCGCGGCAAGCGCTTCCTGCGCCAGAAGCGAAGAGTGGCCGGCGTACTGACTAAAGTGAATCTCGTACGCGAGGTGCGTGGGGCTGGCGTGGTCCCGGATCAGTTGCGCCAGGTCGATGTTCGTACGTTTTCCGGCCAGTGGGTTGACCACAAACCAGACCCGCCGACGGTCGTTTCCCTGCATGGATGCTAAGCTTCGATGTGAAGTGTGAGTACCGGGCGGTGCCCCTGGTGAATCACGTTCTCGGCAATACTACCAGAAAATAGCTGCACAAGCGCACTCCTGCCGTGGGTGGTCATGGCGACCAGATCGGCCCGCTGTCGGTCGATAAAATGCAGGATGCCTTCCTCTACGTCTTCGTCGGTGACGACGTGTAACGCAGCGTCCTGTAAGTGATGCCGCTCCGCGTAGGTGCGCAGACGTTCCTGTAACGTGTGCTCTTCGGCTTCCGACGCGGTGCGCACCGTCACCACGTGCAATCGAGCCCCGAAGAGCTGTTGCAACTGCCGTACTGCGGGGGCAATATCGGGGGTATGTTCTTCCGTATCGGTCGCTAGCACAATGTGTTGTGGCGAAAATCGGCCCTTGGCTTCGCGAATGCTCAGTACCGGACAGGTACTGTGCCGCACCACACGCTCGTGCGTAGAGCCAAACAGCGTACCGCCTTCACCCTGGCTCCCGATGACGATAAGTTCCGCGCCGGTTTGTTCGGCCGTTTCCAGAATGCCGGCCGTTACCTGATCGAGGCGCACTTCGGTCTGCACGGGTACTGGCGAAGCCGCAGCCAGTTCCTGCAGTTGAGTTTCAGCTTGTTCGATCAGTTGGCGGGTCATCACCTGTTCTACGGCCGGATCACTGTAATTATAGCCCATGGTCGTATCAAGGGTTGCCGTGGGCATGATGACCGGCGTGATGACGTGTAGCAAATGGAGGGTGCCTCCGCTTTGCCGGGCGATCTCTTGCGCTGCGTGCAGGGCGCCGGTGGCGGTTTCCGAAAAATCGGTGGGGACGAGGATTTTTTTCATAAGGATTGGTAGCAAAACGTTACCGACGGGACAAGAGTTATTGTAAGAAACAGGGGGGCGTTGCGCGTTACCTCCCGGCTTTGTGGCGTAAACTCCTTATTATCATGTACCTTAGTGCATAAAATTAGTCTAGTTTTCGAGTTTCGGCGGGGCTTGGCCATCGCCCGATGTTTCATCAAGCTTTATACCAGGATGCACAAAAACCTAAAGTACGTCGTCTTATTCTCAAGCGTTGTTCTCTATGCCACAAGTTGCTCCGAAGCACCTAAAAGCGAAGAAGCGCAGGTAGGCGAAGAGCAGGCGGTGGCCGTTTCGAACGCCGGTACAAGTTACACGGTCGATACCTCGGCCAGCCAGATTATGTGGGTCGGCACCAAAGTAACCGGCCGCCACCAGGGAACCTTCGACATTATTGAGGGCACGCTGCAAGTAGAAAACGGACAACTGGAAGCCGGAAGTTTCGTCATGGACATCAACTCGCTGGCCGTCGTCGACGAGGGCATGGGCAACGAAGACCGGGTAAAACTGACGACCCATCTGAAAAGCGGCGACTTTTTTGAGAGTGAAAAATTCCCGGAGGCCCGTTTCGAACTTTCGAGCGTAAAGCCGTACGAGGCAGGGGGCACGGCCGAGGCCAGCACGGCCAGCGACAGTGAGTTTAAGCTCGAAAATCCCACCCATCTGGTGACCGGAAACCTGACGTTGAAAGACTCCACCAAGAGCATCACCTTCCCGGCCCGCATTAGCATCGACGCCAATCAGGTGTCGGCGCAGGCCAAGTTCAACATCGACCGCACCCACTGGGGATTGGTGTACCGCGCCGACCAGTCGTTTGGCGACCGGATGATCCACCCGGAGGTGCACCTGAGCATTGATCTGATGGCCAAGAAGAATTTGGCGATGTAAGTGAATTATCGTTTCTACGCGAAACTTTCGGCTCAGGGGCAAGGTTGTAAACAGGCCTTCGTCGTAATTTTGTTGAAGTTAAATTAGTAATGTCATGGCGACTTTTCTGTTAGCGGTCGGATTCATCTCGTTGTTCTTCATCTTCATGTCCGTCCGCCTCATCTTTTTGAAAAAAGGCGAATTTCGGGGTACGTGTGCTACCCAAAGTCCTTTCTTGCGTGAGCAGGGAGTAAAGTGTGGTTGCGGCAAAGAGTACGGAACGTGTGAGTCGGCGCAGCAGAAGACTGCCGCCGCACCGATCGAATCCTGAGCGGCCGACCGGCGTGCTTTCTCCCACACGTCCACCAAGGGAAAATCCACCTTTGTTTACTAGTTTTGTGTGCTCAAATTGCTAAATAGTGTCGCTAATCAAGTCTATTTCTGGTATTAGAGGAACCATTGGGGGTAAGAGTGGAGAAGGCCTTACACCTCCCGATATCGTGAAGTATGCCGCTGCCTACGGGAGCTGGCTGTTGTCGCGCTCCGAGAAGCGCCACGTCGTGGTGGGGCGGGACGCGCGCGTGTCGGGCGAAATGGTGTCGCATCTGGTAACTGCCACGTTGCAGGGGCTGGGTTTGCACGTGATTGACCTGGGGCTGTCGACTACGCCAACCGTTGAGATCGCGGTTACGGATGAGGAAGCCGCTGGTGGAATCATCATCACGGCCAGTCACAATCCGGCGCAATGGAATGC
Source organism: Catalinimonas alkaloidigena (assembly GCF_900100765.1). Lineage (NCBI taxonomy): Bacteria > Pseudomonadati > Bacteroidota > Cytophagia > Cytophagales > Catalimonadaceae > Catalinimonas > Catalinimonas alkaloidigena. The sequence continues at coordinate 376,725 of NZ_FNFO01000003.1, read as the reverse complement.
CCTGAAACTGTTGAACGAGCGTGGTGAGTTTCTGTCCGCCGCCGACGGTGCGCAGGTGCTGGACATTGCCGAAGCCGACGACGTGGAATTCGTCGAGTCAAAGAAACTGGGCTCGTACGAGGCCAAAGGAGGCTATTTACAGAAGCACATCGAGAAGATTCTGGCCCTGCCTCTGGTGGATAAAAAGGCCATTGAAAAGCGCAATTTCGCCATTGCCATCGACTGTGTGAATTCGACCGGCGGACTGGCGGTTCCCATGCTGCTGGAGGCACTCGGTGTAAAGCGGGTAGAAAAATTCTACTGCGAACCCGACGGTCAGTTTCCGCACAATCCGGAGCCTCTGCCCGAAAACCTGACGTTCATCTCCAGTAAAATCGAGAAGGGCAAATTTGACCTGGGCATCGTGGTCGATCCCGACGTAGACCGTCTGGTACTGCTGACGGAAGACGGCACGGTATTCGGCGAAGAGTATACGTTGGTCGCAGTGGCCGACTACGTTCTGAAGCATCATCCGGGAGGCAACACCGTTTCGAACCTTTCGTCTACACAAGCGTTGCGCGACGTAACGGAAAAACACGGCGGGCAGTATTTTGCTTCGGCGGTAGGCGAAGTGAACGTGGTCGAGCTGATGAAGGAAAAAGGCGCCGTAATCGGGGGCGAAGGCAACGGTGGGGTGATCTACCCCGAATTGCACTACGGTCGCGATGCGCTGGTGGGCATTGCCCTGTTCCTGACCCATCTGGCCAAATTTGGCAAGCCCGCTACCATGTTGCGCGGCTCGTATCCCAACTACTTCATGTCGAAGAACAAGATCGAGCTAACGCCGAGCATCGACGTGGGAAGTGTGCTGGACGCCATTACCCAGAAGTACCAGAAGCAGCCGATCAACACCATCGACGGTGTAAAAATCGAGTTCGACAGCCAGTGGGTGCACTTGCGCCGTTCGAATACTGAGCCGATCATCCGGATTTACACAGAAGCGGAATCGATGGTTACCGCCGATAACCTGGCGCGGAAACTCATTTCCGACATCAAAGAAATCATCACGCAGAAAGCTTAACCCTTATGCGGGTTTACCTCGACAATGCCGCCACGACACCGCTCGACCCGGTTGTCTTGGAAGCGATGTTGCCGTATTGGCAGCAGCACTTCGGCAATCCGTCGTCCATCCATTCGTTCGGGCGCGAGGTACGCGCTGCGGTCGAAAAAGCGCGGCGAAAGGTAGCCGATCTGCTCCATGCCCGCCCGTCCGAAATTTTCTTTACGTCCTGTGGCACCGAAGCTGACAACACGGCGCTTCGTGGCAGCGTGCACGCGTTAGGCATTCAACACATCATCACCAGTCCCCTTGAGCACCATGCGGTGTTGCATACGGTGCAGCATCTGGCCAGTCATGGCTCGGTAGCATTGCATTTTGTGGAATTGGATGCCCAGGGCCACATAGACCTTTCGCATCTTGAAGCGCTACTGAAGCAACACCCGCACGCGCTGGTTTCGCTGATGCAGGGCAACAACGAGATCGGGAATTTGACGGATTTGCAGGCAGTGGGCACCTTGTGTCGCCAGTACGATGCGGTGTACCATAGCGATACGGTGCAGACCGTAGGGCATTTCCAGCACAATTTGCAGGCGACTCCCGTCGATTTCATCGTAGGGTCGGCACATAAATTTCATGGGCCCAAAGGCGTAGGCTTTTTGTATGTGAATAGCGACCGGAAAATCAGCCCTTTGTTGTTTGGCGGTGCGCAGGAACGCAACATGCGGGGCGGTACCGAAAATGTTGCTGGCATTGTAGGGCTGGCTACCGCATTGGAGCTCGCGTGTACACGCCTGGAAGAAGATCGACGGCACATCACCGCTTTGAAGCAACGTCTGATGACCGGTTTGCGCGAAAAACTCGACGGCGCACAATTTGTGGGCGATTGCGCCAACCTGGAGCGCAGCCTGTATACCGTACTGAACGTTAGCCTGCCGCCCGACCAGATGGGCGACATGTTTTTGTTCAACCTCGACATCAATCAGATTGCCGCGTCGGGCGGAAGCGCGTGTTCGAGTGGCTCCAATGTGGGCTCGCACGTGTTGCAGGCATTGCGTTACAACGAAGAGCGCCATACGGTGCGGTTCTCGTTCAGCAAATACAATACGGCCGAAGAAGTTGATTTTGTGATCGATACGCTGGTCCGCATGCGCGAGTCGTCCGATGCCATGCAGTTGTAGAGCGTTGCGCGGGCTAGGCAGCAGACAGGTTGTGTCGTCGTATGCCCCACCATCCCAATCCAGTTACGACTACCGCAAGTCCTACCGAAACCGGAAGCGCTACTGACAAGCCTTGCGCCAGCAGTTCGCTGAGTACGATCGGGCCCAGTGCCGAAGCGAGTACGGTCAGCGTCGTGACCAAGCTTTTGATCGCGCCGAAGTGCCGGGTGCCGTAGAGTTCCGCCCACATGGCCACGCCCGTCAGAGAGGCAACCGAAGCAGAAATTCCTGCCAGACTCAGGTACAACCCAATCCCCCAGGCCTGATCCACCCCACCTAGCACGAGAAGCCCCAGCGCCATCGGCACCAGATGGAATACAAACAGGCGGCGGGCCGAAAAACGGTCGATGAGCGGCCCTGCCACGAAATAGGTCGCGATGCGCACCACTCCGAATGCCACGAAGCCCGTTGCCATCTGTTCCATGCTCCACATCTTTGCGTCGGCAATCAAGTTCTGGTGAATGAACAGACCCGTGATGAAGAACGGGACAAAGACAAAAGCCGGCAGCAGAAGATAGAAATTCAGGTCACCGAGCACCTGCCGGCGACTCATTCCCTGGGCCGGCGCATCAGGAGTGCCTGGAGGAAGGGCGGCCGTTTGAAACGGGTGGCGCGCCCCTACTAGGCCCAGAACCGCCGGAACAAACACCACAAGCGTGGCCAGGGCCAGAAACTGCCAAGACGACTGCCATGCGACCACTTCCAGCAGCGTGGCCAACGAAACGGGCAACAGCGCCTCTCCGGCCGAGATGCCGACGGCGGCGAGGGCAAGCGCTCTGCCCCGATCTTTTTCGAAGTAACGCGCCACCGCCGTAGAGCCGATCAGTACCATCATTCCCTGTCCGGTGAGGCGCAGGCCGAACAGGCTGACCCCCAGCATCAGGGTATTGGTGGCAAACGACAGGAGCAGGCAGAAGGCCATCATAACGAGGGCATTGGCCAGGCTGACGTACCGAAGGCGGTAACGGTCGACACCACTGCCGAGCGTAGGGAGCGTAAACGCGCTGGCGAGCGTCGCCACGGCATACAACCAGCTGAAATCGGCATTATTCAGGTGAAAGGCCTGATTGAAAGAAGGAACGTAGAGGCTGATCAGGAACGTTTGTCCCAGGCTGGAAAAAAAGTAGTGCAGAAAGCCATACCCGACGTAGCGTGGGGTAGCAATGAGAAGGGAACGGTACGACATGCGGCCGGAAAATTAGCGGAATCGTCGAACTAGGGAGACGCACGAAAGATGGACAGAACTCATACTCGTACGTGTAGGATCTGCAAGGAAAGGAAGAAGTGGCGTGGTGTCCTGGACTTTTCTCATAAACCCTAGGAATAAATCGCGCCGAGGCCTTGCTGCAGACGCCTTCAAGAAGTAGTACAAAATGGCGCAAATCCATACATGTAATAAAAATGGCCCTGATCTTATCCAATAAGAAGAAAAATAGCACTATAAAGGCAAGCTAGTGGGGGCGTTGGCCTCTTAAAGCATGTGCGTTTTTTCATATGTCTTCACAGAGAATAAACGATATCGCATAAACCTCTTCTATAATATTACACACACGGCGTTGCCCTATTTCGAGGAGTTGTACTAAATCAAGTGCAATGGCCATTGAAAGAGTACATTTGAGTTATTGCTCCCGAAAGGATCTGGCTATCTAATCAAAAGTAGGCAGGTACGCACATGCGCTTTCAACTACGATGAGTATGTGGAAAAATACACCGGTCTGGCTGCGTTCTACCCTGAATCGCCAGATCATCATCATATTTTCGTTGATCGTTCTACTGGTCACGCTGGGCGCTTTCTCGGCGTTGTACTTAACGAACTATCAAAACCAGCACTTTGCCTGGACCAAACGTCGCAACGCCGCCCAAACCGCGTTGGAATCGGTATCCTATAATATTTCCAAAGCCGAGTCGGAATTACAGTACTACATCATCACCGGCGATAGCAGTTATCAGGGACTGGACATGTACATCGAGTACATCAACCGCGACCTGAAGCGCTTCGAAGAAACCATCGATACCCCCAAGCAGCAACGCGCTGCCGATAGCCTGAAAAATCTGGTGACCATGCGCATGGCGATGCTCAAAAAAACCATTGCCACTCGTCAGGAGGCAGGACGCACCGAAGCACAGATCTATCTAACCATTTCGAAGGGGCGCTACTACACCCAACGCCTGCATTACCACATCAAACGGATGCAGGAAGCCGAGATGGCGCTGCTGAGTCAGCAAGAGAGTAAATCGGATTCGATGGTGACCCTGTTCAAGCAAGGGTCCATTCTGGGTGGGATTTTGATCATCGGGCTTTCGCTGTATGCCATTCTGCACGTTGTGGCCGAAATGCGCCGGCGAACGCGTCTGGAAAAAGAGTTGCGCGAGCGTAACGACAACAAGGACAAGTTCTTTTCCATTATTGGGCACGACCTGAAAGCGCCTTTCAACAGCTTGGTAGGCCTTTCTCAGCTGATGCTGACGCCTTCTGCCAACATGAGCGACGAAGAACGGAAACGCCTGACAGAAATGATGGCCGAGTCGGCGCAGCGTACCCGGCGCCTGTTGGAAAACTTGTTGAGTTGGGCGCGGATCCAGATGGACCGGGACGAGATCTTGCCCGTTTCGTTCGATTTGCGCGAACTGGTTGCCGAAGAAGTGGAGTACAGCTCGAACATGGCGCAGCAGAAAAAAATTACGCTGCTCAACAAAATTCCGGCTAATTGTGGGGCCTACGCCGATCGCAACATGATTGCGGCGGCCGTGCGGAACCTGATTTCCAATGCCCTGAAATTCTCGCAAACCGATACCGAAGTGACCGTTTCGGCCACGCGCCGCTGGAATTACCTGGAAATTGCAGTAACCGACCAGGGAATCGGTATGGCGCCAGAGACGCAAGCCAAGTTGTTCCGCATCGAAGAGCACCTAACGACCAAAGGCACGCAGAACGAGAGCGGAACGGGGCTGGGCTTAATTCTTTGCAAAGAGATGATTGAGCGCAACGGCGGGCAAATTTGGGTCGAATCGCAAGAGGGGCTCGGCACCACTTTCTTCTTCTCGTTGCCCAGTAGCTCTACCGCTCCTGGGTTAGCCAACGTAAATTTTCGCTGGAATGGCGAAAAAGGGCGTACCTCGCACACCCGCACGTTGCAGACAGTCAAACCTCTGTAAGGCTACTTCTTTTTTCCGTTGAACAAAGCTAGCGCCGCCTGCGTCATGGCCTGTACGCCCGTCCGAATTGCGGGTGGATAGTGGGGGGCAAACTGCGCGGAGTGCAGTGAAGGGAGTGGCAACGTGCCTTGCTGCGCCGCCGCCAACTTTTCGGGCGAGACGGTGCCCAACCAAAAAAGCATAATCGGAATTTTAGGATCTTGGCGGCCATACCGTGCAAAATCTTCCCCCGCCATGACGGGCGGTACCTGTTCGACCCGATCGCTCCCCAGGGTTTTGACAAATACTTTTTGTAGTTGTTCTGTCAGGGCCGGATCGTTGTAGACCGAAGGCGTCGATTCGTTACGAATCTGTATTTCGGGCAGTAAGCTGTCGGGTACACCGGCCGAAAGCGCAACGCCGTGGCAGGTCCGTTTGATTTTTTCGATCAGTTGATTGCGCACCTCATCGCTGTACGAGCGCAGGGTCAGTTCCATCCGTACCTCGTTGGGAATAACGTTGCCTTTGGTACCGCCGTGAATAGATCCGACGGTCAGGACCGCCGGCTCAAGCGGAGAAATTTCACGACTCACAATCGTTTGCAGGTCCAGAATGAGTCGTGCCGATAACACGACCGGATCGAGCGTTGTATGCGGATACGCACCGTGTCCGCCCCGGCCGTGGACGGTGATGTCGACCATGTCGACGTTGGCCAGCGCATAACCAGACACGTAACCTACCTTGCCCGCTTCCAGGGTAGGGCTGGCGTGGAGGGCCAACGCATAGTCAGGCTGTGGAAAGCGTGTGAAAAGCCCGTCGTCGAGCATGGCATTGGCTCCGCCGCTGCGCTCTTCCGCAGGTTGCCCGATCATCACCAGAGTACCCTTCCATTGGTTCCGTTGGCTGCTCAGCGCCCGCGCCGTCCCGACGGCAACCGTCATATGCAGGTCGTGGCCGCAGGCATGCATCACGTGTACTTCTTGCCCGGCATCGTCTTGGGTAGTCACTTCGCTGGCATACGGAAGACCAGTGGCTTCTTCAACGGGCAGCGCATCCATGTCGGTCCGGATCAACAGCGTAGGGCCTTTGCCATTTTTAAGCACCGCCACCACTCCGTTGCCGCCGACCTGTTCGGTTACTTCGAAACCTGCCTCCCGCCATTCGCGCGCCAGGCGAGCGGCGGTTTCGGTTTCATGAAAAGAAAGCTCCGGGTGGGCGTGCAACTGTCGATACAATTCCTCGAGCGATGACGCCTCCGTAGCGGTGTTTTGCGCAATGAGCAGGCGAGGGGTAATAAGCAAAATGGTAAAAAACAGATTCCGCATAAGTCGTCAGGAGAGCGTAGTTTCCACAAGGGGCCAGACCAGATCGGGCTCGTATCCTTTGTTAAGGAGGTAAGCCACAAGTTTTTGTTTTCGTAACAAGGGTTCTTCGGCGGTGAGGGAAGCCGCTTTTTTCTGCGCCAACTGTTGAAGCGTAGCGCGGTAATCCACAGCATCCAAGGCGGCTAGCGACTCTTCGATCAGGGAATCTGCGATGCCGTGCTGGCGCAATCCCATGCGGATGCGCACCCGCCCCCACTTTTTCAAGCGAAATTTTCCTCCGGCGTAGGCTTCGGCAAAGCGCGCTTCGTGCAGGTAATTTTCGTCGATCATGCGGTCCGTCAGTTCCTCTACCTCCTGGGACGTTAGCCCGTAGCTGCGCAGTTTGTCACGTACCTCTTTGGGGCTACGTTCCTGGTACGCACAGTAGCGGGCAATGCGTGCATACGCCGCAGCCTTGTCGTATTTCTTGGGAGTTCCGAACGAACGCATGGTAAAGACTTATTACTGAAAGGTTTGTAAATTACGAGGCTTTTGCAGAAAACGTAAAAAACGTAGTATTTCATGGCGTCTCCGTTACGCGTTACGTGGGTACAAGCCGATCTGTACTGGGAAGATCCGGTAGCCAACCGGGCCATGTTGGAAGAAATGCTCTGGGAACATCATCAGCCGACCGACCTGATTGTGCTGCCAGAAATGTTTACCACCGGTTTTAGCATGCGCGCCGAAGCCTTGGCCGAACCCATGAACCTCACCACCTTCCGCTGGATGTGGCAGATAGCCGCGCAGGCCGATGCCGCAGTGGCAGGAAGTTACATTGTCCGGGAAGGCGAGCATTACTTCAACCGGTTGCTTTGGATGGAGCCTGATGGCCAATTTGCGGTTTACGATAAAAAGCATTTGTTCCGCCTCGGAGGCGAGGTAGAAGCCTATACACCTGGTAGCGAACGCTTGATTCGCTCATGGCGGGGCTGGAACATTTGTCCGCTGATTTGTTACGATCTGCGCTTTCCGGTCTGGTGCCGTAATGTGGAGAATGCTTACGACCTTCTCATTTTTGTGGCCAGCTGGCCCTCACCACGTCATCAGGCCTGGGAAATTTTGCTGCAAGCGCGCGCCATCGAGAATCTTTGTTACACGGTTGGCGTTAATCGAACGGGAAGCGATGGAGCCGGACTCACGTATGCTGGGGGAAGCGGGGTGATCGACTACCAGGGGAATTACCTTAGCAAGGCGCTCGCGCGTAATCAGGTCGAGACCATCAGCCTGTCGTACGACGAACTCACGCGGTTTCGCCAGCGACTCCCATTTTTTAAGGACGCCGATGCGTTTACACTGCGATAATTTAAGTTTTAGTATTGTTATTTAAATTTATATATTCGCGTAAGTTCTTGGACAACTTTGGTACTGATGGCCGGATAAGCGTATCAGTGGTCGATCTAACTTTCCATAAGTTGCGTATGTTTACTATCTCTGTCAGACAACTTTTCATTTTATAGGAGCGTGAAATCAATCAAAAATTCTAAAACGCAAGTGCGTCTGCCCATCTTGCTGGCCCTGGCCATTGCAGGCGGAATGCTGGTCGGTGCCACCATGTTCGGCGGCCAGAACAACCGGGCGGTCTTAAATAATTACAAAAAGTTCGGTGAAGTGCTGGGCTTGATCGAACGCGATTACGTCGATTCTGTCAACACCGACGATCTGGTCGAAACGGCCATTGAGGAAATGCTGGAAAAGCTTGATCCTCATACCGTATACATCCCCGCCCGCGACGTGGAAATGGCCCAGACCCAACTGGAAGGCGATTTCGAGGGAATCGGGATCGAGTTTCTGATCGTGAAAGATACCATCAACGTCGTGACGCCGCTGAGCGGCGGCCCTTCGGAGCAAGTGGGACTTCGGGCCGGTGACAAAATTGTGTCGGTGGATGGCGAAAACGTGGCGGGTATCGGCTTTACGAACCGTGATGTATTCAGCAAACTGCGTGGCCCCAAGGGCTCGAAAGTTAAGCTGGGTATCCAGCGCCGGGGTGAACAGAAGCCGATTGATTTCGTGGTCACGCGCGACAAAATCCCGTCGTATTCGATCGACGTTGCGTACATGGTTGACGATCAGGTAGGATACCTGAAGGTCAGCCGCTTTGCTGCCAATACGTACAACGAGTTTAAAGAAGCATTGGACGGACTGAAGGCCAAAGGCATGCGGAAGCTGATCCTCGATCTGCGCGATAACCCGGGTGGGTACATGGATCGCGCTACCAAAATGGCCGACGAGTTGTTATCAGGTAACAAACTGATTGTGTATACTGACGGCCGTGGCGAACGCTTCGATTCCAAAGTATACGCTTATAAAAAAGGTGATTTCGAAGAAGGCCCCGTTATCGTGCTGATCAACGAAGGCAGTGCGTCGGCCTCGGAGATTGTCGCGGGTGCCTTGCAGGACAATGACCGCGCGCTGATCGTAGGGCGTCGTTCTTTCGGGAAAGGACTGGTTCAGATGCCGGTAACGCTATCCGACAATTCGGAACTGCGCCTGACCATCTCTCGGTACTACACGCCGAGCGGCCGTAGCATCCAGAAGCCTTACGAAGAAGGCGACGAATACGGCATGGACATCTACAACCGTTACGAGCACGGTGAGTTCTTCCACGCCGACAGCATCAAATTCAACGATTCGCTCCGCTACCAGACGGGACTCGGCCGGACGGTATACGGTGGCGGCGGCATTATGCCCGACTATTTTGTGCCAGCCGACACGTCGGAGAATTCGCGTTACCTGATCGAACTCTACAACAAGAATTTGATTCGCGAATACGCCATGGACTATTATGATCGGAACAAGAAGATGTTCCAGAAAATGGACCTGAACGATTTTGTGAAGAACTACGAGGTAAGCGACAAAATGCTGGCGGAATTGAAGGCGGTTGCCAAAAGCGCAGGCATTGAGTACAACGAAGAGCAGTTCCAGCGTTCGAAAAGCTCGATCAAAACCGGCGTGAAGGCCTTCATTGCCAAATCCGTGTGGCGAAACGAAGGGTTCTACCCCGTTTTCCATCAGAACGACGAAGTGTTCCAACAGGCGGTCGGTATGTTCGACAAAGCACAGGCGTTGGAAACCGGCACCTGGAAAACAGGAAAATAAGCAGCACAACTTTGAAAATAGAAAAGCCCCATGCAGATGGGGCTTTTTTTGTGGCAGTTCCAGTCGTTTAGCGGGGCTGAAAACGCAGGCGTTGTCCCATTTGGCGTTCGTCGAACTGACCATTCTGGTACGCCAGATGCCCCGACACCCACGTGTGCGTGACTTTGGCCGGAAACTGCGTGCCTTCAAACGGAGACCAGCCGCATTTGTAGAGGATGTTTTCGTGGGACACCGTCCAGGGAGCGTTAGGATCGACCAGTACCAGATCGGCAAAATACCCTTCGCGCACAAATCCCCGGTCTTGGATGCGGAACAGTGTCGCCGGTGCGTGGCTGGTCTTTTCCACAATTTTTTCCAGGCTCATTTTGCCCTGATGCCAGAAGGACAGCAACCCCGGCAGTAGGTGCTGCACCAGCGGTCCACCCGACGGCGCTTTGAAGTATCCATTGTTTTTCTCTTCGCGCGTGTGGGGGGCGTGGTCCGTCGCCAGCACGTCGATGCGGTCGTCCAACACCGCCTGAAAAACGGCCGCGCGGTCCTGTTCCGTCTTCACGGCGGGGTTCCATTTGATGAGCGTACCCTTCTGCACGTAGTCGGCTTCGTGAAACCAGAGGTGGTGCAGGCAGGCTTCCGCCGTAATTTTTTTCTGAGCCAGCGGTAGCGTGTTCTCGAACAACTCCAGCTCGCGGGCAGTGGAAATGTGCAGGATGTGCAGACGGGCACCGTGTTGTTTGGCCAGTGCTACGGCACGTGAAGAAGAGCGGTAGCATGCCTCGGCACTGCGGATGTTAGGGTGTTCTTCGATCGGCACGTCTTCGCCCCATTTTTCGCGCGCGGCGGCCATATTGGCCCGGATCGTGGCCTCGTCTTCACAGTGGGTAGCAATAAGCGTAGGCGCTTCCCGGAAAATGTTTTCCAACGTTTTTTCGTTGTCGACCAGCATGTTTCCGGTCGAGGAACCCATAAACACCTTGACGCCGCAGATCTGGGCCGGGTTTACCCGCCGCACTTCGTCGAGGTTGTCGTTGCTGGCCCCCAGGTAAAAAGAATAGTTCGCCAGGGACGTTTGGGCTGCCCGGTCGTACTTGGCTTCCAGGCGCTCATGGGTTACCGCCGGGGGTTGCGTGTTGGGCATCTCCATAAACGACGTAATGCCGCCGGCTACTGCCGCCCGTGCTTCCGAATAAATCGTGGCCTTATGCGTAAGTCCGGGCTCACGAAAATGCACCTGATCGTCGATAAGACCGGGAAGTAGGTAGTTGCCACGTGCATCGAGGGTCTGGTCTGCCGGGAGCGACGCCAGGTCTCCTCCTAGCCTGGCAATCCGTTCTCCTTCTATTAAGACGTCGGTTTCGATGATCTGGCCTTCGTTGACCAAACGGGCATTGAGGAGGAGCGTGGTGTGTGGCATGCGCTGGAACTGAAGTGAGGGCCAAAGGTAGAGACTTTTGCGTGACCGTTTTTGTCGGTGTCTGACACTTTCCGAGGGGTTCCGTTGTTACCGAAGCGTATGGCAATTCTAAACGGGCGTTCGAACGGGAACGCCGCACGCAACGGGCAGTCCGATGCAGACTCGTTGACCTTACGCCAGCGGTTCGAGGCGTTCAAAAATCTTCCCGCTTTTTTCAAGATGATCTGGCACACCCGCCCCGCCTATGCAGGGGGGAACGTCGCGCTGCGTGTCATCAAATCGGCAGTACCCCCGGCGGTGCTGTACGTCGGCAAGCTGATCATCGACGAGGTGGTAGCCCTGACGCAGGACAGCGGTTCGGTCCAGTGGCTCCTGACCCTACTGGCGCTGGAGTTTGGCCTGGCGATCTTGTCCGATCTGCTCAACCGGGCCATCAATCTGCTCGATAGCCTGCTCGGCGATCTGTTTGCCAATGCTTCGTCGATTCGCCTGATGGAGCACGCGGCAGAACTGGACCTGACCCAGTTCGAGGATTCAGAGTTTTACGACAAGTTGGAGCGGGCCCGGCGGCAAACTGTCGGGCGTACTGTCCTGATGTCGCAGACCCTGAGTCAGTTTCAGGATGTGGTGACGATGGCGTTTTTGGCCGTGGGGCTGGTCGCCTTCAATCCGTGGCTTATTCTGCTGTTGGTTATTGCGGTGATTCCCGCTTTCGTGGGGGAGTCTTACTTCAACGAGCGGAGCTATTCGCTGGTGCGGAACTGGACCCCCGAACGTCGTGAGCTGGACTACCTGCGGTTTACGGGGGCGTCGGACGAGACCGCCAAAGAAGTAAAGATGTTTGGCCTTTCCGGATTTCTGGTCGACCGCTTCCGGCACTTGTCGGATCGATTTTACCACGAAAACCGGAAAATTGCAGTGAAGCGTGCCTGGTGGGGGCTGCTTTTCTCGGCCCTAGGCACGGCCGGCTACTACGGTGCCTACGTCTTTATCGTGCTGCGTACGGTGAGTGGTGAAATCAGCATCGGGGATCTGACGTTCCTGGCCGGTTCGTTTCAGCGCATGCGTACCCTGCTGGAAGGAGTGCTGAACCGCTTCAACAGTGTGTCGGAAGGCGCTTTGTACCTCAACGACTTCTTCGAGTTTTTCCAGCTGCAGCCCCGCATCCGGCGGTTGGTCGGTGCGCGTTCGTTTCCTCGTCCCATTCAGCAAGGGTTTACGTTCGAAAACGTAGGGTTCCGCTACGAAGGCAGCAACAAGTGGGCCATCCGCCATCTGGATTTTCACCTGCGTGCGGGCGAAAAGATGGCGCTGGTGGGTGAAAATGGCGCGGGTAAAACTACCCTTGTCAAGCTCTTGGGGAGGCTGTACGACCCGACTGAAGGACGCATTTTGCTCGACGGCATTGACCTGCGCGAATACGATCCTGCCGAAGTACGCGCCAACATCGGGGTGATTTTCCAGGATTTCGTCAAATTTCAGTTCACCGCGGCCGATAACATTGCAGTGGGGCAGATCGAAGACCGACTCACTCGTCCTAAGATTGAAACCGCCGCCGCCCTGAGTTTGGCCGATACGGTGATTGCCGGTTTGCCGGAGCAGTACGAACAGAAAATCGGTCGCCGGTTTGGGGGCGTCGACCTTTCGGGAGGACAGTGGCAGAAAATTGCACTGGGCCGGGCCTACATGCGCGATGCGCAGTTGCTGATCCTCGACGAGCCTACGGCCGCGCTCGATGCCCGCGCCGAATACGAGGTGTTCGAGCGCTTTGCGGACCTGACCCGCGGCAAAACCGCCGTCCTGATTTCGCACCGCTTTTCGACCGTGCGCATGGCCGACCGTATTCTGGTGTTGGAAGGCGGCCGCGTACTGGAGTTGGGCACCCACGAAGCGCTTCTGCAGCAAAATGGCCGCTATGCCGAACTGTTCAACCTCCAGGCGCAGGGGTATCGTTAAGAGCGGGCTGTGTTCCGTACAAACACGCTTTTGATCTTGGCCCACGTCAGCGCGTGCTTCTCCGTGCCGTGCGTGCTGATCAGGTACGAAACCGGGCGTAGCCGCTCGACGTGGTCGCAAACGATTTTGAACATGGCCAGATAAGGCACGATCACAAACATACCGGGAATGCCCCAGAGGGCCGCGCCGACCAGCAGGCTGAGGATGATGAACAAGGGGTTGATGCTGACCTGCCCACCCACGATGTTGGGCGTCAGGATGTTGTTTTCCAGAAACTGAACCAGCAGAAAAAACAGCGCAACCCACAAGGCATAGCGAGGCGAATCTTCCAGCAACAGCGCGAACAGAAACGGAATGCTGCCGCCGGCCAGGGTGCCGAAGTAGGGGATGAAGTTGATCATCGCCGAAACAATTCCGAACAAAATGGGGTACCGAATGCCGATCAGCATCAGGCCCGTCGAGTTCAGCACGCACAAAATGGCCACGACCATGACCAGTCCGCCCATGTAACGGGCCGTGACGGTCGAAATCTCTTCCAGGGTCTGCAGGGTCGTGGGGTGATGTCGCGCAGGAGCGATTTGCAGGACAAACTCGCGGAACTTATCCCGGTAATACAACAGGAAAAAAATGTAGACCGGAATCAGAAAGATGGCGACCAGGGTGCTGGTCGTCGCGCTGAAAAACTTAAGCATGCGTTGGCCGCTCTCCGGGTTGAAAAAAGCATCGGATTGTTCGGTCAGCCAGGCGTGTTGCTGGTGGGTTGAAATGCCAAGCGTCGCCTCAATGCCCATTTCCAGGCGATGAATGTTCGCTTTCGCCTGTTCCTTCAACAGTGGAAAATCGTCCGTAAAAACGCTGAACTGGTTGTAGAGAAAGAAAAAGACACTGCCCACCACCGCGGCCATCAGCAGAATGCTGAGCAAATTGGCCGCAATGCGGGGGACGCGCAGGCGCTCCAGAAACTCGGCGACGGGGCGTAACAGGTACGCAAACAAAATCGCCAGCGCCAGCGGATAAAGTACGTTGCGGGCCTGCGTCAGGGCAAACACCAGCAGAATCAGAAAAAGCAGGGCTACGGTGAGCCGCACCAGGGTGGGGTAGAGCTTTTGCATGAAGGTAGGAAGGAGCTGCTCTTTTTACGAAAGTGCCGCCGAGAAAGTTAGTAGAGTGCTACCGGGCAGGACTTCTCACCGCGCGGCCTCCAACTCTTCTCGCTTTTGTATTATTGAAACTTCATCTTAATCCATACACACATGAACCGACGTTATGTACCCGTTGCCATCGTGGCAGCAATAATTTTTGTGGGCATTCTCCTTTTTTCTAACGCCACCTTCGTGACGATCCGCCCCGGCGAACGGGGGCTTCTGTTTCAGCGCTTTGGTGGCGGGCTGGACAAAGAACACGTCTACGCCCAGGGCTTTCACGTCATTGCGCCCTGGAACGACATGATCGTCTACAACGTCCAGAAACAGGAAAACCAGGAGCAGATGGATGTGCTTTCTTCAAACGGACTGGCGATCAACGTGGATTTTTCCATTCGCTACCGGCCCATTGAGTCGAAACTGGGGTTTCTGCACGAAGAGATTGGCCCCGAGTATCTGCAGAAAGTCGTGATTCCGGAGGTACGGGCGTCGGCGCGTCGCGTCATCGGGAAATATACGCCGGAAGAGTTGTACTCGACCAAACGCGAAGCCATTCAACAAGACATCGAAGCGGAAACGCGTCAGATTTTGGTGCAGAATTTTGTCGACCTGGACGCGTTACTGATTCGTTCCATTCAGTTGCCTGACAAAATCAAACAGGCCATTGAGCGGAAACTGGAGCAAGAGCAGCAGGCGCAGGAGTACGAGTTCCGGTTGGTGAAAGAACAAAAAGAAGCGGAGCGTAAACAGATCGAAGCCAAAGGCATTCAGGAGTTTCAGCGCATCGTGACCGAAGGCATTTCCGATAAGCTGTTGAAGTGGAAAGGCATTGAAGCGACGCAGGAGCTGGCCAAATCGGAGAACTCAAAGATGGTGATCATCGGTGGGGGCAACGACGGTCTGCCTGTCATTCTGAACGAGTAGCGAAACAGCGCGTCGCAAAGCCCGCTACCATCGCCCGCGTTTCGGCAGGGCGCTCAAACATGCCTTTGTGGGCCGTTTCGGGAAGCACCTGTGCGTAAGCCTCGGCCGGCAGCCAGTACTGGTCACGGCTGGCATCAAAATCGACAGCTTTGTCGTCGCGTCCGGCGATGAACAACACCGGAAAGGGGGCTTGTTGCAGCACGGCGCGGCGGTCGGGGCGGTCGCGCATCGCCAGGGCGGCGGCCATGACACTTTCCTGAGGCGTTTGCCTGCCGAGGGTGCGCAGAAGGTCCATTTCGGCGGTGAGGCGGCTGCGGTTTTTGAAGTGAAACAGCGGATGCACAAACCCGTCGATGAACGGCTGCACGCCATGCTCCTGCAAAAAGCGCACGGTCTTGTTGCGTGCTTCTTTCTTCTCGGCCGAGTCGGGATATGCGGTGGAGTGAAACAGGCCCAGGCCGCACAACCGCTCCGGGTAGTGCTCGGCGAAAGCCAGCGCTACGTAGCCGCCCATCGAATGCCCGATCAGCACAAACGGTTCCGGGGTAAGTTCCTGCATTAATGCCGCCACCGCCTCGGCCATGGCTTCCATCGACGTTTCTGCCACCGGCGGATTGTCGCCGTGCCCTGGCAGGTCGAGCAGGATGAAGCGGAACTGGTTTTGCAAAGGTGCTACCCACGCCGCCCAAACGTCTCGGCTTTCGCAGAAGCCGTGGAGGAGGACAACCGTCGGGCCAGACCCTACATCCGTATAGGAGAGAAGTGACATCGCAGCGTTTTAGTACTTACCCCTACGGATTTATCGTACCGAAGATGTGTTTCAAAACACCGTAGGATTGCCGGAGAGTTAGTCAAGGTTCAGGTAAGCTTCTTTTTAGACGGGTTGACGAAACGAGAGACGATAGCCTACATATACGGCGATTGCATAAAAGAGCAGGTCTACCGCTTGAAACGTATAAATCATCAGGTCAGGAATCACGGTGATGTCTACCAGCGAAAGCGCCTCAAAAAAGTTAACGCTCTGGTAATCGGCCAAGATGGCGGTAGTAGTAAAAAAACTGCCCAGAAAACAGCCTACGAGCGACAGACCGGCACCGATCAGACCGGCCGTAGCGGCGGAACGCGGGCTTAAGGCGCGCACCGTATAGCTGACCAGCAGCGCAACGGCAATGGCCATAACGCCCAGATGAATCCCCGTTTTCAAAGTAAATACGGCCCACAGCATGGCACCCACGATGGCGGCGGCGCTTCCGCCGAGCAAAGGCAGCACTACGTGGGACCGTACCTGAAGCTGCGCAGCATACGAAGTTACTTTTGTGGTGGGGGCGAGGATCATCGTGGCTGTATTCATGGTAGTATTGGTTTGTGATGAGCACAAAGTAAAGTGTAAATAATGTTATTTCATAATTTTTCTTTACATGGTTGTGAAAAAGGGTGAAAATCAACGAAAAAAATTTGTGCAGCTTTGGTGAATCGTATATAGCGACGACACTTTGGCTACCTCGGAACCAAACCCCTCATCGCCTCGTTTGCCTAAGTTGTGACTCCCAAAATCGATGCAAGAAGAAGCCGTTCTTACCCCCTCTCTCGACGAACTCGATCCCAAAGAATTTATCATCATCAAAGGTGCTAAGGTCCACAACCTGAAGAACCTCTCGGTTGCGTTTCCACGTAACAAGCTGGTTGTGGTCACGGGCCTTTCCGGCTCGGGCAAATCCTCGCTTGTGTTCGATACGCTCTTCGCCGAAGGGCAGCGGATGTACGTGGAGAGCCTTTCCAGTTACGCCCGTCAGTTTCTGGGGCGGATGGAAAAACCCGAGGTAGAATACATCCGGGGCGTGTCGCCGGCCATTGCCATCGAGCAGAAAGTTAACACCCGCAACCCCCGCTCGACGGTCGGCACTTCGACCGAGATTTACGATTACCTGAAGTTGCTGTTCGCCCGCATCGGCGTGACGTATTCACCCATTAGCGGCGAAGTGGTGCGAAAAGATACCGTTACCGACGTAGTCGATTACCTGCTGTCGCTGCCCGAAGGGACACGTGTGATGGTGCTGGCACCCCTCCAGTTGAAAGAAGGGCGTACGTTGGAAGAAGAGCTGAAAATCTTGTTGCAGCAAGGCTTTACGCGGATTCAGGTACAGGGCGAAGTGCGCTTTATCGAAGAGGTACTGGAGAAAAGCGAAGCGCTGGCGAACGAAGGATTGTTCATGCTGATTGACCGGGCGGTGATAAAACACGGCGATGAGCAAGCCGAAGAGGATCTGCAATTTCGCCTGGCCGACTCGGTACAAACGGCCTTTTACGAGGGCAATGGCGCGTGCCGCATCGAAGCGCCCGGACTGGAATCGGGCGAGACCATCCGCGACTTTTCAGATCGGTTCGAAGCCGATGGCATGCAGTTCGAGGAGCCCAGCGTAAACCTCTTTACATTTAACAATCCCTACGGAGCCTGCCGTACCTGCGAGGGCTTCGGCAAAGTGTTGGGCATCGATCCTGATCTGGTCATCCCGAACAAAAATCTGTCAGTCTACGAAGGAGCCATTGCGCCGTGGCGTAGTGAAAAGCAGCGCCGTGAATGGCTGGAGCCGCTTCTGAAAAAAGGCATCGAGTTCGATTTCCCGATTCATCGGCAGTACAACGAACTGACGCCGGAACAGCAGGAACTGCTCTGGACCGGAAATCGGTATTTCAGTGGATTGCACGAATTTTTCCGCTACGTCGAGACGCAACTGCACAAAGTACAGTACCGCGTGATGCTCTCGCGTTATCGTGGCAAAACCACGTGTCCCGACTGCCGGGGCTCGCGCCTGCGCAAAGACGCCTCTTACGTCCGCATCAACGGCAAGTCGATCACCGATCTGGTGCTGATGCCGGTTTCTGTATTGCGCCCGTTCTTCGACGCGCTGGAATTGCCCGAACATCAGCAGAAAGTGGCGCGCCGCCTTCTGGCCGAAGTGCAGAACCGCCTCCGTTACCTGGAAGACGTCGGGTTAGGGTATCTGACACTCAACCGCCTGACCAACACGCTTTCGGGTGGAGAGTACCAGCGTATTAAACTGTCTACGTCGCTGGGAAGCGCCCTGGTCGGTTCCATGTACATTCTGGACGAACCCAGCATTGGCCTGCATCCGCGCGATACGAAGCGCCTCATCGGCGTGCTGGAAACGCTGCGCGATTTGGGCAACACGGTCATTGTGGTAGAACACGAAGAAGAAGTGATGCGGGCGGCCGATCAACTGATCGACATCGGGCCCGACGCGGGCGTACACGGCGGGGAACTGATGTTTCAGGGAACCGTAGCCGAGATGAGCAGCGCCCTGAATTCGCATACGGCGCGCTACCTCCACAACATCGACCGCATCACTGTGCCTGCCCGGCGGCGCGAGTGGCGCGACTACCTCGAAGTGCAGGGCGCGCGGGAAAACAACCTGAAAAACCTGGACGTCAAGTTTCCGCTCGGCGTGCTAACGGTCGTGACGGGCGTCAGCGGTTCGGGGAAATCGACCCTAATCAAGAAAATTCTGTATCCGGCGCTGGCCAAGCACCTAGGCGACTCGGTTTCGGAACAAACCGGGCGATTCGACGGCCTGGCCGGTAGTCTCAGCGAGATTACACGGGTGGAGTTTGTCGACCAGAACCCGATCGGCAAGTCGTCGCGCTCCAATCCGGTCACCTACGTCAAAGCCTACGATTACATCCGCAACCTGTATGCAGAGCAGCCGCTGGCGAAGCAGCGCGGCTACAAACCCGCCTTTTTCTCGTTCAACGTCGACGGTGGGCGGTGCGAAGTCTGCCAGGGCGAAGGCGAAGTCAAGATCGAGATGCAGTTCATGGCCGACATCTACCTGACGTGCGAAAGCTGCCACGGCAAGCGTTTCAAGCAGGAGGTGCTGGAAGTGAAATACCGCGACAAAGACATTGCCGAAATTCTGGACCTGACGGTCGATCAGGCAGTTGACTTTTTTGCCAAAGAGTCCAAAGTGGTGGACCGCCTGCGGCCGCTGAAAGAAGTCGGCCTCGGCTACATTGGCCTGGGCCAGTCGTCCAACACCCTTTCGGGCGGAGAAGCGCAGCGCGTCAAACTGGCTTCTTTCCTGGGCAAAGGCAGTGGTGCCGGGGCGAATGATCGTATTCTGTTCATTTTCGATGAGCCGACCACTGGTCTCCATTTTCACGACATTCACCAGCTGCTGAAGGCCATCAACGCCCTCATCGAACAGGGGCACACGGTCGTGATCATCGAGCACAACATGGACGTGATCAAATCGGCGGACTGGATCATCGACCTGGGGCCGGAAGGCGGCGACGCCGGTGGCAACATCACGTTCCAGGGTACGCCCGAAGAGATGGTCACCACACTGGCCGATAACCACACCGCCCGTTTTTTGGAAGAGAAGCTGTAGCCGTCGCCAACCCGCCGAAATTTCTATCTTTGACCCGCTTTGCGGAAAAGAGGCATCTTTTCGCGGACAGCACGTAAACCGATCATCCAACCGTAATCCTTGAAACATGCGCCAGAAAATCGTTGCCGGTAACTGGAAAATGAATAAAGACGCTGAAAGTGCCCAGAGCCTCGCGTCCGAAGTTGTCAATATGGTTAAAGACGAAGTCACTTCTGAGGTGACGGTCGTCATGGCCCCGCCTTTTCCTTTTCTAAGTTCTACCCAACGGCAGATCGGCGATGCCGCCCAGGTATTTCTGGGCGCGCAAAACTGCTATCCGAAAGATTCCGGCGCCTACACCGGCGAAGTGTCCGTGCCCATGCTGAAGTCGGTCGGCGTGACCTACGTGATCCTGGGCCACAGCGAGCGTCGCGAATATTTTGGTGAGAAAGATGCAACCATCGCCGACAAAGTCGATGCTGTGCTGGCCGGTGGACTGGTGCCGATCTATTGCTGCGGCGAGTCGCTGGAAACGCGCGAAGCGAACGACCACGAAGCGTTTGTGAGCGGCCAGCTCGACCGGGAATTGTTCCATCTCGATGCGGAAGCCATCAAAAAGGTGGTCATCGCCTACGAACCCATCTGGGCCATCGGAACGGGCAAAACCGCCTCGCCCGAACAGGCGCAGGAAATGCACGCCACGTTGCGGAACCATTTGGCTAAAAAATACGGTTCCGAGGTCGCCAATGCGATCAGCATCCTGTACGGAGGGAGCGTGAAGCCCGACAATGCCGCCGAAATTTTCGCAAAACCTGACGTCGACGGTGGCCTGATTGGCGGCGCTTCCCTGAAATCGCGCGACTTTCTGGAAATTGTCAAAGCCCTTTGATCCTCATGTCCTTTCATCCCGCTAAGCTGTGGAGCGTCGCTTTGCTGGCGCTTGCCTCTGTTTTTATCCTGCCTGCCTCAGCGCAAGCGCAAGACACACCGGCCTACTGTGATTTTTACGGTACGGTCTATTTTGAGAAAGAGCGGCGTTTGGCCGATTTTACGGTCTATATAGAAGAGAGTGAGGCGTTTGCCGATCTGGCCGTCTTTCAAACAGACAACCGCCTCTTTGCCGATCGCAGCGGTCTTTGGTACGTGGTGGAAGCGCCGCAACTGGCCAACTACCGCGTCTACGTAGAAAAGAACAAAGCTTTAGCGGATTTTACGATCTATTTTACCGATACCGAATCGTTTGCCGGTTGTATGAACTAACGACTGGCAACTTTTGTACTTGAACAAGCCGCCTCTTCTACGCAGACAGGGGCGGCTTGTTTGCTACATTTCCCTTTGGTAACCAACTCCTTACCACACCTAATTTTCAAATTTTTCATCAATACGACGTTGGAATACACCGCCTTACACGTTCAGCTTGCGCCTGATTTTGCCGACATCCTGGTGGCCGAATTGGCCCAGGCAGGGTTCGATGGATTTGAAGAAAACACCACCGGTTTTACGGCCTACGGCGAGTCGCAACTGATCGACATGGCAACGGTGCAGGAAGTGCTGGCGCGTTACGCTGCCCAAACCGAACTGACTTCGCTCGTAGAGCCCATTGCCAAGGTCAACTGGAACGAGGCCTGGGAACGGAATTTCGAGCCGGTGGTGGTAGGCGATCAGTGCATTGTTCGGGCTTCGTTTCATGTGCCCATGCCCGAATACGCGTACGAGATCGTGATCGATCCCAAAATGTCGTTCGGCACGGGACACCACGCGACCACCGCCATGATGCTGCGCTATCAACTGGACATCGACCACGTGGGCAAGCGTTTTCTGGACGTAGGGTGTGGCACGGGCATCCTGTCGATCATGGCAGAGAAGCGAGGCGCTGCCGGGGGCACTGCGTTCGATATAGAAGAGTGGGCCGTGGAAAATACCCAGGAGAATCTGGCGTTAAATGATTGTCACTCAGTACATGTGTTCTGTGGCGAGATCAATCGCATCGCGAAAGACGAACAGTTCGAGGTCGTGCTCGCCAACATCAACCGGAACATCATCCTGGCACAGTTGCCTCAGTATGTCCATCACCTGAAGACGGGAGGCATCTTGTTGCTCAGCGGCTTTTACGAAATGGATATTCCGGAGCTTCTGCACGCTGCCAATCAACTGGGGTTAACCTTGAAACAGCAGCAGACGCTGGAGAATTGGGGATGCCTGATGCTAAAAAAGCCCGAATAATTACGTCAGAGGCGTATGGGCTGTCGGGGCATAACTTACATTGGCTGTTAAAGACCACAGGATCAGGTTAAATTTGAGTTTGATCGGCGTGAAGTTTATGAAATTCTTTCCATACGCTAAAGCGATTCTAGGGTGCCTTTTCCTGCTGTGGGTGGGAATGATGGGGAGCGGTTCTGTGCAGGCGCAGGCGTTCTCGACCGACCCGACCGAGTTCAGTGAGGAGTTCGGCCGGTACTTGTTGGCGAGTGCCAAGCCCTCCTCTGAAGAAGCCCGATCGCGCTTTCTGGAAGTGTGGCCTACCCTGAGTGCGGCTAACCAGCAGCGGATCATCGCCGTTGCCCAGCAGATGCGCACCCGACGGCTGGGCGTGACCCCTTATTTTGAAGCCTGGGTAGGTTCGATGGCGCAAGCCGCCACTTCGCAGCAGGTACAGGGCGATGGCGTGGGAGGAATGCTCGATGTGTCCGAGCGCTTATTGCAGGAAAAAGATGCCAAAGAGTTTCTACGCTACTTCAGTGTTGCCCGTGGCTTGCTTGATAGCCTGACCTTACACGCTGCCAATTACAGTCAGCTGACCGTTGAAGGCGGTTCTTTTTCGTTTGAGTACGTAGCTCCTGAAGAAGCCTCGGAAGGTGCCGCACTCGACGAGACGGAAGAAGAGGAGCTGGACGACGACCAGCCCACTCTGCAGGAAGATGACAGCGAGCTAAGCGACGATTGGTTTTCGGACTGGGATGGAAACGATCCCCAGGAAATGCCAACGGACCTGATGCCCACGTTGTCGGATGCGGACGTGAGCATTTCGGATGCGCCCCTCATCGAAGTACCCGTGGCACGCGGGGCGGTCATCACCTTCCACAAAGCCAACCTGACCATCTCTTCCCATTACGACACGCTGACGATTCGGGAAACCAGCGGACAGTATTCCAGCAGTCTGGATGATTTTATCGGCGAAGGCGGAACGGTCGACTGGAGTTCTGCGGGGTTGCCCGACGTGTACGCCGAATTCAGCAAGTACAGCTTCGATCGCAAGGCGGTGACTTTGCAGGCCGATAAAGCCCAGCTCCATTATCCGGAGCGTGTGGACGAGCCTATCGAAGGGGTGTTTGAGTTTCGTAGCCAAAAGCACAAAACGCCGGAAGATGCCCAGTATCCGCGTTTCCGCTCCTTCTCGAACGAAGTGAAAGTGAAAAATTTGGGTGAGGGCATCACGTACCAGGGAGGCTTTTCGCTGCGTGGCGCGCATGCCAACAGCTCCTCGTTCGACCGTCGGCCCTCCAGCCTGGAAATTGAACGGAACGGGCAGCGTCGTTTCCGCACGCTGGCTAGCCGCATGGAACTGGGCGACACACTCATTACGGCCGATCTGGCGTATGTCGCGCTTTATTTCGGCCAGGATTCGATCGTCAATCGTGGTGCTTCTCTCTTTTATAACATTGAAGAAGGGTTTATTCGACTGCACCGCGACAAAGGACTTTATAAAGTAGCGCTGTTCGAGGATTCGTACCATCAGGTGAAAATTGACTGCGATGCCATTTACTGGCCGCTCGACAGCACGTCGGTGAAGTTTTACATGTTGAATGCGCGGCACGAGCTGCCCGCTACCTTCACTTCTTTTGACTTTTACAAACAACAGGAATTTGATCGCCTGCAACGGTCGTACAACTTTCACCCGATCGTGATGATCGCCTCGCACGTTCTGCGGACCAAGCAAACGTCTTTTTATGTAGACGATCTGGCCAAGCAGTACAAACAAAATCCGCAGACTTTGCGCACGGTCATGTCCGATCTGGATGCGCGGGGCTATGTAGAGTTTAACTCGGTTACGGGCGTGGTGACGGCGAACAAGAGCCTGATCAATTATTACTTAGCCCATCGTAAAAAACGCGATTACGATTACCTGACGATTTCGTCTCTGGCCCCTGACGGGAACAATGCGGTATTGGATCTGGAGTCGCAGGAGCTGGCCGTTAATGGGGTTAAGAAATTTTACCTGAGCGATTCGGTCGATGTCTTCATCGAGCCTGCCAACGGACAAGTCAAAGTGTTGGAAAACCGTGATCTGTTATTCGATGGCAAGCTGAAAGTAGGCTATTTTGAGAGCAGCGGGCGCAACATGCGTTTCGATTATGACGAGTTTGCGGTCGACATGGCCGAAGTCGACACCATTGCCGTGGCTCTGGGCGGAGAAGGTGGCAACGAGTCGCGCAGTACCCTGACCAACCGGTCGAACAATGCCGCGGCGAAGCTGATCATCGGTGATCCTAACAACAAGTCGAACTTAAAAAGTCATCCCAAATATCCCCTGTTCGACGTAACGTCGGAGACCAACATCTACTTCGATGGTGACGAGGTATTGGGTGGTGCGTACGACCAAAGTATTTATTTCCAGGTTCCTCCCTTCAGTGCCGACAGCCTCGATAGCGACTCGCCGGACGTGATCTCATTCGACGGAACCTTCGATTCTGATGGCATCTTCCCCCGTTTTGAAGAAACACTGGTACGGCAGAAAGATAAATCGCTCGGCTTTTCGCACGCGACTCCCGATGGCGGGTATCCGCTGTACGGAACTGAGGGCCGCTTCTTCGGCGATATTACACTCGATAGCCGTGGCTTGCGAGGCAAAGGTGAGGTACGTTACCTGACTTCTACCATCAAGTCCGACGACTTCGTTTTCTATCAGGATTCGGTGGTTACGGTGGGGCAACAGGCCGTCATCGCCCGCAATTCGTCGGGTACTTATCCCGACATTACCGTATCGAACTACAAGATGAAGTGGTTGCCCGATACCGATTCGCTGATTCTTTCGAACGTGGAGCGGAAAGAGCCCTTCAAGCTCTACGACGGCAATTCTGATTTCAACGGCGACGTGATCCTAACGTCGAAAGGAACGTACGGAAATGGACTCTTCAAGACACAGGGTTCACAACTGTATTCGCCTCAAATCACGTTTGAAGAAAACCGAATTTACGGGCGTAACGGTGATTTTGACATTAAGTCCGACAACCCGCTTAAACCCGCGCTGGTGTCGCGCAACGTACGCTACGACGTCAATCTGAAAGAACGTTATGCGGAACTATCATCGGAAGTAGAAGGGTTTGCCAGCAACGAATTTCCGTTTGTACAGTACAAAACGTCCATCGGGAAGGCGATCTGGGACATGGAAAAGCAAACGGTCAGCATGCAGAAGCCTGAAGGCGTCGATCTGGAATCTTCTTATTTCTATTCTACCCATCCCGACCAGGATTCACTGGCGTTTTTGGGGACCGGAGCCGTTTACGACGTAGTAAACCAGAAATTGGAAGTGTCGGGCGTGCCGTACATCAAAGCCGCCGATGCAAAAATCTTCCCGCACGGAGGTGTGGTGACTTTGACCGAAGGGGCAGCCATGCAGGAGCTAGAGCGCGCGGAGTTGGTAGTAGATACGCTGAACGAATACCATCGCCTTTCCGACGGCACGATCCAGATCCTTTCGCGGCATAAATTTGAGGGTGAGGCTTTCTACGATTACATCACCGCTTCGCAGGATACGTTTAAGATCAAGTTCGACAACTTCTTGCTCGAAGAAGAGGAAGCTCGCCGGAAAGGCAAGCCGGGCGTGTTGCATACAGTTTCGGGAGGGATTGTGCCGGAAGAGGACCCCATGCCGATTTCAAAAGGGGTTCTGTACCGGGGCGCCGTAACGATGTACGCCACCCGTCCCTATCTGAAGTTTGACGGTGAAGTTAAGCTTGACTTTAAATCCAGCAACCTGGAAGGCATCTGGTTTACCTACCAGAACCCGGGCGATAGCCCCGACTTTTCGATTGACCTGGAACAGTTGGTATCGACCGATGGCAAACCGCTGACGACGGGGATGCACGTGGAAAAGAATTCGTCGGGCTTGTATTTTACCTTCCTTTCCGAAAAAATGACGGCGGCCGACCAGGACATTTTCCGGGCCATCGGGGTATTGAACTACGATCCAGAGAAACAGCTGTTTGTCGTCGGTAATCCGGAGAAGGTACGAGGGGAGTCAATTGCCGGAAACATTTTCGCCTTCAACGACTCCAAGGGCACCTTCAACTACGAGGGCACGTTCAACTTCACCAACCCCGGGGGGCGGGACGTAACGTTGCTGGCCGCCGGCAGTGGATTTGGCCGCGCCGACAGCAACAGCTACGACTTCAATACCATGCTTTTGTTTGATGCTCCCTTACCTTCGCAGGCGTATGGTTCGATGGGCAACGATCTGGCAGAAGCGATCTATCGCCTGGGACCACCGGTTGCGTACGAGAGCCTCGACCCCATTTTGCCACGTGTGGCCAATCTGGTCAGCGAAAAAGCCGCCGTCGATTACCGGACCAAAGCATTGGAAAACAACGAACCCCTGTCGTCGTTGTCAGGCAAACTGGCGAAAGGAATTGTCATCGCCGACGTGCATCTGAAATGGTCGAACGAGCAAAGTGCCTGGTACAGCGTCGGGAAAATTGGGGTGGCTAATATCAACGGAGCCCCAATCGATGCAAAACTGGATGGTCACATCGAAATCCGGAAAACGTATCAGGGCGACATCATCACGATCTACATTGCCGCTTCACCTGGCCTGTGGTACTACTTCCGCTATGACGACGAAAAGCGTTTGTCGGTGGTGTCGTCTAGTCTGGAGTTCAACGAAATCATTCGTTCGAAAGTAAAGGGTGCGGGTAAACCCGGGGAATTCTCGTTACAAGCCGCTAACGACGCAGATCGGGTCATTTTTGTGGAAGATTTCAACAAAACTTACTTTGGCAAAGAAGTAAATGTGATGCGTGGCGTAGACCCGGAAGTTGCGGAAACTCCCACTACTGATGCCGCTGGCAAGGACGGAGGGAAGAAAGACAAGAAAAAAGGCGATAAAAAGCCCGATGCGCCGGTCACGGACCCCACCCCCGCTCCGGCAAAAACAGACAAGAAGACCGTCGATGAAGAGGACGCGGACGGGTTTTAGGGAACTTGCGTGTTAAAGTCCGTGTATCAATACAACACAGTTGTACATTGATAGTGAATTATTTATAAATTTGCTATTAGGCCCTTTACCAAAAAATCATTTGGATTTGCTTTCTATCCTCTTCATCGTACTTGGCGCCATCGCTGCCTATCTCATTGGTTCATTCCCTACCGCCGTGTGGTTGGGTGAAGGTTACTACGGTATTGATGTACGCCATTACGGAAGTGGTAATGCGGGCGCAACCAATACCTTTCGGGTACTGGGCAAAAAGGCCGGCACTATCGTTATGCTACTGGACATCACCAAGGGGTTCACGGCAGCCCAGCTGGCATCTATTTTGGCGCTGATGGGTTGGGTGAATGCCGACTTCCTGACGTTCTATAAGCTCATCTTCGGCATCTTGGCTATTGTGGGGCACATATTCCCCATCTATACCAACTTCAAAGGCGGCAAGGGTGTAGCAACGCTGTTGGGCATGGCGCTGGCCATTGAGCCGGAAGTGGCGTTGGTGTGCATCGGAATCTTCTTTGTGGTATTGTTGGCCTCGCGCTACGTTTCTTTGGGTTCGATGATTGCCGCCCTGGCCTTTCCGTTGCTTTTACTCCTGCCGCGTTTCAGTCCTGATACCCCCTTGCTGATTATTTTTGGGTTCGCACTGTTTGCGGTGGTTGTGCTGACGCATCAGAAAAACATTCGCCGCCTGATTCACGGGGAGGAGAACAAAACCTATCTTCTCCGCAACCGCCGTAATCGAGATCATTAAGCTTCCGTTTTTTCGTGGGCAGTTCGTGATTTACTCTCCTCTTTTCGCATAGGCTTCCAGCTTTTGCCGTTCCGTGGCGCTCAGACTTTCTATACCATTGTGGCTGATTTTATCCAGCAGCAAATCCAGTTCGTGCTGGTGCTGCAGCTTGGCTTCATTGAACCGACGATCGACGGTAGTATCGGCACGCTGTTCAGCTTTCGCGAAAGGGCGTTCGATTAGCAACAGATGCGGTTTTGCGATGATCAGGCCCAGAAATGCTACAGTTGGTAATGCAATGACGAGTAGGGTGAGATAGTTGGCCTTCAGCGCTGAAGGATGCAGTAAAACTGCCAGCACCATTCCTACCAAAGCGCCGCCCAGATGGGCGTCGTGCCCAATGTTATCGCGATTCGCTTTGATGCCAAAAATGCAGTAAGCCACATAGCCCGTTCCAAATAACCAACTGGGCATTTGGAATGGTAAGCCGAAAAAACCGATTTCCATTCCCGGAAATAGGGCGATGGAGGCAAAAACTACCCCGCACACCGCACCCGAAGCGCCAATGGCACTGTAGTCTCCGTGCTGTCGGTGCAAGTACAGAGAAAGAAGATTACCTCCTAGTAGACCAGCTACGTAGATCAGTAGGAATGCTCGCCATCCTAAGTCGTACTCCATTAACCCGCTGAACGCGTGTAGACTGAGCATATTGAAAATGAGGTGCATCCATCCGCCGTGTAAAAAGCCCGAAGAAAGGAGCCGTCCGTACTCTTTGTGGAGGAGAATACTATCTACTTCAAACTTATAGCGTTCGAAGAACTGCGGATCAGAAAACCCTTTGTACGAACAGGCAAAATTTAACAGAATTAAGCCCAGGCCGATGGCGCCAATGTCTCGCATAGTGTTTTACGTATACCGCGAGGTATGCGTGTTGAAGTGAACTACCGCAGCTGAAAAGTCGCTGCCAAAAGTGGTACAGCGTGCTAGCGATTTTTCAGCAAAATAGGGTTAATGTTGTTATTTTCAAAGGGGGGAAGTCTCGGAAAATCCAGAGACGGTTACCTGTACGGTAAGGCACAATGGCGTGCAGACGGGAAAGGCCAAACAAAAAAGCCGTTACGATGCTTCGTAACGGCTTCAGAATCAGGGTGGAGAATGCCGGATTCGAACCGGCGACCTCTTGCATGCCATGCAAGCGCTCTAGCCAACTGAGCTAATCCCCCGAGAGCGGACGCAAATATAGGGAAATCGGTGGTCAGGCTGCAACAGCTAAGCTGCTTTTCTTAATCGTACCGAGGGCGAATGGCCTTCACAAACGCTCGTTTGTAATAGTCGGAAAACAGATTGTCTTCCATAACGCCCAAACTCGACGTGGCGTGGATGAACTGGATGCGCCCCTTGGATACTTCTGTGACCAAACCGACATGGTTGATGCCTTTGCGGCTTTTAGACGTACTGAAAAACAACAAGTCGCCCGGTCGGACCGCTTCTACTTTGACGGCAGGGCCAATTGTCGCCTGATCGCGCGATACGCGGGGGATGGTCATGTTAATGCTCTGAAAACTTGTACACAACAGTCCCGAACAGTCCATGCCTTTGCGAGTTGTGCCCCCGTACTTGTACGGAGTGCCGGTGTATGTCCGGGCGGTCTCAATTACTTTGACCACACTTGGCGAGGCAGAGGCGTTCGATGAAGCAGCGGTAGGGGCGGCGGTTCGAGTCGGCGCAGCTTTGGTGCGAGTCGGTGCTTTGCGAGCCGTGGTATGGGTACGGTGTGCGGTACGTTTATGCTTTTTGCGATGACTGGCACACGACGAGAGCGCAAAGGCCAGCGCTAAAAAAATGCAGCAAATGCGGATGAATGTCTTCAAAAGTCGGTCAGAGTGTTTAAGATGAAACGTTGGCTGACTTCTTTTCGTCTAAATCTGTGCCAAAAGCGGCATCGGCAAGTGTGTACTGATGCTAGAACGCAGGCTGACCTTGCTTCCGGCTTTCCGTGGGGGGAACGGCCCCCCCATGCGAATTGACGACCTTTTTGTAATAGTTCTCATACAAAGGCAGAATCTGCGTGATGTCGAACTGCTTGGCGCGTGCCAGGGCATTCTTCTTGAACTCAGGCAGTTGATCGTCTTGCAGGATGAACAAGGCATGCTTGACCATATCTTCCACGTCACCGACAGGGCTCAAAAAACCAGATTTGCCGTCTTCCACCAGTTCAGGTAACCCACCGGTGCGCGCCGCGATCACGGGTACCTCACAGGCCATCGCTTCCAGTGCTGCTAGTCCAAAGCTCTCTTTTTCGGAAGGCATCAGGAACAGGTCACATACGGAGAGCACTTCTTCAACGGCTTCCTGCTTGCCGAGGAAGCGGACATCATCGCACGTATTCAACTGCCGGCAGAGGTCTTCAATGCGGTTGCGCTCCGGCCCGTCCCCCACCAGCAACAGACGTGCGGGCATCTTCTGGCGCACCTTATCGAAGATGCGGACGACGTCGTCGACACGCTTCACCTTCCGGAAGTTCGAGGTATGTACCAGCAGCTTTTCGTTGTTCGGGCAAATGGCCTTTTTGAAATGGTCCTTCTTCTGCTTTTTGAACCGTTCCAGATCGATGAAATTGGGAATGACCTCAATGTCACGATGAACGCTGAAGTGGCGGTACGTATCTTTTTTCAGGTCATCGGAAACGGCCGTCACGCCATTGGACTGGTTGATGCTGAACGTAACCACCGGTTCGTAGGAGGCGTCTTTCCCCACCAGTGTAATGTCGGTTCCGTGCAGGGTGGTGATGAACGGAATGTCGATGCCGTGCGTCCGCAGAATCTGCTGGGCCATGTACGCTGCCGAAGCGTGCGGAATGGCATAATGCACATGGAGCAGATCCAGTTTCTCGTACATCACCACGTTGACCATTTTACTGGCCAGTGCCAATTCGTAAGGAGGGTATTGAAACAGCGGATAGGCGCGGAGATCTACTTCGTGGTAATATAAATTTTCGTTGAAAAAGTCGAGCCGGATGGGCTGCGTATAAGTGATGAAGTGGATTTGGTGTCCTTCTTTGGCGAGTGCTTTACCGAGCTCGGTGGCCACTACGCCGCTCCCTCCGAAAGTAGGGTAGCAAACGATGCCGATTTTCATGGCGTGATGTATTGAGTGTAGCATGAGCCAACCCACCGTGAGCTGAGCCGATGCTATGATAAACCAAAGTTACTCAACCTAACGCGACATGTGTGAAGTATGTTTGAATTCGTTGATCTTATCCTGGAGAAACGATTCGTAAATGGTATCCTGAATGGAAGTGCGCAGTCCGCTCCGGATTAGCTTCACGTTGCTGGCGTCAGGGTAAACGCGGTTGGAAAGAAAAACATAGACCAGATCGTAATAAGGATCTACCCACACGCAGGTACCCGTAAAGCCGGAGTGTCCGTACGTATCGGCCGAGGCATAGAGCGACGTGGGGCCGTTGGGCTCGAGTGTGGGTTTATCCCAGCCCAGACCCCGGCGGTTTTCTTTAAAGTAACGCCGCGAAAAGCCTGGCAGGGTTTCCGGTTGCAAATAGCGAATGCCGCCATATTCACCGTTTTGTAGGTTCATCTGCATCAGAATGGCCAGATCGTTGGCCGTTCCAAACAGGCCGGCATGTCCCGCTACGCCCCCCAACATGGCTGCTCCCTGGTCGTGCACGTTACCGCGGATTTGTGTCTTCCGGAAGTAGGTATCGCGTTCGGTAGGAGCAATGCGCGACTCTTCGAATTTCTCTTTGGGTTTGTAGGTAAGCGTAGGCAGCCCCATCGGGCGGTAGAAGTAAGAGTTGACGAATTCGTCGAGTTTCATGCCCGAGACCTTCTCCACAATGCGTTTCATGATGTAGAAACCCAGATCACTGTATTTGTAATCGTATTTCTTGGTTCTACGATTTTTGGGCAAAAGGCCCGATTCTATGGTCCAGGCCCAGAGCGAATCTTCCATGCTGCTGATGGCGTACAGACCCGGGACCACTTCCAGCGGATGGGCGGCATCGGGCGTGCGGCTGTAAAACTTCGCACTCTCCGAGGGTGAATCCAGCGTACGCTTGTAGAACGGAATGAACGGAACCAAACCTGCCTGGTGCGCCAGAATATCGGCAATCACCATGTCCTTCTTGTTCGACTCCTTCAGTTCAGGAAGGTAATCGGAGGCCTTACGGTTTACCTCAATCAGTCCCTGTTCGGCCAGGAACATTACGGCCTGAAGCGTAGCCGAAACTTTGGTGACCGACGCAATGTCGTAAAGCGTCTGATTGGTGGTAGGAGTCGGATCGTCATAGCGGAGGCGGCCGTATGCCCGCTGCCAAACCACTTGCCCTTCTTTCACGACCATCACCTGACAACCAGGCGTGGCCCGGTCGGCGATGGACTCATCGACCAGCGTATCAATGCGGCGGAGAATGTCCGAGCGCATGCCCACTTCTTCCGGGAAGCTGTATTGCAGTCGTCCGGCTTTGGCCGTCAGAAACCCGACGCCGTTGCTCAGCCGCGGCGATACTGTCACGGGCAACTTGCCTGACCCTTCAATTGCACCAAACAAGAGCTGCGGAGCTACGTGCTGAGCCACAGGATTATCTTCGTAAGCACATACTACCTGCTCGAAGTCTTCTACCTGGGCCAGGCTATAAGGGCTGTCAAATACGACAACTACGACACGGACTGCGCTTTTGTGCAGCTTCTTCAGAAAGGCCTGCGCATCTTTGCTCAACAGTGCTTTGGCTGCGCGTGGCGTGGCCGCGCTTTCTCCGGTGGGGTTGTGGATACTGACGATGACGGTCCCGAACGGCGCGAGTGCTTCGAGCACGTTACCATAGTTGCGCGCCGCATCGTTGACCTGAAAATGGCGGAAGGGGGCGTAATTGCCCAGCATCTGCTGAAACTGATTGCCGGCAGAAGGGTCGGTTGCAGAGGCATTAACCGCCACGGAAGCGAACGAAACTGTATCAAGCACCATGAAGGGCAGCACATTGTCTTCGTTGCGGACCACCGTAAGGGCCTGCTTAAAAATACGGTTTTGCAGTATGTCGATTTTCGGCGAGTACAGGTCTTCTTTCAGGTGGGCGACTTCGACCGGACGATACTGGTCGAGTCCGGCTTCGTACTTGGCCGTTAAAATTTTTCGGACACGGCGGTCCAGTTCTTCCTGGCTCAGTTTTTTCCGTTTCAGTGCTTTTTCAATCGCGTCGACGGCAACGGACAGGTCTTCCGGGAACAGCAGCACATCGTTGCCCGCCTGCAACGCCATCACTTCAATCTCGCCGGGTTTATAAAGTTGTTGTAGGTTGCGGGCATTGAGCGCATCCGTAAAAATCAGTCCCTCGAATTTCAGCGAACGTTGCAGCAGATTCGAAACAATTTTTTCGGAAAGTGACGCCGGGAGGTTTTCGCGGTTATCATAAGCAGGAACCTGCAAATGACTGACCATGACTCCTGCCAGGCTATCCTGAATCAGGGCCTGAAACGGCGGCAAGTCAATCTGCTCGATCTGTCCCTGATGATGGGTCAGTTGGACCAGCCCCTGTGGCGAGTTCCGGTCCGCGTCGCCATAACCTGGAAAGTGGCGTGCTACGGCCAGCACGCCGTTGTGCTGAAGGCCCTCCATCAGGGCGCGACCTTTCTGGACAACGTTTTCCGGGTCTTCGCCGAACGAACGTCCATCGATGCCCGGTTCGCGCCGGTTGCCGTTGACGTCGAGGATGGGCGAAAACGCAAGGTGAACACCCAGGCGACGCGACTGGCGGGCGATTTCGGCACCCAGGTCATAGACCGTCTCGGCCGACGCCAGGGCGCCGAGCGTGAGGGGTTGCGGAAAGAGCGTCGTGCTATCCAGACTGCTGCCTAAGCCGCGCGTGGCGTCCAGGCCCACCAGCAGCGGGACCGGCACATGGGCCTGTAGGTTATTGGTCAGGACTGCTTGTTGCAGCGGATTTCCTTGCAGGAAAACAACGCCGCCTACATTATACTCGCGGATTTGGGTTTCCAGCGCCAGGGTATATTGTTCGTCGCGATCTGAGCGGGCCGCGATCATAAAAAGTTGACCAATTCGCTGGCGTGGGGTAAGTTGAGCAAAAACTGAATCGACCCACGCCTTTGATTGTCGCCGAACCGATTTCTGACCAAAAGCAGAGGACGTGGCCAGGAAGATGAGTAGAGGCAACAGACAAACTTTTTTATGCATGGGCTTGTTGGCTTTATACCAGTTCTTACGTGTTTTTTTATACTCTAAACTACTAAGCGCAGATGGGTTTGATTTCGTTCACCAAGACCTCTAGACATAAGCGTTTCAACTATGAACCGCGCTACTACGACCCTGTGGCTGAAGAACTTAAACAACGGACGGAAGCCATAAAACAGGAAATAGAGGCAGCACGCGCCTATTCGAAAGGTACAGGAAATTTTAGTTCCGCAGCAAGAATCTCCCGTGGTTTTGCGCGCGCCAAGTCACAACGTAAGAAAACCTCCTTTTTGCAAATTTTCCTGATCGTAGTCCTGGGCACATTCTGCGTCGCCTATTTAAAATACGGCAATATGGCGCTTCTTATTTTAGTTTTCGCGGTTCCGGTTTACTTTTTCGCCCGCAAGTTTAACGTGTTTGAATCCGAGTGAGCGACTTAATTCACCTGTTGCCCGACTCACTGGCCAACCAGATTGCAGCCGGGGAGGTGGTGCAACGACCCGCTTCGGTCGTCAAAGAATTGCTGGAAAATGCGATTGACGCCGGAGCGCGACATATTCAATTGATTGTCAAAGATGCAGGCCGTACGTTGATCCGCGTGGTGGACGACGGGATCGGCATGTCCGAGACCGACGCACGCATGTGTGTGGAGCGGCACGCCACGTCGAAAATCCGTTCGACCGATGATCTTTTCTCCATCCGTACGCTGGGCTTCCGTGGGGAAGCCATGGCGTCTATTGCCGCGGTAGCGCAGGTCGAACTGCTGACGCGTCGCCCGTCGGACGAACTGGGCACGCGCCTGCGGGTGGAAGGGTCGGCGGTAAAAGCGCAGGAGCCGGAAGCCTGTCCAGCAGGCACTTCAGTAGCCGTCAAGAATCTGTTCTATAATGTCCCGGCCCGGCGCAAGTTCCTGAAATCGAACTCCGTGGAGATGCGCCACATCCTCGACGAGTTTATACGTGTGGCCCTGGCCCGACCCGAACTGGGATTTTCGCTACACCAGAACGATCTGGAGGTATACAACCTTTTCCCTGGAAAGCTGAGCCAACGGATTGTGGCCCTGTTTGGCGGTAATTACCGTGAGCAGCTCGCGCCTTGCCAGGAAGAGACGCCTCTGGTGAAGATCAGTGGCTACATCGGAAAGCCGGAGCAGGCCCGTCGTACGCGGGGAGAGCAATTCTTTTTCGTGAACCAGCGCTACGTACGACATCCGTATCTGCATCATGCCGTGATGGAAGCCTACGAAGAGCTGCTGCCAGACGATACCTACCCGTTCTATGTGCTGTTTCTGGACATGGACCCCACGCACGTAGACATCAACGTACACCCGACCAAAACCGAAATTAAGTTCGACGACGAGCGTACGTTGTATGCCATCCTGCAGGCGACCGTACGGCGCGCGCTGGGGGCGTATAACATTACACCTTCGCTCGATTTTGATCAGGACGTCAATTTTGGTGCCTTTTTCAAAGCGGCGACGCCGACTTCGTTTTCGTCCTCGCCGCGCGAATCCTCGCGCGAACCTTCTGACTCGCGGAACGACTGGCGTCCTTCGCCGCGCGAGGCCTCTAACCTGAAACACTGGGAGAAGCTGTATGAGTCGCGTGAAGATCCGGACGACGCCCCGGAACAACTCGTTACGCCTACTGCGATCAAAGCCACCAGTGCCGCCAACCAGCCTGTGAAACACACGGGCGATTACCATGCGGGTGTCGATCAGAAGACGTTCCAGTTGCACCACAGCTACATCGTGGCGCAGGTAAAGTCGGGTCTGATGCTGATCGACCAACAGGCCGCGCACGAGCGCATTTTGTACGAACGCTACCTGAGTTCTTTGCGCAAAAAAGAAGTAGTGACCCAACAACTGCTCTTTCCTCAGACTGTATCGTTACCCGCCGGCGATGTGGCACTTCTATCAGAGATGAAAGAAGAACTGGCCGCTCTGGGCTTTGATTTCGATATGCTGGGACGCGACAGCGTGGTGGTGCGTGGCGTACCGGCCGATGTCCCGGCCAGCCAGCAGCAGCATCTGCTCGAAGAGTTCCTGGAGCAGTTCAAGCAACAAACGGCCGGTCTGAAACTGTCGCGTCACGAGCAACTGGCCCGGGCCTTGGCACGACGGGCCGCCCGGAAGCGGGGCACCCCCCTTAGCGAACTGGAAATGCGCACCCTGATTGATCAGCTTTTTGCCTGCGAAGTGCCGGGCTATGCCCCCGACGGCTCGCTGACGCTCACGCTGTTCAATCTGGATAAACTGATCGAGCTGTTTCGCCCCTCCTGACAACCGCTCATCCTGATTTGAAACGTAACCTTGTGGTGGCTTTGTGTAGTTTTACACAGGTCGCCTCGGGGGCGATCTGTTATTTAGTAAAGCATTTACATGGGATTTCAACTCACGCCCGTTGTCAAAAATCTGCTGCTGATCAACGTAGTGTTGTTCGGGTTCGATTACCTGCTGGGAGACTCTTGGCTGACGCGGGGGATTTTAGCCAACATACTGGGGTTGCGTTACCTACTGGCCGATACCTTTCATATCTATCAGTTCGTGACGTACATGTTTGTCCATGCGGACTTCAGTCACCTGTTTTTCAACATGTTCGGCCTGTTGATCTTTGGTCCCATGCTGGAGCGGTTTTGGGGCGCGAAGCGCTTTCTGATTTTTTACATGGTCACCGGCATCGGGGCGGGGCTTCTGTACTCTGGCGTTAACTTTTATGAGACCTATCGGTTCGAACAGCAGGCCATTGAATACAGCCGAAATCCTAACCCTACTGATTTCCGTATCATTCTGCAGAACAATCGGGATCTTTTCCGAGGGGTTGCGTTAGAAGCCACCGATCAGTACGAAGCGCATGCCGACAACGTGCCGTTGCGTCAGCAAACCGTAAGGCTGGTGATGGAAGCTTTGGCGCGGAAGGAAAACACACCTATGATTGGAGCCTCCGGTGCCATTTTTGGAATCCTGATTGCCTTCGGATTGTTGTTTCCTAACACGCAATTGTTCCTGCTGTTTCCGCCCATTCCCATTAAGGCCAAGTATATTGTGCTGTTTTATGGAGTAACGGCGCTTTTCGGGGCCATTCAGAATGTTCCTGGCGACAATGTGGCCCATTACGCCCACTTAGGAGGCATGCTGTTCGGATGGATTATGGTATCCTTCTGGAAGCAAGATCGCGATCGATTTTACTAACGGATCGGTGCGTGTCGTCTTACGCCTGTATCGTTTATCTTTGTAGTGTTACTTAAGTCGGATGAATACGATTTTTGATGATTTTAAGAATGCTTTCCGCCGAGGCGACAATGGGGTGGTTCAACTGATTCTGATCAACCTGATTGTCTACTTAGTGATCAATTTTCTGCTGGTCATTTCGGCCATCAGCAACAACGGAAATGCGCTCTCACAATTTTTACTAATGAATCTGGCGCTGCCGGCGCCGGTGCTGTCGTTTTTGGTTAAACCCTGGACGCTGATCACCTACTTTTTTACGCACGAGGGATTCTGGCATATTCTCTGGAACATGCTCTTCCTCTACTGGTTTGGCAATCTGGTGAAGGAGTACCTGGGCAACCGGCGCTTTGTCAACGTCTACATTCTGGGCGGCATCAGTGGGGGCGTATTGTACCTATTGATGTACAACCTGGTGCCCTATTTTGTCAATAACCAACCTTATTTGGGACTGATCGGGGCTTCTGGGGCGGTGTATGCCGTGGTGGTAGCGGCCGCGACGCTGATTCCTAATTACACGTTTAATCTGCTGTTGATCGGGCCCGTCCGCATTGTCTACATCGCGGCCTTCTACGTGGTGGCTTCCTTTTTCGGCCTGGCCGGGGGCAACGCCGGCGGTAACCTGGCGCACCTGGGTGGCGCCGTCATCGGCTTCTTGTTCATTCGCCAGTTGCATCGGGGCACCGACCTGGGACGCCCCATTACGTACCTGGCCGATAAGTTCAACGGCTTGTTTCAGCGCAAACCCAAGCTGCGGGTGACGCACAATGGCAAACCGACCACGCGTACGCGTCGTGCCACTGGCACTTCAGGCAAGCCCGACCAGCAGGAAATCGACGCAATCCTGGACAAAATTTCGCACTCCGGCTACGAAAGCCTGACCAAGGAGGAAAAGCAGAAGCTTTTCAGTGCGAGTCAAAATCAGCGCGAATAGGCTCCCGCCAGCGGCCTGAAGTTGGGCGATTATTTTCGCTACATTTGCGCCGTCAAACATGGAATTTCGAATATAAATATGTTGACTTTCAAGAATTTGCTCTTCGAGCAAACCGATGATATTGCGTTCATTACCCTGAATCGCCCGGATAAACTCAATGCGCTGAACGTCGCTACCATTCAGGAACTGAACGAAGCGTTTATGGAGGTGATCAGCGCTTCTAACATTCGGGGCGTTATCCTCAGCGGGGCAGGAGACAAGGCGTTTGCGGCTGGCGCCGACATTGAAGAAGTAGCGAAGCTGAACGAAGTGAACGGACGCAAGTTTGCCGAAAACGGGCAGGAAGTGTTTGCGATGATCGAAAGCTGTAACAAACCGGTGCTGGCCGCCATCAATGGTTATGCGCTGGGCGGTGGCTGCGAACTGGCCCTGTCCTGTCACATGCGCATTGCCACGGCGTCGTCGCGCTTCGGTCTCCCCGAAGTGAAGCTGGGGATTATTCCGGGATACGGCGGAACGCAACGGCTAACGCAGATCGTCGGGAAAACCAAGGCGTACGAAATGCTGCTGACCGGCGACGACATTCCGGCGACCGAAGCCAAGCAACTGGGACTGGTGAACTACGTGGTAGAAGACGGCGACGAATTGAAAAAGAAAAGCCGGGAGTTGATGTACCGCATTTTGAGTCGAGCGCCGCTGGCCATTGCCCACATCATCGATTGCGTCAACGCGTATTACAACGGAAGCAATGGGTATCAGACCGAAGCCAATAGCTTTGCCAACTGTTGTAAGTCGGATGATTTCCGGGAAGGAACCGCCGCATTTCTGGAAAAAAGAAAGCCGCAGTTCAAAGGCAATTGATCCAACAATTTTTTCTCTGGAATCAGACATTTTATACGCGAATCCTACCTAACGTACTGAGCGCGAATAGCCTTCAGCGCCTTTTTTGTTTGAACGGTTCTCTGCGAAACCGGAACTTTACGCCTTTCAATCCATTAATGCGACAAGCTAGCCCTGCATGAGCGTCCTCAAAAAGCTGGCCGGCGAAACGGTGTTGTATGGCCTGAGCAGCATTGTGGGCCGGGCCATCAATTTCTTGCTGGTTCCGCTGTATACAAAACTGTTTGCGGCCGGAGAATACGGGGTAGTCGGAGAGCTGTACGCCTACGTAGGCGCTCTGAACGTGATCTTCACGTACGGGATGGAAACCTCGTACTTCCGGTTTGCGACCCGAGAAGGTATCGATCGCCGCGAAGCCTACAGCAACGCCATGAGCGCCGTGCTAACCACTACGCTTGTGTTGACGGGAGTGCTGGTGGCTTCGGCCGGGTCCATCGCCGATCTGCTCGAATACCCCGGGAAATCGATGTACATCGTCTGGCTGGCGCTGACCGTGGGCATCGACGCCGTCGTCGCCATTCCATTTGCGCGCCTGCGCCTGGAAGGTAAAGCTCTAAAGTTTGCCTTGGCACGGCTGATCAACATCGGCGCGAACATCGGCCTCAACCTGTTCTTCTTGTTTTTCTGCCGGTGGGTGTACGAAGGCACGTTTCTTCCTTCGTTAAAACCCCTGATCGGCTGGTTCTACAACCCTGAGCTGGGCGTGGGGTACGTCTTTCTGTCGAATCTGCTAGCCAACGCCCTTTTCCTGATTCTGCTCCGCAAAGAGCTTTTCGACTTTCGCTGGCAACTGCGCTGGCCACAATTGCGGCCCATGTTGTTATATGCGTATCCGCTGCTGTTCATGGGGCTGGCCGGCGTAATCAACGAGACGCTGGACCGGCCGATGCTGAAATATTGGTTGCCGGAAGGCTTTTATCCGAACCGGTCCAACCAGCAGATCATGGGTATCTACTCAGCGTGTTACAAACTCGCCGTCATCATCAACCTGGGGATTCAGGCCTTTCGTTACGCCAGCGAGCCGTTCTTTTTTAGCCGGGCTTCCGACAAGCAGTCGCCGGTGCTGTTTGCCCGCGTAATGCACTGGTTCATCATCGCCTGTGTGTTCCTTTTTGTGGGCATCAGCCTCAATTTGGAGTGGATCGGTCGGCTGGTGTTGGGACGTCCTGAGTACTACGAAGGGCTAGGCGTCGTCCCGATTCTGCTGATGGCGTACGTGTGGGTGGGGATTTACTTCAACTTATCGGTCTGGTACAAACTTACCGACCGGACGGTCTGGGGAATGGTGTTCAGCCTCGGCGGGGCCCTAGTGACCATTGTGCTGAATATCGTACTGATTCCGGTGCTGGGGTATTACGGCAGTGCGTGGGCTACGCTGATCTGCTACGTCTCGATGGGCGTCGGCAGTTACCTGATAGGGCAGCGGTACTTTCCAGTGCCGTACCGAACGTGGACCGACCTGGGCTACCTGCTGTTGGGGATAGGCGTAGTGCTAATTGCGCAGTGGGTCGAGCCCACGAACCTCTGGATGAAGTACAGTTTCCGGCTGGGACTGCTGCTGGCATTTGCCGCCGTAGTGTTTATCTTTGAACGGCACCACCTTCGCGCCCTGCGTGCACCGGTGCAGAAATCGTAGCCGAACCAATTACCTTTCTCCCTACTCGTTCGCATGCAAGTTAAAGTCATCAATACTTCGCCCCACGCGTTGCCTTCCTACCAGACAGAACACGCGGCCGGGATGGACCTGCGGGCGTTTCTGACCGAACCGGTCCGGGTGCCTACCCTCGGGCGGGTGCTGATTCCTACGGGGTTGTACCTCGAAATTCCTCCGGGTTACGAAGCGCAGGTGCGCCCGCGCAGCGGTCTGGCCATCCGGCAGGGGCTAACGGTGTTGAACAGCCCCGGCACCATCGATGCCGACTACCGGGGCGAAGTGAAGGTGGCGTTGGTCAACCTGTCCGATCAGGAAGTAACCATTGCAGACGGGGACCGGATCGCCCAGATTGTTTTTGCCCGGTACGAGCAGGCGCAATGGCAGGAAGTTGAGCAACTCTCTGACACCGTGAGAGGTACGGGCGGCTTTGGAAGTACGGGCCATCAGTAAAACTGCCGCATGTAAGAATTGCCGGGCAATTGCAAGCCCGCGGCTCACCGCCGGGGCAACTGCCTGACTACAAAAAGGTTACCTTTGTGTAATCTGCAACCAGCTTGACGTTCACCCATCAACCTATATGAAAATTATTGTTCCCATGGCGGGTATGGGAAAACGGATGCGCCCGCACACGCTCACCGTTCCTAAACCCCTGATTCCAATTGCCGGCAAGCCCATCGTGTATCGCCTGGTCGAAGACATTGCCAAAGTTTGTCCGGAACCGATCGAAGAAGTCGCGTTTGTGGTAGGGAGTTTCGGGAAAGAAGTAGAAGACCGACTCATCGACGTCGCCGCATCGGTAGGCGCGAAGGGCAGCATCTATTACCAGAACGAGCCCCTGGGAACCGCCCACGCCGTTTTATGTGCCGAAGAAGCCCTGAGCGGCAAAGTGATTGTAGCCTTTGCCGACACCCTCTTCCGGGCTGATTTTACGCTGGATACGGGCGAGGAGGGCATTATCTGGGTACAGCAGGTGCCCGACCCGAGCGCTTTTGGCGTGGTGACAGTCAACGACCAGCAGATCATTACCGGCTTTGTCGAAAAACCCAAGCAGCATATTTCCGACCTGGCTATCATCGGAATTTATTATTTTAAAGATGGCGACAACCTGCGGAATGAGTTGCAGTACCTCGTGGATCACGACGTTCGGCGGGGAACCGAATACCAGCTCACCGACGCCCTCGAGAACATGAAAAATAAAGGGGTGGCGTTTAAAACGGGGCAGGTGACCGAGTGGCTCGACTGTGGAAACAAAAACGCCACCGTGGCTACGAACCGGCGTTACCTGGACTACCTACAGCATCAGGATTTGGTCGACAGCAGCGCCGTGGTCGAAAACAGCGTCATTGTACCACCGGTCTATGTGGGCGCTGGCGCCGTGCTACGCAATTCGGTGATCGGCCCGCACGTTTCAGTAGGGAAGGGCACGCGCATCAGCCAGTCGGTGGTGGTCAATTCCATCATTCAGGAGAACAGTTTGCTGCGCAGCGTAAACCTCTCGAACTCGATGATAGGCAACTTTGTTGAATTCCAGGGCAACTCTTCCGATCTCAGCATTGGTGACTACGCGCTGTTGCGCGGATCGACCGATTAAATCTTTGTTCTTTCCCCGCGTTGTTGTTGCGAAGCAGCGCGGTGCTATTCCATCCAGCAAGCTTATGGCACGTACGAAGGCACTTCTCCTTAGTTCTTTGCTGACGATCCTGTCGATCGTGGTCACCCCGGTGTATGCCCAGAAAAATCGACAGAAAAAGTCAGGAGAAACTTCTGTTGCCTATGATCAGCGTGATTCGGAAGAGTACTTCATGGAAGGCATGAAGCAGTACATGCTGGGGACCTACGACCGGGCGCTCTCTTTTTTCGAAAAAGCTTTGAAACTCACGCCCGACAACGCTGCGATTCACTACATGATCGGCGAAACCAAGGCCCGTCAGGGCGCTTTCGACGAAGCTATTCTGAGTGCGGCCAAGGCCCTGGAGCTTGACGAAGAGAATGCTTACTATTACGTGTTGCTCGCGCAGTTGTACGAGAAAAACGAAATGGTGCCCGAAGCTCTGAAGGTATACCAGCGCCTGACCAAGAAGTTTCCGGAAGAGGGGGAGTATTATTTTCCGCTGGCGGCCGGTTACCTGTTTCAGGGGAAGTACGACGAAGCGCTGAAGGCCTACGAGAAGATCCAGAAGATTTACGGCATCAACGAGGAAATCATCCGGCAAAAGCAGCAGATTTACTTGCGGCAAAACAAGCTGGATGAGGCCATCGCCGAGAGCAGAAAGCTCATTGAAGCGTTTCCCGACGAACCTACTTACGTAGTGAGTTTGGCCGAGATGTTGGTCGCGAACGACAAATACCAGGAAGCTGCCGATCTGCTGGAGAAGCTCACGACGCAATCGAGCGAAAGCCCACCGCGTGTGCGCTTGATTCTGGCGGAAATCTACAAGTCGGAAGGAAACAACAAGGCGTATCTAGAGCAGATAAAAGAAGGGTTTTCCGATCCGGACCTGGACATTGATTATAAAATTCGGGTGTTGGTCGGGTATCTGGACAAGCTGGAAAGCGACCAGGATAAAGAAGAAGCACTGACGTTAGGAAAGGTTACGGTTGAGACGCACCCGGACGATCCCAAATCGTACGCCATGTACGGCGATTTGCTTTCGTTGTCGGGCAACTTCCGGGAAGCGCGCGACAACTATGTGCTTTCGACCAAGCTGGACAATACCAAATACAACGTCTGGGAGCAGATCATCCGACTAGATCACGAAAAGCTGCACGAATTCGACAGCCTCGCGGCCCACGCCGATGCCGCGCTGGAGTTGTTCCCGAACCAGGCGATCTTCTGGTTTTACTCCGGATTAGGAAACTACCTGAGTCAGAATGTGCGGAAAGCCCGTGCTTCGCTGGAACAGAGCAAAAAGCTGGTGGCCGGAGATAGCCCCATTCGCGTTCCGGTGCATCAGTTGCTGGGGGATATTTACCAGGAGATGGAAGAGTTCGACAAGTCCGCTCAGGAATACGAAGCCGTGCTGGCGGTCGATCCGAACAACGCCACCGTACTGAACAACTACAGTTATTACCTTTCGCTTCGTAAAGAAAAGCTCGACAAAGCGCGGAGCATGGGCAAGAAACTGGTAGAGGAACATCCCAACGATGCCACTTACCTGGATACCTACGGCTGGGTTCTGTACGTATCCGGTGACTATAAAAACGCCCGCACCTACCTGGAAAAAGCTGCCAAAAACACCAACAGTGGTATCATTGTCGAACACTACGGCGACGTACTTTTTAAAACGGGGGAGACGCAGGAAGCCGTTACCCAGTGGAAACGCGCGAAAAAGCTAGGTGGCGAGCTTACCGAACAAATTGACCGAAAAATTGCTGATGGTAAACTGTACGAGTAAACTCCTCTGGAGCTGCTTGATCGGAATAGTGTTATTGACAGGTTGCAAAAAACGTCCGACCGTTACGGACGTTTCGGCATTGGATACCACGTCCATAGGCTTGCCGCTGGCGCCCGCGTTGGAGTTCACCTACCTGACGTCACGTGCAAAGATCGCTTATCATGGCGAAGACCAGAACCTGAACGCATCGGCTACCATTCATTTGCGCAAGGACAGCACCATCTGGGTGTCGATCAGCCCCGGCCTGGGGATCGAAGTGTTGCGTTGTCTGATTACGCGCGATTCGGTTCTGGCCATCGACCGTTATAACCGAAAAAATTACCGTTACGACTATCCGGCCCTGAGCCGCAAATTGCATTTTGACATCAACTATACGGTGCTGCAAGCGGCACTTCTAGGCAACCTGCCTTATCCGACCCTGACGCCGGCCAAGCTGAAGCAACAGGAAAACGGGTACGTGCTGGAGCAGAAGACCAGCCA
This sequence comes from Catalinimonas alkaloidigena, assembly GCF_900100765.1. Classification (NCBI taxonomy): domain Bacteria; kingdom Pseudomonadati; phylum Bacteroidota; class Cytophagia; order Cytophagales; family Catalimonadaceae; genus Catalinimonas; species Catalinimonas alkaloidigena. Next base: position 332,329 of record NZ_FNFO01000003.1, on the reverse strand, counting down.
GTTGATGCTGGAAAACTTTATCGAGGGCACTACCGGGGCGCTGACACGCGTGGTTGCTGAGGAGATGGGTACGCGCAACCTGCTGGAGCTGAAATACGAGGAGTACGGCAATGTAGGGCAAAGCATCTTCCCGTTTGTGAATACGGTACTGCTCACCTCGTTTACCAATGCCGAAACGAAGAAAACTGAAGTGGCGGTGCGGCATCAGAAAGTAGACGTAACGGAAACCAATCCAGGATTTACGTTCGAGATGCCCAGCCATTATCAGTTGGAAGTAGAGTAGGATTTTTGTGGCCCCAAGTCGGCGAATTTCATTTGTTTTGCGGTCAATGACCTTATGCAAGCGTATCGTGTGGGTGCTGCTGCTAAGCATGATGAGCTTAGGTGGCATTGGTACCGCTTTCGCGCAAAAATCGCAGGAGCAACTCGAAAAGGAACGGACAGAAAACCAGCGGCGGATTACCGAAGCGGCCAAAACGCTGGAGAAGACGCTCTCGGACCGCAAAGCGACCTTAGGGGAGCTGAGTGCTTTGCAACAGCAGGCCGAAGCCCGACAAAACATCATCGATGCGCTGTCGCGGGAACTGGCACGACTGGACAGCAATCTCTCTGACCTAGCTCGCCTGAGTTCCTCTCTGGAGCGCGATTTAAGTAACCTGAAGGAAGAGTACGGGGAAATGCTGTACGCCACCTCCAAAACGCGCAGCTACGACCGACTTCTCTTTCTATTTTCCTCCGCTACCTTCGACCAATTTTTGCGCCGTCTGAAGTACCTGCAGCAATACGCCGAAATGCGCAGCGAGCAGGCCCGGCAGATTGTCTCCGTGCAAAAGAATTTGGAAGATCAGCAAACAAAATTGAACGCCACACGCAAAGAGAAAGAAGTCCTGTTGACCGAGCAGATCGCAGAACGGGCCAAACTCCTGGCTTTGCAATCGGATCAGAAACGGTTGGTGAGCCGCCTCAACTCGCGCGCAAGTGACCTAAGGAAAGAGCTGGACGACCGGAAAAAAGCCGATCAACGCTTGGAAAAGCTCATTGCGGATTTAATTCGGCGCGAGATGCGCAAAACTTCGAAGTCTTCGTCGTCGGGTTCCGGTCGCATGGCCCTGACGCCCGAAACAGCCATGATCTCTTCGTCGTTCGCCGCCAACAAATCGCGTCTGATCTGGCCGGTACAGGTAGGGTTTATTTCCACCGGATTCGGAACGCACCCACACCCCGTTCTGAAAAATGTGACGATAGACAACCCTGGCGTAGACATTCAAACCAACGAAGGTGAAAAAGTGCGGGTCGTATTTGACGGGGAAGTGGGATTTGTGGCAAACATCCCGGGTAAAAAGGGGCGCATTGTTTCGGTGTTGCATGGCGAGTACATTACCGTGTATGCCGGGCTACGCGAGGTCAACGTAACGACGGGCGCCAAAGTGAAGGCGAAAGATGTAATCGGCGAAGTGTATACCGACAAAGATGGAATTGCTCAGTTGCAGTTCCAGATCTGGAAAAATAACGAGCGGCTTGATCCGCAGGCGTGGTTGTTTCGTAAGTAATTTACCGACCGGGCAACTTTTTTGAGCAGTTTGGTTTTATTAAACCAGCATTAAAGTTCGAAAGAAGGCGGTATATAAAAACGTTTTGCCTTGACGTTATGCAGGAAAGCTAGTTATCTTTCCTTATCTTTAATTTTCGTTGCATTTACTTTCATACGCATATGTTTACAAACAACGTTCTTGCTTTTTTGGGTGGATTAGGGGGCTGGGAAGTCCTGTTGATCCTGGTTGTGGTACTGGTGCTGTTCGGTGCAAAGCGCATTCCGGAGCTGGCCCGTGGGCTGGGGCAAGGTATTCGTGAGTTCAAGAATGCCACCAACGACATTAAGAATGAGATCGAAGGAAGCGTTCGGGAAGAGCCTGCCCCTAAGCGTCCTGTCTACAAAGAAGAGTCGACTTCTGAGCGTCCCACTGTTAAATAAAGTTATTTATTATCAGTGACGCAGTCCATTCGCCAGATTCAGGCAGCTCTTTACGAAGGTAAATCAGACTGTCTGAGTCTGGTTGAGACTTGTATTAATAACATACAAGCTAATAGTAAACTAGGAGCGTTTTTAGAGGTCTACGAAGACGAAGCGCGCACCCGCGCGCGCGAGATCGATCAAAAAATCGCTTCGGGCACGGCCGGAAAGCTAGCCGGAGTAGTTGTAGGCATCAAAGATGTGCTGTGCTACCGCAATCATCACCTCCAGGCCGCTAGCCGCATTCTTGACGGCTTTGTTTCCCAGTTCACCGCCACAGCAGTTCAACGCTTACTCGACGAAGATGCGATCATCATCGGTCGTCAGAATTGCGATGAGTTTGCGATGGGCTCCTCGTCCGAAAATTCAGCTTTTGGTCCCGTCTTGAATGGCGCCGATCTTAGTCGTGTCCCTGGCGGCTCGTCGGGTGGCTCGGCGGTAGCCGTTCAAATGGATATGTGCCATGTATCCTTAGGCACCGACACGGGTGGCTCGGTTAGGCAGCCTGGCGCCTTTTGTGGTGTAATCGGCATGAAACCTACGTATTCAAGGATTTCGCGCTGGGGGTTAGCCTCTTATGCTTCTTCGTTCGATAGTATCGGGATTTTGTCGAAACATCTGGACGATGTGGCCACAGTGTTGCAAGTGATTGCCGGGCCCGACGAGTACGACAGTACGGCCTCGCAGCATGCAGTAGAGCCCTATGTTGATTACCTGGAACATCCCCTAAAGCCCTGCAAAGTAGCGGTCCTGCGAGAAGGGTTAGAGCATCCATCCGTGGCTCCGGAAATACGTCAGGCCTTGCGCCAACAGATTGATTTTCTGGAAAATGCGGGCCATTCTGTGGAAATCATCGACTTTCCTTTGCTAGAGTACATATTGCCTACGTACTACATCTTGACTACTGCCGAGGCAAGTGCTAATTTAGCTAGGTATGACGGGGTTAGGTATGGCTACCGTAGTCCGGATAGCGATACGCTGGCAGCCCTTTACAAAAAATCGAGATCGCAAGGTTTTGGTGAAGAAGTACAGCGACGTATTCTGTTGGGAACCTTTGTACTCAGTGCAGGGTATTACGACGCTTATTACACCAAAGCACAGCGGGTTCGGCGGCTGATTAAAGAAGCCACCGAACAGATGTTGACAGACCACGATTTTATGTTGTTGCCGACTACGCCCACTACAGCGTTTCGTTTAAACGAAAACACCGACGATCCCCTGGCGATGTATCTGGCCGACCTGTTTACAGTACAAGCGTCGGTCGCAGGTTTACCTGCCATTTCGTTGCCTTGCGGAACAGACCAAGAAGGTCTACCGATTGGTATCCAATTGATGGCCAATCGATTCAAAGAAGGAGAGTTACTGGCATTTTCGAACTATCTGCTTAATAAGAAACTGACTGTCGCATGAAGAAATTTTTTGCTTCCCGCATCGTGATTTGTGGGGTATTGATGGGGGGATTGGGAATTTGTTCATCAGCTTCGGCCCAGTTCATAGGGCCGGTCTTGGAAGAAGAGACTGTGGTAGTCGAAATTGACTCAGTTTATTACGATCCTATCGAAGCAGTTGCCAATCAAGAAGTTCAGCTTTCGCCCTTTGAAAAGGGGTATATTCCGGTAGAAGATGACGAAGTAATTGCTGATCGCCTTTCTTGCCTTGAAAGCGAAATTGAACTCACTTTTAATTCTACCATCCGGGGGTTCATTGACTACTTTACGATCCGAAATCGGGAGTACACCAAGCTGATGCTGGAGCGTCGCGACGTATACTTTCCCATTTTCGAAGAGGCGCTTGCCAAAAACAATATGCCCGACGAGATCAAGTATCTTTCGATCGTAGAGTCGGGTTTGAATCCCTTAGCGCGGTCGCGCGTAGGGGCCGTAGGTTTGTGGCAATTTATGCCTTATACGGGCCGTACGATGAGCCTGAAGCAAGACGGGTTTGTAGATGAGCGGTGCGACCCCTATAAGTCAACGGAGGCCGCCTGCCAGTACCTTAAAACGCTTTACAACATGTTTGGCGACTGGCACTTAGCGTTGGCGTCCTACAACTGTGGGCCTGGTAACGTTCGCCGCGCCATTCGGCGCTCGGGCCATAAGCAGACGTTCTGGGGCATCTATCCGTATCTGCCTCGTGAGACACGTTCGTATGTGCCGCAATTGATCGCGGTGGTTTACGCCATGAATTATGCGGCTGAGCACAACATTTTCCCGGATATGGATTCGATGTTGGTGTCAATCGAACATGATACAATCATGATCAGCGATTACCAAGTGAATCTGAAGTTGCTGGCTGATCACTTAGGTGTTGAGCACGAAGCGCTCAAGCAGCTTAACCCGGAAGTGCGGCATGAGATCATCCCCAAACATTATAAAAACTATCCTTTGCGTGTTCCCATGGTGGCCAGCGACTCATTTCGTGTTAATCGTTTGGCCATTCTTGACTCAATCGCACGCACGCCCGGCAACGAAGTGAAGGTAGCTTTAGTAAGCCATACTTCCTCGGGCCAAGATCGGGTCATTCACCGGGTGCGCCGTGGCGACGTACTGGGCAAAATTGCCAACCATTATGGCGTTCGCGTAAGTGATTTGCGCCGCTGGAACAATCTGCGCGGTAACACCATTTATGTCGGACAGCGTCTTACCATTTATCAGCGTAGCCGCGGTGGCTCGTCGGTCCAGTTGGTTTCGCAGCCAGCTCAGCCCAAGACCACGACCGATACCAATGGCCGCAGTGTGCACTTGGTCCAACCGGGCGATAGCCTCTGGCTCATCTCCAAGCAATACAAACTCTCGGTAGAGCAACTGAAGAAGCTGAACAACTTGCGGAGCAACAGCATTAAACCGGGCCAGAAGCTTATTGTAAGCTAGGTTCATCTCACAACGTTATTAGTAAAAGCTACCTGATGTAAATCAGGTAGCTTTTTTTATGACTTGCGCCTTTCGTGTCCATCACCGTTTACAAAACGAAGGCGGTACGCACAAAGCAAATCTAAAACAGAGAGATAGGGCTTTGCCGAATACGGTTCAAACGGTTCTGACTATTCGGATATATCCTTAACTAGCTTTTCAAGCGTCCTATGTGCAAAAAAATCAAGAAGATTATCTGGCACGGCGACCGGTTTAATTGCGTTATTACAATGCTCTCATTATACGCGAGCAAAGCAGCAGACATATTTTGTAAGACCACTGTAATACATCTGTTGTCGACAGACCTAACGCGCGGGTCCGCCTACGCATTGATTACGTGTAGAGTAGGATGGAAGAGTAGTAGACAGGAGTGGCAACAAAAAAGCCTTTCAACTCAGTTGAAAGGCTTTGAAGATCAAGCGTGGAGTTGTTTACTTACTCGCTCCCGTTGCGTTGGCCGGAGGCTGTACGCCTAATTTCTTAAGCACTAGGTTCGTAACATTGTCTTCATCGGGGGCATGCAGAAGAATCTGGGTAGTCCCCAAACCTGCATCTGAGTTGAAAATGTAGGTGTAACCGTTTTCTTCGGCCACGCTTCTAATGGCTTTAGAAATTTTTTCTGTAACCGGCTCCAGCAAGCTCATCTGCTTTTTCTGAAGGTTATTTTCAGCTTCCTGTTGGAATTGCTGAATTTGCGTCTGCATTTGCTGCAGTTCACGCTCGGTGTTGGCGCGCGCTTCAGCGGTCATCGTGGTCTGACCGCGTTCGTAGTTTTCTACACGCGATTGGAAATCTTCTGCTTTTGCCTTTAGCTGATTTTCCAGCTGGCGGCTGTAAGTGCCTAATTCAGATTCGATTTGCTTGCTTTCGGGCATTACGCTCAGAATATAGCTCACATTCGTATAGCCAAACTTCATCGGCTTGGTGCTTCCTTGGGTTTGTGCCATAGCACCGAAAGAAAGCAAGAAGGCAGCAAGCGCAGCAAAAATAAGTTTATGTCTCATGGTCGTAGTCAACACAGTTTACAATAGAATAGATAATAGGTTTGGTTAATTTGCTCTTATTTGTTTTGGTACCGTTCGTTGTCGATCACGTCATTCGGATCGCCCAATCCCAGTTGTTCCAGCACATAGTCCGTATAGTCATGCCGAGGATCAGTATATACCAAGGCCATCCCGTCACTGGACTTATCGATCATCATTTGCAATCGTTTTGATCTGCAGACTTTCTCTACCGCCTCAAACACCTGATCCTGCACCGGTTTGATAAGTTCCTGCCGTTTCAGAAACATCAACCCTTCGAAGCCAAATATCTTCTTCTGCTCCTCACGGGCGGCACTGGCCTTCTCTTCAATGGCGGCCAGACGCTCTTTTTTCATCTCGTCCGTCAGCAGAATTTCTTCAGCACGGTACTCGCTACGCATGCGTTCGACTTCCTCGTTCATGGCATTGATTTCTTCCATCCACCCTTGCGCCAGTTGGTCGAACTCAGCTTGCGCTTGCTGATACTCGGGCATCTTGCTCAGCACAAATTCGGAGTTAAAATACCCCCATTTCTGTGCCTGTGCAGTGGTGCTAAACACAAAAATAAGTAGAAATAATGATGCCAACTTTTTCATACCTATCGAATTTGTTGACCAATCGTGAAAGTAAAGGCGTTGTGTAGGCTCTTCGGACCATCGAAAGCCTTACCGTAGTCGATACCAATCATCCCAAATGCAGGCATGAAGATACGAGCGCCGACCCCTGCGGAGCGGTATAGGGTGAAGGGATTGTAATCTTTATAAGTTCCCCAGTTGTTTCCTCCTTCCGCAAACGCCAGCACAAAAATAGTAGCAGAGGGGTTGGTCGAAATGGCGTACCGCAGTTCAGTAACAAACTTGTTATAGATAACCCCGTTGTCAGTCTGACCGGTTTTAGGATTGTAAGGGACAATCTGGTTGTCTTGATAACCACGCAACCCTATCAGTTCACGTCCTACTAAGAAGTTAAAGCCAGAAATACCGCTACCCCCCATCACAAAGCGTTCGAATGGCGTAATGGCCAAGGCTGAGTTGTAATTCCCGATAAAGCCCATATGCGCGCGGGTGTTAATGACCAACTTTTTGGCCAGCGGAATGAACCACGACGCATCGAACATCCACTTATGATACTCTAACCAGCGATTGTTGAAGCCAATGGGATCGACGACATCGCTAGGCAGTTGGTCCTCTAACAAGAGCGAATAAGGGGGCGTCAAGCTAACCGATAGAGTAAGCGAAGAGCCACTGGTGGGGAAGGTAGGCTGGTCAATGCTATTGCGCGATAAGGTGCTGTTAAGCACGACACTGTTGTAGTTCCCGTCCGTAACGCTAAGGCCAAACTGCCGGGCGTAAGTGTAATTATCCAGTGCGTAACGCTGGAAAGTCAACGAGTTGTTGAGCGAAAAGTAGTCGTCCGGGAAGCGCAGACGCCGCCCCAAACCTAAACTGATGCTTGTGATGCCCAGACCGCCGGTACGTGGGCTTCTGACATCGTAGACATTTTGGTAAATGTTCTGATTGGAGTGGCTTAGGTTAACGCTAAATGCGTTGGGCTGTTTTCCACCCAGCCACGGTTCCATAAACGAGAGAGAATAGGTCTGGTACGAACGGCCGCTGGCTTGCATTCGCACGGACAGACGCTGACCATCGCCCGCCGGCAGAGGACGCCAGTTGCGAAGTTTGCCCGCGTTGCGCAGGGAGAAGTTGTTGAACGTAACCCCCAGTGTACCTACAAAGCCGTAGTAACCACCCCAGCCCCCAGAAAGCTCGATTTGGTCACTGGGACGTTCCACCACGGTATAATTGATGTCTACCGTGCCGTCGGCGGGATTAGGAACGGGATTGATGCCGATTTGCTCCGGATCGAAGTAGCCGAGCTGAGCCAGCTCACGTTGCGAACGAATCAGCGCCGTGCGGCTAAATTTCTGCCCCGGGAGCGTACGAATTTCCCGCAGGATGACGTGATCGCTGGTTTTGGTGTTCCCCGTTACATTGACCGTCTTGATATCGGCCTGAGCACCTTCCGTAATCCGCATCTCAATATCGATCGAGTCACCCTCGACGCGTACTTCCACCGGATCGACATTAAAGAACAGATAGCCATCATCCAGGTAGAGCGAGCTTACGTCAAGGCCGGTGGGATTGAATTGCAAACGTTTCTGCAACGTTTCCAGATTATACACATCACCTTTCTCGATGCTCAAAACGCGCTGTAGCACCTCGTCGTCATATACGTAGTTGCCGGTCCAGGTAATGTCTCGGAAGTAATACTTGGTGCCCTCGTAGATCGTCATGTCGATGTTGATCGTCTCCTCATCGTGGCGGTACACCGTATCGCTGACAATGGCGGCATCACGATACCCCTGGGCATTGTAATAGGCAATAAGCTTTTCTTTGTCTTCTTCGAAGTTAGCGCGTGTGTATTTGGAGGGTTTCCAAAAACGCCAGGCATTTTTCTGTTTGGTTTCTTTAAGCTTACGACGAATCAGCTTGTTGCTGAATTCTTCGTTGCCTGCGATGTTAATAGTATTGACCTTGACTTTATTACCCCGGTCAACATTGATCAGAAGAGAGGCGCTGTTGCTGAGGATCGTATCATCTTGTTGGGTGATGTTGACCTCCACGTTCAGAAACCCTTTATCCATATAATACTTGCGGACGGTATTCTGAGCGTTCTTAACCAATGCGTCGGTGATGACGCGCCCCCGGATCAAGTTGATTTTATCCCGCAAATCGGAAATGTCGGATTTCCGTGCTCCTTTGAAATTGAAGCGCGACAGGCGTGGCCGCTCTTTCATGTAGAAGTCCAGAAAGATGTAGTTGCCTTCCACTTTGGTCACGTTGACCTCAATATCTCCTAGAATGCCCTGGTCCCATAACTTCTTGATGGCATTGCTGATCTCCTCACCGGGCACGGTAATCTGGTCGCCTACTTTCAGGCCGGTGATGGAAATAAGCGCGTTTTCGTCCAGAAACTTTACGCCGCTGATGGTGATGCCACCAATTTCGTATTTCTGAGGATTGCCATAGTCAAGCGACGGAGAAGTCTGGAGGGGCTGCTGGCCTAAGCGAAACTGAGCATAGGCAGGAGAAAGGAGTAAGAAAAGCAGGAGGGAGGATAAATAGCGCTTCATGCCGTCACGAACCAGGGGATATACTATTTTCAGTTACAAGTCCAAACCTGCGCTCACGTTTCTGATAAGCGAGGATAGCTTCATGCAAATGTTGCTTACGAAAATCGGGCCATAGCACCTCAGTGATAAAGAGCTCCGTATAGGCCATTTGCCACAGAAAGAAATTACTGATGCGCATTTCACCGCTCGTTCGGATCAATAATTCCGGATCGGGAATAGCGGAAGAGTTCAGCGCACGTCGAAATACGGCTTCGTCAATATCGTCAGGCAACAACTGTTTCTGCTCAACTTCGCGGGCCAGTTGCCGTACAGCATCCATAATCTCCCAGCGACCACTGTAATTCAGCGCCAGCACAAGGGTCATACGATCGTTGCTGCTCGTCAATTGAATCGCTTCGTGTAGTTCTTGCTGACAGGCTTTGGGGAGCCGTTCGGTATGTCCGATCGTTGCTAGCCGAATCTTGTTTTTTTGCAACGTGGGCAATTCGTTCCGAATGGTAGACACCAGCAACTGCATCAACGCGTCAACTTCTTCTTGCGGACGCCCCCAATTTTCCGTAGAGAATGCATACAGTGTCAAGAATTCCACTCCCAGTTCGGCACATCCTTCCACCGTTTCACGAACGGCTTTAATGGCATTGCGATGGCCAAACACGCGCATGGCTCCGCGTTTTTTGGCCCATCGACCATTACCGTCCATTATAACGGCAATATGACGCGGCAAATTGCCCTGATTTATGCGATCTTTCCCGTTCATCAGTTAGGGATACGGTGATAAAGCTATGAACACGCACAACTGAGGCGATCGTGCAGAAAAACAGGGCGCAAGTTAACAAATTTGCACCGCTTCCCGAACGCTTTCAGGCGATAGTTTTAGTCACCGAAGTAAGGGCAGGGAACGGTGTAAATGGTGTAACTGATCGTAACCCCCAGAAACCCATACCAGTCCTGTGTATACGGATTCCCGCGTTGCAGTTGCGTGGGGAGATCGGTATCGCTGGCATTGTCCAGGTAATCGGTAAATGTTTTTCGGGTTCCTAACTCCAGACCCAAGTTCCAGTTTCGGCTCAAAATGTACTTCATGCCCACACCGAAGGGTAACGAAGGCTGCAGAAAGAAGGGATCGGCGTTTTCGCGCGTCACGGCTGGCGAAAACATAAACATGGCTACTCCGCCAAAAATGTAGGGACTCCACCGGCGGTACTTTTCGTTTCGAAAGTCGAAAAAATTATACTCTGCGATGGCCGCCACTTCGAACAGCGTGGTGGAAAACGCAAGATCCAGGCTATCGGCAAATTCCGAGAGGTAGGCATCGCTGGCGCGCCGGGCATTGCCCGTCAGCCAGCCTCCCTGTACGTTGCCACGCAGCACGAACGAAGGCGACACGTTATAGCGCAGGAACAAACCGCCGGATGGTCGGAAGTTAGCGACATGCCAGAACGGATTAATGTCCCCTTTGTAATTAAATCCACCCAGTGCTGCCCCGATCTCTATTTTTTGTGCTGCCACTTGTAACGGAAACCAGGCAGCAAAAAAAATAGGAAAGAGCATACAGGCTTTTCCTACTTTTCTCATAGTACGCAAACGAGCAAATCAGGCGCAAAGTACGCGCCGCTCTAAAATTATTACCGGAATTTCGGTGCCGTGCCGCGGTTCGCTATGATGTAACGCAGCTTCAAGGCCGTCACGATAAAGAAGTCTTTTCCTTGGTTACCACGGATGGAACCGGGACCGTATCCTTGAGTTTCAGCATTGCCTTTCGAAGATTTTACCACGATGTACTGGGCAGAAGGAAAGTCAGGATTGGTCACCACGGTGAAGTTGCCGGGCATTACCGCATCCAGGTTTCTGGGGTCACCCGAAAGGATATCGTTGGCTTCGCCGGAGCGGTATGACATGGCACGGGCCAAATCTGAAGGCAGATCGGCCGGATCGGGGAAGAACGTGCTTACGTCATCCAGATAGTCGGTAAAGTTGATCCGGTAACCGATTTCAAACGCCAAGTCAAAGTTGGTAGCCACGGCGTATTTAACACCGATGCCCAGGGGAATATCAAGCTGAATCGACGAATAAGGAGACGTTTGTCCTTCCGTTCGGAGGGGCCGCAAGGCTTCCCATTTGCCGCCAAACTCTTCCGGTGCTTTGGCACGGGGTTCGTGCAGATAGACGCCGATTCCTCCAAACACGTAGGGGTTCAAAGGTGCACGACGAATGTAGACCGAGTTGTTGCCGATGAGGTCGTAAGAAGCAAAAAGCGAAAGCTCTTTCACATCATTCCGGAAATGGAGATTACGCAGGTAGCGGTATTTAGCCACCGGGTCGTCAGGATCTTGCGAACGAAAATCGCTGCCGCTGATGCGAATCCACGAAAAGCTACCACCTACTTCCACGTGCGGGTGAATACGCTTGGTAGCGTAAATGCCAATACTAGGTCTTGTCAAGGAGAAATCAGTACTGATGACTGACGTGCGAGGCACCAAATCGCCAAAGTAGTTGGCGGCGCCCACACTTACTCCTACCGTGGCGTAACGTTTAACCGCGGCAAACTTTACACGCGAGGTGAAGGTAGAAATCCGTCGGCTCTGCCGCCGCATGACGGTTTGCCTTCTTCGTTGTTGTGCTTGTGCCTCGAAATCGAGCGCGAACATTCCAACGAAAAGTACTAGAAGTAAAAATAGTTTTTTCATATTCCACTTGACATTTGCGACCTGCGAGAACCCAAAGGTAAGCATTAGAACTTAGTTCCTGATATCATAGCCCCAATTCAGCTTACTTCGGAGTGTATTTAAAAAGTTATATCCGTTCAGTTTGACCAGTTTCACCTGAAAATCCTCCTTTCGCACCGCCAATTGCACACCTGCATCGACGGTTTCGGAGCGAGAATCGAGCGAAACCAGAAAATTATTACTACGTCCTTCTATTTCAAACGAAATAACGCTGGTGTCGGATACAACCATCGGGCGTACGTTAAGATTATGCGGACTAACGGGCGAAATTATAAAATTCTTTGAATCAGGCAATACAACCGGCCCACCGCAACTTAACGAATAACCGGTTGAGCCCGTGGGTGTAGCGACAATTAAGCCGTCTGCCCAGTAAGAATTGAGGTATTCACCATCGATATAAGTGTGTACGACGATCATCGACGAAGTATCACGCTTCAGGATGGTAAATTCGTTCAAGCCGAAATTTAATCCCTGAAAAAGATTACAATCGGACTCCAATCTTACCAGTGTTCGGCAATCGTGCTCGTAGTAGCCTTCCATGACTTGCGCCAGGGCACTGTCGATCTGGTCGTTGGAAGTAGTCGCCAGAAAACCCAATCGACCGATGTTGATGCCTAAGATGGGCGTTTCTTTTTCGGCTACGTAAGTGACGGTTTCCAATAGAGTACCATCGCCACCCAGGCTGATGACCAAGTCGGCATCAAGTTCGTGACGGGTGTTGAAAAGGTGGTGGGGACCCGTTTCGATGCCGTTCTTCTGCAAGATGCTCGCATATCCCTGATTAAGCAGAAGTTCCGTACCATATTTCTGGAGCTTATTGAAAATGAGCTGCACCGAAGGGATATACACGCTTTTGAAATCCCGACCGTGAATAGCAATTTTCATAAGCGACGGTGCACTCTCCAGCGCAACGGCCGGCACAGACTATACTTTATGGGTACTTCCTCTCTTACGAAGAAATGGGTTGTGAGTTAGGGCGCAAAATACAAATCTTACGAGCGAAACGAAGATAAGCGGGGCCGCTTAAATATTAAGATATTTCAACAGGATGTCTAAGCGCTCCCGTTCAGAATCCTGTGCTTCGTTTTCGTGAAACTGTGCCACAATGTGGTAGCCAAAACGCTCCAGCGTGGCGGTGGCGTGCGAAATGTCGGTCTGGTTCAGCTTTAAGGTGAGGCGCAGTCGGTTGGCATCTTGCTCATCGTAGGTCACAAAGGCACTGAGCACTTTCATGTCGTTCGACTCAATAAGGCGGCTGATCTCCGAAAGCGAATAGTCGCGCTCCGTAAGGGCTAACACCAGAATGCCACCCCGCCGCTGTACGGCGTAACTTTGCGCAAACGCGGCTAACGTATCGTTCACCGTCACGACGCCTGCATAAAGCTGATCTTCGTCAAGTACCGCCACGGTGTGCACTCCGTTATCGATGGCGATCCGGATTACTTCGTAAAAGTGCTGGAAGTAACCTACGTAAGCTTTTTCGGCGATTAATTCCACACTACCGATTAAAGCCTCGGGTTGATTGCCGTCCATCAACATCGCCTCGCTGACCATGCCCAGGTAACGACGATCCTGGACAACAGGCAATTGTCGGATGGCAAATTCTTCCATCCAGGCTAATGCACGTTGCACCGTGTCGCTTGGTTTAAGCGCAGGAATCAGCGGATTGATGAGTTCTTCGGCCGTCATACAACTTGAGTAACTTCCAGAAAATGACTTAAAATCTGGTTAAACCGATCCGGGTGCTCCATCATCGGTGCGTGACCGCATTTGTCAACAAACCATAACTCCGAACCAGGAATCAGGCGGTTGAAATCGTGAGCAACCATGGGCGGTGTAATGGTATCGTTCAAACCCCATACCAAAAGTGTCGGGACCTGGATACGCTGAATATCTTTCGAGACGTTATGGCGCTGTGCCGACTTGGCAATGGCCACAATGCGCATGCACTTCGGAATGCTTTTCGTAATGTCGAACACCTCGTCGACCAGTTCTTTGGTTGCCGTAGCCGGATCGTAAAATGTATACGCGACACGCTCTTTGATGTAGTCGTAGCTGCCCCGCTTCGGGAAAGAACCGCCCATTGCATTTTCGAAGAGACCTGAGCTACCTGTCAACACCAAACGGCGCACATTGTTTGGATTGTTCAGTGTGTACACCAACGCGACATGCCCACCCAGCGAATTGCCGAGTAGCGTCAGGTCGGTTAACTGCTTGAAGGCCACGAACTCTTGGATGAAATCGACTAGGCCACCGATGCCCGCTTCTTTGATGGGCATCTCGTAGATGGGCATGACCGGAATCACAACGCGGTGGGTGGGACTGAAGTCGGCAATGACCCGGTCCCAGTTGCTGAGCGCTCCGAACAGGCCGTGCAGCAGCAGCAGCACATCGCCCTCTCCTTCATCTATGTACGTAAACCCGCGCTCTTTTTTAATCTGAAATGCCATAAAACGATGTATAAAGTGCCAGCAACCGCAAAATACTAGAAAGATTAACAAGCGCAATCGGATAAGTGATGCAAGTCAACCCAGTTTTTGAGCATCTGCAACCCGTATTCTGTCAAGGCGGCTTCCGGATGGAACTGCCATCCGTGCAGCGGCCACGTCCGATGCGCTAACCCCATAATTTCTCCCTGTTTGGTCCGCGCAGTGACCTGAAGCGATGCCGGAAGGTAATCTAGCAACAAAGAATGGTACCGTACCACATTAATTTGTGGTGGAAGCGTACGGAAGACAGAATCGTCGCTTAATTGTACCTGCGACAGCTTGCCATGCATCGGGTAAGCTGCTTTGATCAATTCAGCTCCAAAGTAGACGCCAAGGGCCTGGTGCCCCAGACAGATGCCCAGCATTGGGAGGCGTTGGTGATAGTGGTCGATCACTTCCATCAGCCTACCAGCCTGTTGCGGCGTACCTGGGCCGGGTGATAGCACCACACCGTCGACGGGCTGTTCAAAAAGCCGCTCGGGCGGTTCGTCGTTGCGCCGCACACTACAAATAACGCCCAGTCGGGCAAAATAGTCTACCAGATTAAAGGTAAACGAATCGTAGTTGTCAATCAACAACAGCACGGGTCATGCCGAAAAATGTAGCGACTTAATCCACTCCTGCAGGGCCGGAAAGGTGGTCGTCAGCCATCCGGCGACCGCAGGCCCTAGCGTAGCGACAAACGGGTAGATGAACGTGCCTTCGGTGTAATCGGTCGGAAGCTGCAACTGCACCAATTGCGCCGCCCAGAGCAAAAGGCCCAGCGTGAGTAGACTCTTCAAAATGCCGACTAATGCACCGGCAATGCGGTCGAGCCAACCCAAAAGCGTCAGCCTAATTACGTCACGCAGCAGCAGCGCCAAACGGTTCAGGCCCCAGAATACCACCAGAAAAATGATAATGAAGGCTGCAAAAGGAGCCAGAAAGGCAATCTTTTCGGCATAGGGTGCCAGCAAAGCCGTTCCCCAATCCATCAGCGCAAAGGCCACCACCAACCCCACCAAGGCTCCCAGGGTACTGACCACTTCCACAATCAACCCTGCCTGAAAACCACGGTAAGCGCCCCAAGTCAGTGGCACCAGAAGAATGATGTCGAGGGGCTCCAACGGTGTACTTACAGGTTAGACAGCACGTTGCGTGTAACGGCCGCGATGGTTTTGCCTTCGGCCTGTCCGGTTAATTCCTTGCTGGCTACGCCCATCACTTTGCCCATGTCCTGCGGACCGGCAGCGCCCACCCGGTTGGCAATGGCGTTGATCAGCTGGTACAGTTCTTCTTCGGAAAGTTGTTTGGGGAGGTAGCGCTCAATGATGGCCAACTGCCGCAATTCCGTGTCGGCCAGGTCCTGACGGTTTTGCTGTTGGTAGATGTCGGCAGCTTCGCGGCGCTGTTTCGCTGCCTTGGTCAACAGCTTGATCTCCTCTTCTTCGCTGAGGGTGCCGTCGCCACCTTCCTTTGTTTCTTCCAGCAGAATTAGCGATTTGATGGCTCTAAGCGTTGCCAGTGTATCTTTTTCCTTCGCACGCATGGCTTCTTTTAAGTCAGCGTCTATCTGCGTTTTCAGGCTCATGATTTTTCGGTAAAACGTTTACTTTGCCGCAAAGTTAGTAGAAAAACCAGGGAGATGACCAAACTCAGTGTCAACATCAACAAACTCGCAACCCTCCGCAATGCGCGGGGAGGCAACAATCCAGATCTGGTAAAGGCCGCGCTGGACTGCGAGCGATTCGGAACACAGGGCATTACCGTTCACCCCCGCCCCGACGAGCGACACATTCGTTATCAGGATGTGCTTGATCTGAAACCGGTTCTGTCAACGGAGTTCAACATCGAGGGCCGTCCCGACGAGCGGTTCATGCGCCTTGTGGAAGAAGTGCGGCCTGCGCAGGCTACGTTGGTGCCCGATGGCCCCGATGCCATTACCTCGAACGCCGGGTGGGATACCCTGACGCATCAACATTATCTGCAAGACATCATCCGACAGCTCAAACGCTGGGACGTACGCACTTCGATTTTCGTGGATGCCGATGAGCGCATGGTCGAAGGTGCAGCCGAAACCGGAACGGACCGGATCGAATTGTACACAGAACCTTATGCGCAACTCTATCCGTCCAATCCTGCCCAGGCAGTAGCGCCTTTCGTCAAAGCCGCGGAACGGGCCAAGGCACTGGGACTAGGCCTGAATGCCGGACACGACCTGGACCTCCACAACCTGAAGTTTTTGCAGGAGCAGATTCCCTACCTGATGGAAGTATCCATCGGGCACGCGCTGATTTGCGATGCGCTTTACTTCGGACTGGAAAATACGATTCAGCTCTACCTGCGTCAGCTTAATTCGTCAGTGTAATCTCGCACTGCACCAGGTCGATAAATTCCTGGACGCGCCCTTCAATGGCATCGGGCGAAAGGTTTTCGAGGCGTTCGGTGCCGAATCGCTCTACGCAGAACGACGCCAGGGCTGAGCCGTAAATGATGGCGCGCTTCATGTTGTCGAACGAAATGTCGCCAGTACGTGCCAGGTAGCCGATAAATCCTCCGGCAAATGTATCGCCGGCACCCGTCGGGTCGAATACCTCTTCCAGTGGCAGGGCCGGTGCAAAAAAGACTTCGTTGCCGTGGAACAGCAGCGCTCCGTGTTCTCCTTTCTTGATGATCAGGTACTTGGGACCCATGCCCATGATCTTGCGGGCGGCCTTTACCAGCGAATACTCGCCGGAAAGCTGCCGGGCCTCTTCGTCGTTAATCGACAGGACATCGACTCGTTTTAGTACCGCTTGCAGGTCGGCCAAGGCGATGTCCATCCAGAAGTTCATCGTGTCCATCACGATCAGCTTCGGGCGCTTCTTCAACCGATCAATAACGGTCGACTGTACCGCGGGTGCCAGGTTGCCCAGCATCAGAAACTCACAGTTCTGGTACGCATCGGGAATAATCGGGTCGAAATCGCCCAGCACGTTGAGTTCCGTCACGAGCGTGTCGCGCGAATTCATGTCGTTGTGGTAGCGCCCGGCCCAGAAAAACGATTTCTCGTTTTCGCGGATTTGCAAGCCCTCGGTGTTGATGCCTTTTTGCCGGAACAGCGCAATTTTATCCTTCGGAAAATCGCCGCCGACTACGGCCACCACGTTGACCTGCGATGCAAAAAAAGACGAAGCCAAAGCAATGTAAGTGCCTGATCCTCCGATAATACGGTCTGTTTTGCCAAAGGGAGTTTCGAGGGCATCGAGCGCTACGGAACCAACAACGAGTAAGCTCATAAAGAATAGAAGTCGAATGAATTGAAAAAGCGGCGTAAAGATGCCGCTTTTCCCGTAATTATCAGTAAGGCTGTAAGAAATGTCTTGGTGCGATGGCCGGGTGCGAAGCAAAAGCGAAAAATTAATAAGGAGGGGGATGGTTTTATTAAATCGCTTTTTCTAAATTTGCGGTCCTTTTGAATCAAAGAAGCTTATCCAATGGCAAAGAAAGGTAACCGGATTCAGGTCATTCTGGAATGCACTGAACATAAAACGACCGGACTTCCCGGTACGTCTCGTTACATCACGACCAAGAACCGGAAAAACCATCCGGAGCGTCTGGAATTGAAGAAATACAACCCCGTTCTTAGAAAATATACCGTTCATCGGGAAATCAAATAAACTATGGCTAAGAAAGTAGTTGCAACCCTGAAGAAAACCGAGGGTGTCAAGAACTTCACGAAGGTGATCAAGGCAGTAAAATCGGAGAAAACCGGTGCCTATATCTTCAAAGAAGAGATCATCCCTCAGGAAATGGTGAAAGATTTTCTGGCTGGTAAGTAAACCAGCTTCGACATCGTACCTTCTTAGAAAGTCCCTTTAGCGGGACTTTTTTATTATGTAATTTGTCGGCGGAAGCACGTCCCCACGTGCCCTGCACGAGACGTACAGCATCCTGGCAAGCAAGCCGGACGCGATGCTGACTCTCTTTATTCTGTCGCCTTATAAGTCTGATCACGTATGGCACTGTTCGGATTATTTTCCAAAGAGAAAAAAGAGTCGCTCGACAAGGGCCTCGAAAAGACCAACACCAACTTCTTCAACAAACTGGGGAAGGCCATGGTGGGCCGTTCGAAGGTAGACGAAGAGGTGCTCGACGAGCTGGAGAATGTGTTGGTAAGCTCGGACGTAGGGGTCGACACCACGGTGAAGATCATCGACGCCATCGAAAAGCGAGTGGCCCGTGATCTGTACCTCAATGCGACCGAGCTCGACAAAATCCTGAAAGAGGAGATCGCGCGTTTGCTGAACGCCACCCAGCCGGACACTGCGCAAGGCTACGACCTGCCGAAGGTCAACGGCCCGTACGTAATTCTGGTCGTGGGCGTAAACGGCGTCGGCAAAACCACAACGATTGGCAAACTGGCTGCCCAGTTCAAGAAATCGGGCAAAAAAGTAATCCTGGGTGCGGCCGATACATTTCGCGCTGCGGCTGTCGACCAGCTGAAATTGTGGGGTGAACGGACCGGCGTGCCGGTGGTTTCGCACGGAATGAATACCGACCCGGCTTCTGTCGCCTTCGATGCCGTCAAGCAAGGAGTAGAGCAAGGCGCGGACGTAATCTTGATCGATACGGCCGGGCGTCTGCACAACAAGGTCAACCTGATGAACGAGTTGGCCAAGATCAAACGCGTCATGCAGAAGTACATTCCTGAGGCACCGCACGAGGTAATGCTGGTGCTCGACGGCAGCACGGGGCAGAACGCCATGATCCAGGCCAAAGAGTTTATGCGCGTTACAGAAGTAAATGCGTTGGCCATCACCAAACTGGACGGCACTGCCAAAGGCGGCGTGGTAATCGGAATCTCGGATCAGCTGAGCATTCCGGTGAAATACATTGGCGTAGGCGAAAAAGTCGACGATCTGCAAGTATTCAATAAGTATGAATTTGTCGACTCTCTTTTCAAGAAAAACTAGCTGGGCCGCGCTGCTCATCGTATTTTTTCTCTGCACAGCCGAGGAGTGCACCTCCGCGCAGGACGACGTTCCGGTGGGGTGTTCAGAACCCTTGCAGCAAGGCTTGCGGGGGGTGGTCACCTTCAAATCGGGGAATCTGATGCCCGGTCCTGACCTGGACCCACGGGCCGCCGCCGGCCAACCGGTGGTGCGCGAAGTCTACATTTTTCCCCTGACCAAATTGAGCGAAGCGTTCGCTACAGAAGCTCCCTTCTACGATTCGTTAGCCACCGAACCCATCGCGGTAGCGCAGTCGGATAGCACCGGCTGTTTCCAGGTGCGTCTGCCCGCCGGCCACTATTCCGTGTTCGTGCGCGAAAAAGATCGCTATTATGCCAACGGATTTGATGGAGACGGTTACATTTTTCCCGTCGATATTGAGGAGGATGAGGTCACCGATATTTCGTTCGATATCGATTACGAGGCCGCGTATTGAACCTTTTGGGGAGAAAGAAGAGTTGCTTGTGAGCTATGAGGACAAAAGGAAACCGGAAGCATAAAATCAACATCGTCACGCTGGGCTGTTCCAAGAATCTGGTGGATTCGGAAACGCTGCTGACGCAACTGAAGGGCAATCAGCTCGAAGCCACGCACGAAGCGCAGGACGATGAAGCCAACGTGATTGTCGTGAATACTTGCGGCTTTATTGAGAATGCCAAGCAGGAATCGATCGACACCATCTTGCGTTACGCCGACGCGAAGGAAGACGGCCTGATCGACAAACTTTACGTGACTGGTTGTCTTTCGCACCGGTACAAAGACGAATTAGCTCCGGAGATTCCGAGCGTCGATGCCTGGTTCGGAACCAACGAACTGCCGCGGCTTCTGAAGACGCTGCGGGCCGATTACAAACAGGAGTTGGTTGGCGAACGTCTGCTGACCACGCCTGCCCACTTTGCCTACCTTAAAATTGCTGAAGGGTGCGACCGCCCCTGTTCGTTCTGTGCCATTCCGCTGATGCGGGGCGGGCACGTTTCCCAGCCGATGGAATTGCTCACCCAGCAGGCGCGCAACCTGGCCCGCCAAGGGACTAAAGAGCTGATCCTGATTGCGCAGGACCTGACGTACTACGGGCTTGATATTTATAAAAAGCGCAACCTGTCGGAACTGGTCGCGCGCCTGGCCGACGTGGAAGGCATCGACTGGATTCGTTTGCAGTACGCTTATCCGTCAGGTTTTCCGCTCGATATTCTGGACGTGATGCGCGACCATCCGCACATCTGCAAGTACCTCGACATGCCCCTGCAACACGGCTCGACCGACGTGCTGAGGCGGATGCGGCGCGGCATCACCCGCGAAAAAACTGAGGCACTGATCCATACCATCCGCGACCGCGTGCCCGGCATTGCGCTGCGTACGACGCTCATCGCGGGTTATCCCGGCGAAACCGAAGCCGAATTTGAAGAAATGTACCAGTTTGTGGAGCGCTCCCGCTTCGACCGTCTCGGCATCTTTACCTATTCGCACGAAGAAAATACGCACGCCTTCCAACAACCCGACGATGTGCCGGCAGAAGTGAAACAGGAACGGGCCGATGCCGTCATGGAATTGCAGGAAAGTATTTCGTGGGAGCTGAACCAGGAAAAAATCGGCAGGACGTATAAAGTGTTGTTCGACCGGAAAGAGGGTGGCTACTTCATCGGCCGGACCGAATTCGATTCTCCGGAAGTCGATAACGAAGTGTTAGTAGACGCTGCCAAACACTACGTCCGCATCGGCGACTTCGCCCAGGTCAAGATCGACAGCGCCGCCGAGTTTGATCTGTATGGATCTGTGATAGTTTAAGCGGATATCACTGGAAAACGAAACTCTCGATTTTTGTCATTTCGAACGAAGCATCGCGTAGTGAGAAATCTTTGCTATCGCTAGAAGATTTAGTGGGCACCGCATCTCTACTACAAGCTACGCGGCGTGGCTAACCAGGCGCGGCCGAACGCTTGCGGTAGAATTACAAAGTGTCCGAACCTACCCCTCCACTTTCACCGACTGCATAATTGCCACTGCGGTAGGCTGCCAGCGCGTTTGCTGCTCGGCCGGGCAGGTGAAGTGAAACACCAGCGTATAACTTTTCCGGATGGTATACTGGATATACGTGTACTTGCGGATGGGGGCGCGTCCTTCTTCCGTTACGGTCGAAACGAACTCGAATACCACGAAGGGCTTGCCATTGATTTCCGTCTGATCGCGCCGCAAAAACTCTACGTCTGTGTACATGCTGCGGATGGTCGACTCGTAAAACGATTGCAGAATCGGCAGGTCTTTCACGCTCCAGTTGTCGTTGTGGGAGGCATTGAAGCCAAAGTCTACTTGTCCGCTGCCTTCGGTATACATCGCCACCGGACGCCGGTAGGAGAGGTGACGCCGCTGAATGTCAGCCTCCGACATGGGCATAAAATCTTTGGGCAGGGAGACGCTGATATGGTCCGACAGCTTGACGCGTGTCAGGTTGTCCTGAACGGGAGATGTCCACCACGGCAGCACAGTGCCTAAAAAGCTAAATAGCAAAATCCACTTCATAACGTTGAATGCTTCGGGAAACGGAACAAAATTAATCTAGTAATTTTGCCCACTTTCAGCGAAAATACGCGATTTCCATACACAAGAACCATGCTAAGAACACATACCTGCGGCGAATTGCGCCTCGAACACGTCAATCAGGAAGTCACTTTGAGCGGCTGGGTGCAGCGCATCCGCGATAAAGGGGGCATTCTCTGGATCGATTTGCGCGACCGCTACGGACTGACTCAACTGATTCTGGAAGAGGGAGTAGAGGCGGAGGCATTGCTTGAAGCGGCCCGTGAACTGGGGCGTGAGTTTGTGGTGCAGGTGCACGGCAAGGTGATTGAACGGTTGTCGAAAAACGATAAAATCCCGACGGGCGCCATCGAAGTGCGTGTGCAGGAGTTGAAGGTGCTGAACCCGGCCAAGTTGCCGCCTTTCCTGATCGAAGACGAAACCGACGGGGGCGAAGACCTGCGCATGAAGTACCGCTACCTGGACCTGCGCCGCGCACCGGTGCGGCGGAACCTAGAGTTGCGTCACCGCCTGATGCAGGAAACGCGTCGTTACCTCGACGGCCTGAATTTTATCGAAGTAGAAACGCCGGTGCTGATCAAATCAACGCCAGAAGGCGCGCGCGACTTTGTGGTGCCCTCTCGCATGAACCCCGGTGAGTTTTACGCGCTGCCGCAGTCGCCGCAGACGTTCAAGCAGTTGCTGATGGTGTCGGGTTTTGACCGGTATTTTCAGATCGTGAAGTGTTTCCGCGACGAAGACCTGCGCGCCGACCGTCAGCCGGAGTTCACGCAGATCGACTGCGAAATGTCGTTTGTGACACGCGAAGACATCCTGCGCACTTTCGAAGGACTGATCCGTCACCTCTTCAGCAAGGTGAAAGGCCTCGACCTGCCAGAACTGCCTCGCATGAGCTACCAGGAAGCGATGGAAAAATACGGGAGCGACAAGCCCGACATCCGTTTCGGGATGGAGTTCGTCGAACTGAATGACGTTGCGCAGGGCAAAGGTTTTTCTGTGTTCGACAGTGCTGAGCTGGTCGTTGCCATCACCGCTCCCGGCTGTGCGTCGTATACCCGCAAGCAGGTCGACGAGTTGACTGAATTTGTCAAAAAGCCTCAGATTGGTGCGAAAGGACTGGTGTACGTACGGTACAACGAAGACGGTTCTCTGAAATCGTCAGTCGATAAATTTTACGATCAGGAGGCCCTGAAGACTTGGGCCGAAACGTGTGGTGCCCAACCGGGCGACCTGATTCTGGTGCTGGCCGGTGAGAAGAATCCGACGCGCAAAGCCCTGAATGAGCTACGCCTGTTGATGGGCGACCGGCTGGGCCTGCGCAACCGCAACGAATACAAAGCCCTGTGGGTCGTCGACTTCCCGCTCCTGGAATGGGGGGAAGAAGAGCAACGTTGGTTTGCCATGCACCACCCCTTTACATCGCCGTGGCCGGAAGACATCGACAAGCTGGGCACCGATCCGCGTGCGGTCCGGGCCAATGCCTACGACCTCGTCGTGAACGGCGTCGAATTGGGCGGGGGCTCTATCCGGATCTTCGACCGGAAGTTGCAGGAGAAAATGTTCGAAGTACTGGGCTTCACGCCCGAAGAAGCCAAAGCACAATTCGGCTTTCTGATGGAGGCCTTCGAATACGGAGCGCCGCCCCACGGAGGCATCGCTTTCGGGTTCGACCGCCTGTCGGCTTTGTTTGGCGGAGCCGATTCGATTCGAGACTTCATCGCCTTCCCCAAAAACAATTCCGGCCGCGACGTGATGATCGATTCGCCCTCGCCGATTGACGAAAAACAGTTGAAAGAACTGAACATTGATCTGCGTAGCGGGGTTACGCATTCATGAAACTACATCCGCAGCCCTGGTTGCTGTTGGTGTGGGTAGGGTGCAGCCTGCCCGCGCTGGCGCAGGAAAAAGATCCCGAGGCGGTGCGCTATGCCAACACCATCACGGTCAACGATCTGCGTGAGCACCTGACGATTATCGCCTCCGATAGCTTCGAAGGGCGCGAAACCGGTGAACGCGGCCAGAAATTGGCGGCCGATTACATTGCCCGGCAGTTTGCGGAAAACAACCTGCGGCCGCCCGTGATGGGCAGCGAGGGGAAAACGTACCTTCAGTCGTTCGAGGTGCGGGAGCAACGGTGGGGCGAGATGGCACTTCGGGTAAAGGGAAAGTCGTACGAATTTCTGGAGGATTATTATCCGGCGGCTTTGTTCGACATCCCGCAACCGAACGAGTGGGACGTAGTATTTGCCGGCTACGGCATAGAAGACGAACGCTATTCCGATTATCAGGATCTTGACGTAGCCGGGAAGGCAGTGCTCATTTTGGCCGGGGAACCGCAACTGCCCGACGGCCGCTACGTTCTGACCGGCGACAAGAACCACTCAGGCTGGGCCGAAGGTTGGAACCGCAAAACTGAGCTGGCGCAACGCAAGGGGGCAGCAGCGGTGTTTCAGCTTCGTCATACTTCCGATCGTGAGTTTACGGACTACCTGAACCGTTACATCCATTACCTGGAAGGCGCGCGCATGTCGTTTGAGGCCAGCAAAACGCTCGACTCATTCGGCACTTTTGTCGTGAAACCTACCGTCGCGGCTCGGATGGCGGGGACGTCGCTTAAGAAACTGGCCATTTTTCTGAATCCTTCGGCGGAGCCCAAACTTCCGCGCTGGGCGCGAAAAGAGAGGCCGGTGGTGGTGCAGGCCGATCGTATTGAAACGTCGGTCCAGACCGAGAACGTATTAGGCCTGGTAGAGGGTAGCGATCTGAAAGACGAAGTGGTGGTGATCACCGCCCATTACGACCATGTAGGGCGCCGCGATACGGCTATCTACAATGGCGCGGACGACGATGGTTCCGGTACGGTGGCCGTCCTGGAACTGGCCCAGGCCTTTGCCACGGCCAAAGCCGAGGGGCATGGCCCCCGGCGTAGCCTGTTATTCATGACTTTCACAGGCGAAGAGAAAGGATTGCTGGGTTCGAACTACTACAGTGACTATCCGGTGATCCCGATGGACAGTACGGTTGCCGACCTGAACATCGATATGATCGGGCGGCTGGACGAAGCCCACTCAGAACCGGACTACATCTACATCATCGGTTCTACGATGTTGTCCAGTGAGCTGCACGCAGTCAGCGAAGCCGCCAACGCCACCTATAGCCAGCTGAATCTGGATTATAAATACAACCGGAAAGACGATCCGAACCGCTTTTACTACCGCTCCGACCACTACAACTTCGCCAAAAACGGTGTGCCCGTCATTTTTTACTTCAGTGGGGTACACGAAGACTACCATCGCCCTACGGACGAAGTCGGGAAGATCCATTTTGAAAAGATGGAGAAGGTTACCCGCTTGGTTTTTTACACCGCCTGGCAGCTTGCCAACCAGCCGCAGCGCATCAAAGTCGATCAGGTGCAACCCTGACGGAAATCAGGCGTCTTCCAAAGGCACCACGAGTAGGGGAATCTTCGATTTCCGGAACAGGGACGAAGAGGTACTCTCCGAAAACAGGTTGGCCAGCGTGCTATGCTGGTGCGAACCCACCACGATCATTTCGCAAGCTAATTTCTGCGCTTCCTCCAGGAGGGTTTCGACCATAGCGCCCTGAATCAGTAATCCTTCGGCCTTGATGTCTCGCGCGGTGAGTTGGCGGGCAAACGTCTGGACGAAGCGGTGTTCTTCCCGCATCTCAGCGGCTTCCTGATCTCTGACTGACTGTGGCCCCACATCAAATCCAACGAAATCGGGATCTGGCGGTGCGATGTGTATAAGCCACAGCTTGGCACCGAATGCCGCGGCAAACCGGGCAGCGTGCTCCACAAGCGTCTGTGCACTGGATTCTTTGGCAACTGCCACCAGAATGTTTTGCATCAGGAGAATAGGTTACTCTGATAGGTACGGTAGGTCAGAAAGTCGAGTTCAGGGGAACAAGCATAAAAAAAGCCGCTCGAGAGGAGCAGCTTTGTCATAAAGTTATTTTCTTCTATACGTTCACGTGGCGTTCAGCATGGTACGAAGAGCGCACCAGCGGCCCTGACTCTACGTACTTCAAGCCCCGTTTCAGGCCCTCTTCCCGGTAACGCTCAAATTGTTCCGGCCGGATAAATTCGGCGACTTCGATGTGGCGTTTGGTCGGTTGGAGGTACTGGCCTAGCGTCAGGATGTCAAGCCCATGCGCCACCAGATCGTCCATTGCTTCGTAGACTTCGTCGGGCGTTTCGCCCAGCCCCAACATAATTCCCGATTTGGTACGCTTGCCCAATGCCTTAGTCCGGCGCGTCTGTTCCAGGCTACGCTCGTACTTGGCCTGCGGACGTACGGGACGGTACAAGCGCTTGACGGTTTCCATGTTGTGCGAAACCACCTCCTGCCCGGCGCTGATCATCCGCTCCAACGCCTCCCAGTTCCCCTTTACGTCGGGAATCAGGGTTTCGATGGTCGTCTCCGGCGAAAGTTCTTTCACGGCACGCACCGTCTGGTACCAGATCTCGGCACCGCGGTCTTTCAGTTCGTCGCGGTTCACCGAAGTGAGCACGCAGTGCTTAACACCCATCAGTTTTACCGCTTCGGCAACGCGACGGGGTTCGTCTTCGTCGTATTCCGGCGGCCGTCCGGTGGCCACCGCACAAAACGAACAGCTGCGCGTGCAAACGTTACCCAGAATCATAAAGGTAGCAGTGCCGGCTCCCCAACACTCGCCCATGTTCGGGCAGTTGCCGCTTTCGCAGATGGTATGGAGCTTATGAGTATCGACCAGTTTACGCACTTTGGCGTATTCGGGGCCGACCGGAAGCTTGACCCGCAACCAATCGGGCTTCCGGGGTTTTTTATTAGCTTCGGTTGAAATAACCGGTAATTCGATCATGAGTGACAAGAAACAAGTTCGGGATACGAAGGTATAAAGAAAATAACTTCAGTATTTGTTCCCGTAATAAAGCGTGAAGAATGCCGACGAGAAGAAGTGATTGCCGCCGGCGTTGGGAATAATCAGCACTTCTTTCGAATACGCTTCAAGCAGTCCGCCGACTTCCATGCCCATCACGCTGTTGTTGAGTTTACCGAACTCAAAGCTCAGGCCGGCTTTTACGTGCGCGCCCACGTTGAACTTAAGTTGGTCGAATCCTTCCAAGAAACGTCCGGCTCCCCAGGTTTTGGTAGGGTCTTGCGAGGTGCTGTAGGGTACACTGCGGGCGTCTTCCAAATTGGCACCGTAAATCACGTAATACGGCTTGGAAATGCCGATGGAAGGCCCTGCCGCCGTAACGAGGTTGAGCTGAACGCCATCTTCGGGTGCTTTCCGGAACAGCACAAATTCGCGACCGTAGTGGGGCCGTAAGGCGAAAAAGTAAATCGCTTTGCCAGGAATGAAAGAGTTCTGGGTGCGGTTGTAGCGCGTTTCCTTCGGGTGTTTGACGTTGACCAGTTCTACGCCCATCAGGCGGTACTGGTTAGGCGAAATAGCATGCGCATACTTGAACATCACCCCACCAATCAGACCGCTGTTGGTGTTCGTGGTGACGCCATACGTAATCTCTTCTTTGTAATCGTATTCGTCATCCTGCCCTTGGGCGGCAAATACAGTCGCCAGGCAGAAAACACCCGTACAAAGCCAACGAAATCTCTTCACAATACTCAGGAGTTAGAAGAATAAAATTAACTATAAATGTGGATAACACCAACCGACAGTGGGGGCGGCCGCGCGAAGACGTAACAAAGGGCGGTTGCCCTTAAAACGCTAAAAGTTATTATTTCTGCATGGTGCAGACTTACTAATTCTACGTAAGAGTTACCTTCGCGTATCAAGAAAACCAAGGAATTTTCTGCATGGACTCTCGATCGTACAAAATTCTCGTTACCGGTGGGGCGGGCTTTATCGGGTCACACACCGTAGTGGCGCTGCACGAAGCCGGTTTTGTTCCGGTAATTGTCGACAACTTTTCTAACTCGCAGCCCTCTGTATTAGAGGGATTGGAGAAGATCACAGGACATGCTTTTCCTTTCTACCAGATCGATTGCAACGACCGGGACGCCATGGCCGAGGTGTTCGCAAAAGAAAAACTACACGGTGTAATTCACTTCGCTGCCTACAAAGCCGTCGGCGAATCGGTACGCGAACCGCTAAAGTACTACCATAACAACTTGAATTCGCTCATTGTTCTGCTCGAACTGATGGCTGAACGTGGGGTGCAAAACCTGGTTTTCTCTTCTTCGTGTACAGTCTACGGCCAAGCCGAGAAGCTCCCGGTAACGGAAGAAACGCCCATTCTGCCGGCCGAGTCGCCGTATGGCAACACAAAACAGATCTCAGAAGAAATTATCCGCGATAGCGTAAAAGCGGGCATGCCGATTCGGGGCATTGCGTTGCGCTACTTCAATCCCATCGGAGCGCATCCTTCCGGCCTGATTGGCGAACTTCCGCTGGGGGTGCCCAACAATCTGGTCCCTTTCATTGCGCAGACAGCCGCCGGCATTCGGCCGGAACTCAGCGTCTTCGGAGGCGATTACGAAACGCCCGACGGGACCTGCATTCGCGACTACATTCACGTGATGGATCTGGCCGAGGCACACGTAAAATCGTTGCAGTGGCTCGACCAACAGTCGGGAAAATCGCTGTATGACGTGTTCAACGTAGGAACCGGGCGGGGCAATTCAGTTCTGGAGGTCATCAAAACCTTCGAAGAGCAGAGTGGCATGCCGGTCAATTACAAGATTGTGGACCGCCGTCCCGGCGACGTCATACAGATCTACGGTGGCGTAAGCAAAGCGCGGCGAACCCTGGGGTGGGAAGCCCGCCGTGGTTTGGCGGAAAGCATGCGCGACGCCTGGCACTGGCAACAGCAGTTGGGCAAAGAAGCCTAGTCGCTGACAAAACGGTAGACAAAAAACTCTTCTTTCTGCTTTTCTTTGTGTTTCAGCACCATCCGGTCCTGACTGATGGCGACGAGCTGAAACGTGAAGTCCTGATCGGCCGTCTTGAAATGTACCTCGCGGCTTCGGGGTTCGTACTGCCAGGTACCTGCTTCGTCTTCCCCAAACAAGTACGTGCCCGTAAAGTTGCCTTCCGGACTCAGTTCCAGTTGGTTGCGACGAATGAGGCGTTGCAACTGCACGGTCAGGCGGCGGATCATTCCCATTTCGCGGCCCTGTAGCCCATTTTCCGAATACCGCGCCAGTTTCCACGTGCGGGCCAGCAGCGCTTCCGCATGTTGCGCGAGGTTGTCGTTCGACTGCTCCCGAAAGTAGATGATTTTGAAATCTGAATTGAGGCGAATGCGGAACGTAATGTTTTTGGCTTCCTCGTCCGGAAACGTCACCTGCTCGTAGCGCGCAGAATCGTAGTTGAACAACCGGACTTCCCGCGGGTAAGCGCGTTCGTACAGCACCGGCACGTTCGCGTCGAAACTGCCGTCGTTCTGCTGGGTGAGCCGCACTTGCTCTTCGCGGATCTGGTACCGGTCGTACGCGAGGCTTTTCCAGTAGTTCTGGTAGTTGTTGATGACCTTGTCGAGCGGGTAGTTGTCGAACTGATAATACCGCTCCAATTCGGGCGCGAACACCGTGCGGAGAATCTTCGGATCGTGTTGATTGAGGCCTTCGAACAACCGGCCTACCTGATCGCCCGCCTCCATGCGCAGGTCTGGCGTGTACGACCGCATAACGAAGAACAACGAGCCGATCAGCACCAGGCCCAGCAACGAAACCAGCAGAATCCCCTGGCTGATGACGCGCTCGCGGGGCAGTTGCACAGGCGTATCGGTAATGGCCTCAGCAGGTGGCGGGGTTGCCGGACGAGGTGGAGCGGCGGCAGGAGCTTGTTGCGGCGAAAGTGCCTGCCGAAACTGCGCTGCACTTTGGAAACGCGCTGTCGGGCTTTTTTGCGTGGCATGCTCAATCGCTTTCGCAAAGAGTAGGTTCGCGCCGTCGGGCAAGGGGGGAAGCGGTTCGTTTACGATGCGCCGGAATACCTCATACTCTGACTGTTGCCCGTACTGGTAGGGAGCGTGCCCAGCCACGAGCCGGTACAGCAGCACTCCGGCGGCGTAAATGTCGCTGGCAGGGGTAATCGGTTCGCCCGTTACGCGTTCCGGACTCATGTACACGATGGTCTCAAAATGGGCTTCGGTATCCGATAGGTCCGGCAACAATTCGTTAAGAAGCGGTGTCAGGCCCAGGTTGCTAAGCCGGAGGTTGCCCTGCGGGGTGATCCAGAGGTGCGCCGGCCGCAAGTCACCGTGCACAACCTCGTGGTAATGGGCATGCGACAGCGCGTCCAGCAGTTGCAGGAACAGGCGCCGGATCTGCGCCTCGGACAGGGGACCCTGTTGCTGGAGGTACGTTTCCAGAGGAACGCCCTTCACCTGTTCGGTGACGAGAAAGATTCCGCGCTCGTCCTCCAGGTGATCGAGCAAAGCGACCAGATTGGGGTGCTGCAAGCGTACGTGCTGCATCAGGTCGTTCTTAAACGCCTGCCACAACGCGGGTTTAGGAATCAGATGGGTATCGAGGTGGCGGATCAGCACCTTGCGCTCCGAACGTACGTGCTCAGCTTCGTAGAGGCCACCCAGAGGCGTATCGCCGACGTGTGCGTCGATGCGGTAATTGACGAGCTGTTCACCTGGCGCAATCACTCCCCTGGGTCGGCTTAATGGCTGCGGAAGGGAACCACCAACTGCTGATCAATCCGTAGCACGTCGTTGTCCAGCGAGTTAGCACGCATAATGTCCGCCTTGGGCACGTCGTATCGCAGCGCAATGCCGTTGAGGCCTTCACCGGCTTTTACGCGGTGCAAGGCTTTTACCAGAATGCGGATGGGTTTTCCGGCCGCCACGGTCGACGACGTGAGCTGGTTCTGCTGCTTCACCTGAGTCGGCGAGGCGTTGAAGCGTCCGGCCACAATGCCGAGCGGCTCGTCTCGTTTGGGAACGTAACGGTATTCGACCCCCTGGTCGGTAGCGTGAGCCGCTGGTCGCTGCGGGGCGCTGGTCGGCACCGAAGCGCTTTGCAGTTGGGTCAGCAGTGATTCGCCGCGCGGTGTGGTCAGGGCAATCCATCCCCACAACAACCCGAGCGCCACCACCAAGGTCAGCAGCGTAGGCAACAGCACCGGATTATGTTGCGGGCGCGCGGCCTTTTTTTTGCGGGGGGATGCTTTGGATTTCGTACGAGGTTTCGGGCGTACTGTCGTAGGCATAGTGAGCGTAAGAATGAACTAATGTAAGCAAACCTAAGGTTTTTCAGCGTGAGGAACGAGCCCTAACGGAGCAGAATTGGCAACTTCGTCTGCCGGTTTCTTAATTCTTGGCCTACTGCGCTAACTTCTGCGGAGCGGTGCTGCCGCATTGGCGGTTTTTCAGTAAATTAGTCATCCGCTCCGACACAGCAGAAATGCTAAACATTTGTGGGGGGAGTACACGTTACGCTAGTATCATTTAGTTTTGATCGACCTGATAATTTCACTACATACATGACGCAAGGGAAGTTTTTTGCGGGCGTGTTGCTGGCTGCCCTCCTGGGAGCCATCATTGCGATTGGAGCGGAGCGCCTGTTCGCCCCTCGCAGCAATACCATCGTTTCGCTGGGCGGCGGAGATGCCCGCCAGTGGGAATCTTATTTGTCCGATTCTAATGCCGCAGTGCCCGAAGGGCTCAATTTTGTGGTAGCTGCCAACATGGTCCGCCAGGCCGTGGTGCACATCACCACCTCGAGTGGCGGCACGCAGCGCAACCGCTACGGCGATATTTTACAGGATTTTCTGGGCGAGGGCGATGCTTATCACGGACAAAATCTGCCGCGCGAAGCCTCAGGCTCGGGCGTAATCATCGCCGACGATGGTTATATCGTTACTAACCACCACGTGATCGACGAAGCGCGGACCATCCACGTCGTGTTGGACGACAAGCGCAGCTACGAAGCCGAACTGATCGGCTCGGACCCCACGACCGATCTGGCGTTGCTAAAGATCGACGCTGCCGACCTGCCTACGGTGAAATACGGCGACTCCGACCGGTTGCAGATCGGCGAGTGGGTGCTGGCGGTGGGCAATCCGTTCGATCTGACTTCTACCGTTACCGCAGGGATTGTCAGTGCCAAAGGCCGCAACATCAACATCCTCCGCACGCGCAATAACAACTACGCCATCGAATCCTTCATTCAAACCGATGCGGCCGTTAACCCGGGCAATTCGGGTGGCGCGCTGGTCGATTTGCAGGGACGACTCATTGGCATCAATACCGCCATTGCCACTACCACAGGTAGTTATTCAGGATATTCGTTTGCTGTGCCGGTTGCCATTGTGCAGAAGGTCATGGACGATCTGCTCAACTACGGCGAAGTGCGCCGGGCGCTGCTGGGCGTGTCGATCACCGAAATGAGTGCCGAGCGGGCGCTGAACATGGGCATCGACCGGGTAAAAGGCGTGTACATCGAGGGCGTGACCGAACGCAGTGCCGCCGCCGAAGCTTCGCTGCAAAAAGGCGACGTGGTGCTCGAAATCGATGGAATTGAGGTCAACAGCCCTTCAGAGTTGCAAGAGG